>JAITIQ010000135.1 GCA_031279425.1 Accumulibacter sp.
TCTCTGATAAGGTGATAAGGCTGATCTTTACCCATACTTAGACTTGCAGCAAGAACTGTATTGTAAACCAGCCGCCCGCAGGGGCGGCTTTTTTTTGCCGTTTGCTCCGCAGGTCATGAAGCATATCAAATCCCGCTGGGAACACTGCGGCATAAGCCACAATTGCAGCGTGGACGGCTTTTTTACTGTTTTTAATCAAATACAATCTTGATCAGAAACTAACTTCAGCCAAGGTGGTTTCCATACCAAATGGTGGGGCTCGCTCGCCAAGCAGGTTTTCGTCGGTGTCGCTTTTCGTCGGAGTCGCCACAATGCTGAGCGCCAAACAGAATTTTCTTGAGACAATCAAGCGGGATGGCAAGCCTGACAGGATTGTCAAGCAATTCGAGGGTACGAGGTTCATGCCCTTTGACCCGGTCAACAAATACGTCCGCAGCGAGCGCTACGAGGGTATGCCGCCGAACAAGGACAAATGGGGAACGACAATGGTCTGGCCGAAAGGCGACATCGCCGCCATGCCAGTGGTCAACGAGGAAACAAAGGTCATCCGCGACATCACCCGCTGGCGCGACTTCACCGCCGTTCCGGACATTATCGCGAACTGCTCGGGCGACGAATTATGGGAGCCTTTTCTGAAAAAAATCGAAGAAGCCAGAAGTCAGGATCAGCTTGTCATGTTTCTGGCGCCGCAGGGCATATTCGAGCGTCTGCATTTCCTTATGGGATTTGAGGACACTTTTATCAATCTCATGACCGAACCTGAAGCGATGGCGGATCTCTGCGAGGCAATCGGAGAACACCGCTTTGAGAACTACAAGCTCGCCGTCCAATACGCGAAGCCGGACATCTACCTCGCCCACGACGACTGGGGAAGCAAGACGAATCTCTTCATGCGGCCGGACGTCTGGCGGGAATTCATCAAGCCGAACTGCGTCAAGGGGTATGACTGCCTCCACGACAACGGCGTTATCATCATGCACCACGCCGACTGCTTTATGGAACAAATCGTCGAGGATATGCTTGACCTGCATATCGACGTCTGGCAGGGAATCATACCCGAAAACGACATCGTCTCAATTCAAAAACGACTCGACGGACGCATGGCGCTCATGGGCGGCATAGACGCCGCCATGGTTGACCGCGCCAACTCCACGGAAGAGGAAATCCGCCGTGAGACCCGCCGCGCCCTTGAAACCTATTGCCCGCAAGGTCACTTCATACCCTGCATCACATACGGCGGACCCGGCGCGATACATCCGAACACGGACTTGTTCATCAACGACGAAATCGACAAATACAACAGGGAGGTATTCGGCGCTTGACCAACGAAACCACAGAGAGAAATCATAGAACAGGAGATTTAATCCGTATGAGTTGGGAACAAAATATACCGGACGGTCCGGCAGGAGAAGCAAAAACCGCGTACGACGCTCGTCTCAAAAGGGTCAACGACGCGATTGACCTGAAAGAACCGGACCGGGTGCCCTGCATTCCGTTCTACTCCACATTTCCCTACCGCTGGGCGGGATACTCGATGGCGGACGTCATGTACGACGTCTCAAAGGCACAGGACGCCATACGAAAATACGTGACCCACTTTGAACCAGACATGACAATGGGTTACAGTTCCGTCTGCGTCGGACAGGGGCGGTTTTTGGACAAGCTCGACCCAACGTGGCTTGAGTGGGCGGGCAGGAAAACCGGCAAGCTGGGCGACGACTCAATGTGCCAGTTCATAGAATTCCCCATTCTCGAGGATGAGGAAACGGAATACCCCGCCTTCAACAGCGACATGAGCGGATGGATTATCAACAAATACCTGCCCAAGGCGTTCAACTCCATGAAGGCCCTCGAAAATCTCAGCTTCAAAAACTGCCTTGGTTGGGGTTCGCTGTCGTTCGCGATGCAGTTTTTGAACCCGGAGGTCATGAAAGCGTTTCAAACTCTTTCCGAGGCGGGACAACTCGCCGCAAAATTCTACGGCGAGGTTGCGGCGTTCAATGCGGAGCTCGAGGCGCTGGGATTCCCGCTCGTGATGAAAGCGACGACCGTCGCCGCGTTCGACACGTTCAGCAACAACCTGCGGGGAACAATCCTGTCGCTTCAAGACATTATCGCCGAGCCTGACGAGATGAAAAAAGCCATTGAGCAATTCTATCCCGGCTCGCTGTACGGCGCGTTGGCTCAGGCGAAATATTCAAACGGCAGATTCGTCTACATACCCATGCACAAGGGCATGGACGGCTTCATGAGCGACGCTCAATACAGAGAATTCTACTGGGATACGCTCAAGCGTCTGATCATGGCTCTCATCGACATGGGCCATACCCCGTGGATCTATACGGAGGGCAAATACGATTCGCGTCTCAAATACCTGACGGAGCTGCCGAGAGGCAAGGTGTGGATACACTTCGAGGACGTCGATATGAAAGAAGCCAAACGTCTTGTCGGCGCGAACGCCTGTATTTCCGGCGGTATCCAGGCGGAACTGCTCAGGACGGCGACGACGGACAAGGTCAGGGACGAGGTCAAGCGTAATATGGACATCTGCGCGCCCGGCGGCGGATACATATTCGATTTTGGCGAGAGTATGGACGACTGCAAACCCGAAAACGTCGAAACGCTGTTCGACACCGTCAAAACATACGGGAAATACCGCTGAACGTCAGCGTTATTAAAAACGTAATAATGGCGAAAGCCTTGTCAGACAAATGGGAAATCCCGGCGCTTCCGGGATTATTCGTATAATAGGCAGCAGGTGTATGTTATTGTGCCCTTGCCGTAATAATACTTGACGCCGGATTTCTCGCACACTGCGGAGACGAACAGGCCGTAAGCTTCCATCGACGGAAAGGCCATGTCGGGGAAACGGCACTTCTCGTCCGGATAGGCGCAGACTTCGCAGATTTTACAGCCGCCGGCCCCCATGGGCAGGAGTCTCGAGCAGTGCCCGCGCAATTTTGAAATCAGCTTCTGAAAACGCGCGTTCTGCATCCGGCAAGCCTTCGTCATGGTGTCATAATCGAAGTCGTCATCCAGTTCGGCGGTCGTCTGTACCAGAATTCCCTTATGGAATTCCTTGGTTTTTGCCGCGATTTCCTCAAGCGTGCCACAGGCGGGAGGGCACGTCCAGTTGCGGTTATATGCCTGGCAGAGGTTGGCGGCGCACATTTGGCGAACCTCCGGCAGGAATTCCAAAGCCGATATTTCCAGCGGCCCGAAATGCTCAAAGCCGCACTCTTCGGCTAGACGAAAGATTACGCTGCCATCTGCCATTAGTCATTGCCTCCTGAATTCCCCGGGCCGTAAGTCCGGTTGTTTTCTTGAAAACATATCAAATCCCGTTGGGAGACACTGTGGCATAAGCCACAATTATGGTGTGGACGGCTTTTTTTAACTGTTTTTAATCAAATACAATTTTGACTGGAGTGGTTTCCATGCGTGTTGAGCGCATAGCGCATAAGTTGGGGTGAGCTTCGCTCTCCCCAACGCAAACAGTTGAACGATCATGCCGAAGTTGGGGTTCGCAAGCTCGCCCCAACCCATGTGTTCTTTACCCGTGCTTGCAGCAAATCTTCGTCGGGGTCGCCACAATGCTATGCGCCAAACAGAATTTTCTTGAGACAATCAGGCGGGATGGCAAGCCTGACAGAATTGTCGAGCAATTCGAGGGCGCGAGGTCCATGCCCCTTGACCCGGTCAACAAATACGTCCGCAGAGAGCGCTACGAAGGTATGCCGCCGAACAAGGACAAATGAGGAACGACACAAAATGCTTGAGCAAATATCAAGGACCGTCCAAATCGGCAACGCGAAGCTCGTCAAAGAGCTGGTAAAGCAAGCGCTGGAGGACGGGTTATCCCCGGCTGACATCATGAACGACGGACTCATTGCCGCAATGGCGGTAGTCGGCGACGACTTCAAGAACAACCGTATTTTCGTTCCCGAAATGCTTGTGGCGTCCAGAGCCATGTCACAGGGGCTCAAAATCCTTGAGCCGCACCTCGTTGCCGCCGGGGTAAAACCCATCGGTACCGTCGTCATCGGAACGGTCAAGCAGGATCTGCACGACATCGGCAAGAACCTCGTCGCCACGATGATGCGCGGCGTCGGCGCGACGGTATGCGATTTAGGCGTGGACGTCCCCGACGAGATCTTCGTCAAAAAAGCGGAGGAAATCGACGCTGACATTGTTGCGATTTCCGCTCTGCTGACTACGACGATGCCGGCGATTGGAGATGTAATAAAGGCGTTTGAAACCGCTGCGGTTCGCGACAAATACAAAATCATGATTGGCGGAGCGCCCGTAAACTCCAACTTCGCCAAAACGGTCGGCGCTGACTACTATTCCCCAAACGCCGCCGAAGCGGCTGAGTTAGTCAGGGAAATCCTCAGCGGTATGCAGGTGCACTAAAGGAGTATGGCATAATGGCGGAAAAAAAGGAATTTACGAAGCTCGCGTACTCAAGTGTGGACGATTTCCTTTACGGCGTGTCGCCGTTTCCGGTAAAAACGGAAAACGGGCTTGAAATCGGCGGCGGATTGGTGTACCCCGAGGTTAACTTTACCCTGCCCGGGATGGCGGTCACAAAGGATACGATGCCGGAGGTTCTCACCATCTACAAGGAAATCATCGACGGCGTCCTCCAAAAGGCGCTTGACCTGCACCAACCGGGACTTGTAATCGAATACGAGACCCTGCCGCAGATGAGTGAATTCCCCCAATTCGGAATCGACATACACAAACTGCTGCGTGACGCCATGTTCGAATACGAGGCGAAATACGGACTCAAGAGCGCTATGCGTATGACGCCGAATGACCTGCGCGAGATCAACCGTCCCATGATACTGCGCGGCGGTGAGATTGTTGACAATATGTTCCACATGTTCCGCCAAAGCGCGCTGGATGGCGCTGACTTTCTTGCGATCGAATCTACAGGCGGCAAGGAGATCAACGACGAGGCGATTATGAACGCCGACATCCGAACCGCGATTTTCGCGCTCGGCTGCATGGCGCCCCGTGATATGGCGTGGCTGTGGCAGAACATCTCCGATATCGCGCGTGAGACCGGCGCGATTCCCGCCGGAGACTCCGCCTGCGGCTTCGGCAACACATCCATGGTTCTCGCGGAGCAGGGTTTCATACCGAAGGTCTTTGCGACGCTGATGAGAGTCGCGACAATCCCGCGGGCACTCACCGCCCTGGAAAACGGAGCGGTTGGCCCGTCCAAGGACTGCGCATACGAGGGAATTTTTCTCAAAGCGATTACAGGTACGCCGATCGCGCTTGAGGGCAAAACAGCCGCCTGCGCCCACTTCAGCCCGATAGGCAATATCGCCGCGGCAGTGGCTGACCTGTGGAGCAACGAATCTGTACAGCATATCAAGCTCCTGTCCGGCTTCGCCCCGGTAGTCTCGACGGAACAGCTCATCTACGACTGCCGCCTGATGAACGTCGCCGCGAAGCAGGGACACGCCAAGCTCCTCCGCGACCTGCTGGTCGATTCCGACGCGTATCTTGATCCGCAGGCATACATACTCAAGCCGGACATAGCGTTCGAGATCGCCGGGGAAATCGTCAAAACGCAGAACCAATTCACGCGCACGCTGAACGCCGTGCGACTGACACTGGACATTCTGCGCAGGGGCATAGACAAAAAGGAAATTACGCTGGACGAACGCGAGTCGCTCTGGCTGGAGCGGTTGTCTGCGCAAATCGAGCAAGTCCCCGAGGACGAGGAAGAATTCATCGAAGAAATGAAGGACGAGATTGACACGGACAAGTGCGACCTTCGCGAGTATGGGATTTAACCCTGAAATCACCCTTGTTTCCGGTTTTTTAGGCGCGGGTAAGACCACTCTTATCCGCCGCCTTTTAAGCGGCGTTATTCCGGCGGAAGAAACCGTAGTCCTCGAGAACGAATTCGGCGCGGTGGACGTTGACGGCGAGCTTCTGCGTTCCCGGGGCGCTTTGGTTGTTTCGGTTCGCGCGGGATGTATATGTTGCACGGGCGCGGGGGATTTTTTGTCCGCGATAAGCGAAATCCGTGAAAAATTTTCGCCAAAGAGGATACTCATTGAGCCGACGGGATTGGCGAAGCTCTCAGAACTGATCGCGAGATTCAAAACGTCCCCGCTCGGAGAGGTCTGCGACCTGAAATCCGTCGTTACGGTAGTCAACGCCGCCGGGTTTGGCAAAAGAATGTCCATTTCCAGGGATTTTTTCGAGGATCAAATCGGAAACAGCGGACTGATACTGCTAAGCCGCGCCGAGAAGCTGCCGCCTGGCGATGTTACCGAAATCGAGAGGCACATCCTCAGTATCAGACCGAGTTGCCGTGTAGTGTCCGACGAATGGGAAAAGCTGCCCGCCAAGCGTCTGTCGGCGCTGCTGGACTTCGCGAGGCCAGCGGAACCGCAAACCGAAAAATACCGAGCTGACATACACGACATTCACAGCTCATCATGGTCGGACGCCATACCCCGCGCGGAAGCGTTTGTGTCGCGCTTTGCCGCCGCGCTGGAGGACGGCGAATTCGGCGGCGCGCTCCGCGTAAAAGGCTGGATTCTATTCCAGGACGGCATGGTTCGCGCCGTCGATTACACCCCCGGCGAGTTTATCATCGGGGAGACGGTCTCAAAGCGCGCAACGGAGTTTTGTTTCATAGGCAAAAACCTCAACGGCCGTAAATTGAGGGAGTTTTTTGAATGAATTGACACATCAAAAGGTTGCTTGATTGGCAGCGAAGTTCAGCGAACACATGAAAATTTCAATAACCCAAAATGGGAAAACAACCGAGCTGGAATACGACGCGCCCGTCTCGCTTGCCGACGCGTTGAAAAACTCTGGCGTCCCGCATGGATTTCCGTGCGGGGGAAAAGGCAACTGCGGCAAGTGCCTTGTATACGTCTCTGGCGCGCTGTCGCCGCTGTCCCGGCGCGAGGAATTTCTCCTGACTAAAGAACAGGTTTCACGCGGACTGCGCCTTGCCTGTCTGACAGAGGTGCGGGGGAGTGTTTTCGTCACCCCGCCGGAAATGGAAGATGAACAAATTCTCACAAGCGGTTGTATGCCAAGCTTTGAACGCTCCCCGTGGGGACTTGCGGACGGAGATAAAACCGTGTACGGCGTCGCCGTGGATATCGGCACGACGACCGTCGCCGCTTATCTGTACGATTTGGCGAGTGGCGTCAGAGTCGCCGAGCAATCCGCGTTGAACCCGCAGCGAGCGTTCGGGGCGGACGTTATCTCGCGCATGGAGCGTTCTATTGCTGGAGAGGGAGACGCGCTGCGGCGCATGATAACAGAATGTATAAACATGCTCATCAGCAAATTATGCGTGGCCGTGCGAGCCGAAATCGAAGCCGTTACGTCGGCTGTCATCACCGGCAACACGGCCATGCTGTTTTTTTTGTGCGGCGAACCCGTGCAAAGCCTGGCCGGGTTGCCATTTATACCCAGTAAATATTTCGGGGAATATTTCAGTCCCGCCGAACTGGACATCTCGCTTCCGGCGGATTCCCGCATATACTTGCCGAGGTGCATCTCGGCATACGTCGGCGCTGACATTACAACCGGTATCATCGCGACAGAACTGCTCAAGTCCACGCACCCTGTCTTACTCGTGGACATCGGAACAAACGGTGAAATGGTCCTTCAAACAGGCGGGAAGCTGCTCGCCTGTTCGACCGCGGCCGGCCCGGCGTTTGAGGGCGCGGGAATCAGAATGGGGAGCGGCGCCGTGCCAGGCGCGGTGAAGTCGGTAATGTCGTGGGACGGCAAGCTGGTCTGTGAGACGATAGGCGGCGCGAGACCCGAAAGCATATGCGGTTCCGGAATTGTGGACACGATCGCGGTATTACTGGAGTTGGGAGCGATTGAGGGCGGCGGACGCGTCAGCGCGGAAAGAGCGGGGGAACTCGGCGTGCTCTGCGAGATTGACGGCGAGACGGCTCTTAGAGTCGCCGGAGAGGTAATCCTGACGCAGGGGGATATACGCGCGGTTCAGCTCGCGAAAGCGGCAATTTGCGCCGGTATGCGAACTTTGCTTCACCGCGGCGGAGTATCGCGCGACGACTTGGGAATGCTGTTTATCGCGGGCGGGTTTGGCAGTTTTATGGACACACGGAGCGCGGCGGCAATCGGACTGATTATTCCGGAACTCGCGCCAAAAGCGAGGTCCGTCGGCAACTCGGCAGGGAGCGGCGCGGCAATGCTCCTGCAAAGCAGGGCGCTTTTGGAAGTTTCCGAGCGCGTGGCCGTGCGCACGGAAACTATAGACCTCGCCGCCGACAAGTATTTTATGGAAAAATATATCGACTGTATGTCGTTCGAGTTGGGAGAATAAGCTTTTGTGGGCTGGCGGAAGGCGGCGTAAGTTTTCCGCATACCAGGCTTTGATGGTATTGAAAATGGTCGGCGCGCTCACTCCCACGCGCCGCGCAATTTCCGCCTGGGTGGCGGGTTCCCCCGCATTGGTATCCAGCGCAAGGATAATCTGGGCGCGTTTCTTGAAGGTGAGGGCGCTGATCTTGTCATTGACCACATTTTGCGCGTATCGGCGTTCGTAAGTGCGATAACATATTTCACTCTCGGCATCTTTTAACCCATTCGCATCGATTCCGAGGTTGATTACAATAAAATCCAATTGTGCCGACCTGGTGCAACAGGATGACATAGGCTTGGTTGGCCTTGGTGATTGTAGTCTTCGTTTACCCTTGCTTTTCCTGGGGTACGGTGAGGCGAAGTCGACAGAGCCACCGGCGATTTGGAATTGGCATCAACCGTTTACGCCACGAATCCATTGCTCCCGATCGAGCCGAGGCGGCCAGCCATCTTCGGTTCGGAGGGCAGCCGGACGCCCGGCTTGGAGTTCTTGTCGTTGTCAATCCGCTGGAGGGCCTTGGAAACACGGTCGGTCAGCGTTTCCATGGCGGTTACCCGTTCGACCTTGAATTTCGGATGGATGTCATGGCTTCGAAAACTCGATATTTTTTTAACCGGAGTATTGTAAATATTTTCTTTCTGTGCTCCAATTTTCCATGCCACAGGAGGGTCAGAAAAATTGTTGTATCACAATGGATCGTTTTTCGGCTGACCCATTTCTCCGGAGGCAGGCGCGATCGGATGCGTCTGTGTCTGTCTGAAAGTTGATCCGATTCTTTTCGGTGTCGTCATGGTGGTCAACCTTTGTATCGGCATGATCACGCCGCCGCTGGGGGTAAACCTGTATGTGGCCGCGGGGCATTCATGGAGTATCGAAGTGGGCATCGATGCCCTATCACGATCCCGGCCATTGCCGCGACGGCAGTCTTGGTCATCCCGGGATGAGGCGACAGATGGCGCCTGCCCGATCCTGAATGAAATACGATTGGGAATCATCGTATGACGCAAGCGTCCATGATCCATGCAATTCATATCGTCCATCACATTCACCACGGAGCCCACAATGAGTGATCGCATCATCGACTTCAGAATGCCGCAATCCCTGGTCATGGGAATCGGCGCCTCCCGGCAATTGCCGGACATCCTCCAGAAAAAGGGAATAAAAAAAGCGCTGATCGTCACCGATCAGGGCATCGTCCAGGCGGGCCTGCTGCCGGCGATTCGCGCGCCCATCGAGGCCGCGGGCGTCGGCGTCGCGGTTTTCGACGGCGTCGAACCGGATCCCCGGATCGAGATCGTCGCCGCGTGCGTCTCGGCGTTCAAGGAAGCGGGCGCCGGGGCGGTCGTCGGCCTGGGCGGCGGGAGTTCCATCGATATCGCCAAGCTCGTCTCCATCGTGGCCGCCCACGGCGGGCAGGTGACCGACTACATCGGAACCGGCAGGATTCCGGGGCCGGGCGCGCCCTGTTTCGCGCTGCCGACGACGGCGGGCACCGGCAGCGAGGTCACGCCGATCGCCATTCTCAGCGATACGAACGCGCATCTCAAAAAAGGGATCGTCAGTGAATACCTCTATCCCGTCGCGGCGATCGTCGATCCGTCGCTGATGGTTTCCGCGCCGCCCTCGGTGACGGCCTACACCGGGATGGACGCGCTGACCCACGCCATCGAGGCCTATACCAACCGCTTCGCGGTGCCGTTCGTCGACGCGCTGGCGCTGGAGGCGGTCCGCCAGACGGGTTGGCACCTGCGCCGCGCGGTAACCTGCGGCATCGACCTCGACGCGCGCTCGGGCATGGCGCGCGCCGCCACCCTGGGCGGAATGTGTCTCGGCAGCGTGAACACCGCCGCCGTGCATGCGCTGGCCTACCCGCTGGGCGGAACCTTCAACGTGCCGCACGGGCTGGCGAATACGGTGCTGCTGCCGGCGGTGATGGAATTCAACCTGCCCGCGAACCTCGACAAGTACGCCGCGATCGCCGAGGCGCTCGGCGAGGAAACCCGCGGGCTTTCCCGGCGCGAGGCCGCGCTGCGGGCGATCAGGGCGGTCAAGGATCTCTCGGTGGATGTCGGCATCCCGCAGGGGATGCGGCATCTCGGAATCCCGCAGGACGCGATTCCGAAGATGGCCGAGGGCGCGATGGAGGTCACGCGCCTGATGAACAACAACCCGCGCGCGATCACCGTGAGGGATGTTCGGCTGATTTACGAAAATGCCTACTGAACTCCGGGTAAGGAAATACCGGCGGAGCTTCGAGGATCGGGCGCTGCCGGATCCCGTCGGAACGCTGGAGGCGGTGCTGCGCGGCGGGCATCTGGCCCGGGATCATGCCGGGGCGGAAATCGCGATCACCGTGGGCAGCCGCGGGATTCATCGCCTCCCCGAAATGGTCGCTGCCGTCGTTCGCTTCCTGAGAGAGCACAACGCCCGTCCTTTCATCGTTCCCTCGATGGGCAGCCACGGCGGCGCGACGGCGGCAGGACAGGCGCATCTCCTCGAATCGCTGGGCGTGACCGAGGAACGGGTCGGCGCGCCGGTGCGTTCGAGCATGGAAACGGTGCGGCTCGGCGCGGTCGAGGCGGCCGGACGAAGCTGGGAAGTGTTTACCGACCGGCTGGCCTTCGAGGCCGACGGGATACTTCTCGTCAATCGCGTGAAACCCCACACGGATTTTTCATCGCGCCACGAGAGCGGCCTGGTGAAGATACTGGTCATCGGCCTGGGGAAGGAGGACGGCGCGCGGGTCGCGCACTCGCGGGGGACGCTGGGCTTGACCACCGCGCTTCCGGTGATGGCGGATTTCCTGCTGCAAAGACTGAACGTCCTGGGAGGCGTCACGCTGATCGAGGATGCCAACCACCATCTGGCCGACCTGCGGGTGCTGCGGCCCGAGGTCATCGTCGACGAGGAGCCGCGCCTTTTGGAACTGGCGCGGTCCTGGATGCCAAATCTGCCAGCCGGGGAAATCGATCTCCTGATCATCGAGTCGATGGGAAAGGAGATCAGCGGTACCGGAATCGATACCAACGTCGTCGGACGAAGATCGATCCGCGGCGAGGCCGACCCGCCCGTGCCCAGGATCGGGCTGATCGGGGTCTGCGACCTTACCCCGGCCTCCGGGGGCAACGCGCTCGGCGTCGGAGTCGCCGACATGACCACGGAGTTGCTGGCCGCGAAGATCGACGCCAGGGCGACGGCGCGCAACGTAATCACCACGACCTTTCTCGAACGCGGGAAGATTCCGGTCGTGCTGCCCAGCGCCAGGGAGCTCGTTGCCGTCGGTGAAAAGCTGCTGCGCGGCGAAAACGATGGGCGGGAGCCGAGCATGCTCTTTATCAGGAGCACCTTGCATCTCGGCTCGTTTTACGCGTCGAAGCGGTTGGAATCCGTCCTGGCCGGAGATTCTTCGATCAGCGCCGTCGGCGACTACCGCGCAGTTCCCTACACGCCGGAGGGCCGCCTGGCTTTCGAATGGTGAACAATTCAATCACAGGAGGAATCATGAGCACGAATCCGAGCACAGTCCACACGCATCAGAATTACATCGCAGGCAAGTGGCGGGACGCGAGCGACGGCTCTCTCGACGAGCATCGCAATCCGGCCCGGATGTCCGAGGTGACGGGGCGCTTTCCGCGCTCGACGGATGAGGACGTCCGCGCCGCGGTCGATGCTGCGGAAGCCGCGTTTCCGGCATGGCGCGACCTGACGGCGCACGCCCGGGCCGACTATCTGAAGCGCGCCCTGGCGCTGATGATCGAACGGACGGAGCGCGTTGCCCGAGTCATCTCCATCGAGAACGGCAAGACGCTCGCCGAATCGCGAGGCGAGATCGTCTCCGCGATCAAGGAAATGGAATACCAGATCCATCAGGGCCTGCGCGACCTGGGCGAGATCGCTCCTTCGGCGCAGCCGGGAGTCCTGGCGTATCAGTACCGACGGCCGCTGGGCGTCTGCGCGGTGATTTCGCCGTGGAACTTCCCGTTCAACGTGCCGGGCAGGAAGTGCGCGCCGGCGCTCATCGCGGGGAACACGGTGGTACTGAAACCCGCGAGCCTCACGCCGAACGTCGGCTTGGAATTCACGCGGCTCTTCGCGGATGCGGGGCTGCCGCCGGGCGTGCTCAACTGCCTCACCGGCAGCGGTTCGGGGGCGGGCGAGTCGCTGCTCAACGACTCTCGCATCCAGGCGATTTCCTTCACCGGCTCCACCCAGGTCGGCATCCACATCAACCAGTTGGCCGCGGGACGCCTGGTGCGCACGCAACTGGAGCTGGGCGGCAAGAATCCGATGGTGGTGCTCGAGGACGCCGACTTCGACGAAGCCGTGCTCGCCTGCGCGACGGCGGCGTTTGCCTGCGCGGGGCAGTGGTGCACCTCGACCAGCCGGGTGATCGTGGCGAAAAAGATCGCCGGGGCGTTCGTCGAAGCCGTGCTCGCCAAGGCGCGGGCGCTCAAGTTGGGCAGCGGCCTGGATCCCGCGACGACCATGGGCCCTGTTTGCGGAACGCAGCAGATGAAAAACGTCCTTGGCTTCATCGAACAGGGGAAAAAAGAAGGCGCCAAGCTTCTCACCGGCGGGTGCCGCGCCACGGGAGAAGGATTGGACGACGGCTGCTTCATCGAACCGACGGTGTTCGTCGAAGTGAATCCGGCGATGACGATTGCCCAGGAGGAAATTTTTGGTCCGGTGCTCTCGGTATTGAGGGCGGACGGCTTCGATGAGGCCGTGGCTATCGCCAACGGGGTGCGCTTCGGCTTGGCTTCGTCGATCTACACGAAGGATTTCGAACGGGCGATGCGTTTCGTGGAAAAGACCGAGGCGGGCCTTACCCATGTGAACATGATATCGGCGTACAAGGAGCCCCAGTTCTCCTTTGGAGGCATCAAGGAATCCGGTTCGGGAATTCCCGAGGGTGGACGCACCGGCATCGAGTTTTTCACCGAGCACAAGACTGCCTATTTGAAATATCGCCCATGATTTGCGCGAGGCCGGCCTCCGCCGGCTTCGTTCCGTTCCAACGCTCAGCGGCCCGCTTCCGGGTTTTCCAATGCGATCGCGCTGTGTCGGGGTTTCCGGTTTCCGGGACCGGGCCGACGGGTGTGCTACAATCCATCCTTCCCTTGTCTTTCAAACATATGCTCAAACAGCGCACGCTCAAGTCGGTGATTCGGGCCTCGGGTGTCGGTCTGCATTCGGGTGTCAAGGTCAACATCGCGCTGCGGCCGGCAGCGCCGGATACCGGCATCGTCTTCCGGCGCGTCGATCTCGATCCGCCGGTCGATCTGCCGGCTTCGGCACTGACGGTCGGCGACACGCGCATGTGTTCGTGTCTTGAGCGAAACGGTGTCAAGGTCGGCACCATCGAGCATCTGATGTCGGCATTGGCGGGTCTGGGAGTAGACAACGCCTGGATCGATCTCGACGCGCCGGAGCTGCCGATTCTCGATGGCTCGGCGTCGCCTTTCGTCTTCCTCATCCAGTCGGCGGGCATCGAGGAACAGCCGGCGGCGAAGAAATTCATCCGCGTCAAGCGCCGGATCGAAGTGCGTGAGGGTGACCGCGGCGGCGAACGGTGGGCGCGCCTCGATCCTTACAGCGGCTATCGGCTGACTTTCTCCATTGTCTTCAACCATCCGGCGATCGATCGCAGCGGGCAGATCGCGACTTTCGATTTCGCCGAGCAGTCGTACGTGCGGGAAGTCTCGCGCGCGCGTACCTTCGGCTTCATGCAGGAAGTCGAATGGCTGCACGAAAACGGCCTGGCGCAGGGCGGCGGGCTCGACAACGCGGTGGTGCTCGACGAATTCCGCGTGCTCAATGCCGACGGTTTGCGCTACGGCGATGAATTCGTCAAACACAAGGTGCTCGACGCGATCGGCGATCTGTATCTCCTGGGGCATCCCCTGCTGGCGGCCTTCACGGCGCACAAGTCGGGGCATTTCCTGAACAACCTGCTGGCGCGCGAACTGCTTGCCCGTCCCGACGCCTGGGAATTCGTCACTTTCGAGGACGCCGCGCGCGCGCCGCAATCGGTCGTGCGCTGGCTGGCGCAGCCGGCGTAGGTTGGCCGCATGTGGCTGATGCGCCTGCTGGGGGTGCTGACCTTGCTGACGGTCGGGGGCGGCGTGGCCGCGTATGTGCTGACCCGGAATCCGAAATATCTGGTCTTTTCGTGGCGCTTATTTCGCTACGCCATCCTGGTGGCCTTGCTGTTCTTCGCGTTGCTGATCCTGGAGCGCGTCGCGGTCATTCCTGTCTAGTCTGGTGCTTTCTTGGCTTGCATTGCGGGCGGGACGCCCGCGCTCCACGACTCTCGCGTAAAAACGGGGAGCGCGTGCCTCCCTCTCCCGCCGACGGGGCGGTCCGGCGGGAGAGTGCGCCGATCACAAGAAATGATGCGGCGCGAAATCGGCCATCGTGCGCAATCCAGGAGGCGCTTTGAGGATCGACGGAATGGCGTTGGTCAGCATGGCGCAGGTCGCCACATCGCCATTTACTCCGCCCTGGATCGTCGAATCGATGGTTGGATCGCCTTCGATCAGTATCCGATCCCGGCTATCGGGCTCTCCAATCGCGGCGCGGAATACCATGGTGATCCGTTCTTCGCCCGCCACCACGCCGCGGCCGATCTGCTGCACGCCCAACGCGTCGCCGGCCTTGACTTCCATGGCCTCGGTCCTGGTCTGTCGCTCCGCGATGATCGGCGTGATGATGTCCTCGGTCCTGTCCAGGGTCCAACCCAGGGATGCGGCAATCATCTGGATGGATTCGGTCAATCCCACGTGGCGCAGCGTACCCGCCTTGACCTTTTCCGCAAAGCCCTGCGGAGTCAGTCCGGCGCCGATCTTTTGCTGAAAGGGGATGCGCCTGAAGGTGGCGTCCTGGATGCGTTCCACTCGAATCCTGCTTACCTTGCGGCAAACTCCGGTCAGGACCAGCGGCAGGAAATCCATCAGGAAGCCCGGATTGACCCCGGTGCTGAGCACGGCGACCCCGTTGTCCCTGGCCAGCCGGTCGATCCTGGCCGACAGATCATGGTTGGTCTGCCACGGATAGCTCAACTCCTCGCAGGAAGAAACGATGTGGACGCGATAGGGCAGCAGTTGCGCGAGTTGCCCATGGACTGATGCGAGACCCGAAGTCGTGGTCAGCACGAGGACATCGACGCCCCCCCGGCGCAGCACCTGCTCCACATCCGTGCTGACCTCGACTCCGATGGGCGGCAGGCCGGCCAGGGCGGCGACGTCCTGGCCGGCCTTGGCCGGATCGCTGTCGATGGCGCCCACGATCTCGACGGTGTTTCTTTCCAACAGGTATTGTGTTTCCTTGTTGCCGATGGGCCCCAGGCCCATTTGTACCACCTTGATCTTTTCCATCATTCTTCCTCTATCATGGTTCATACGATGAAACATTCATTTCGGCCGGAAAATCAGCCTTGTTCTTGTGGCGGGTAGAATCATAGCCCGGAAAACAGTCAGAACATGATGAATTGTTTTGGCTTTACACAGATCTTGATACCGAATTCTTACCGCTTTGGCTGACAAACGAAACATGCAAGGGTGCCCCGGCAGGGGTGGGAGAGGGTGTCGTTTCCTCCGGCACAGCCGCGAAATCGTCGCTTCTTATGCAATCTGGGATTGTTCGATCGCAAAATTTTTCTTGATTCGCAACGAGATTCCGCTAAGATGAGGACCATGTCTCGACCTTGCCCCGTTCCCGTGTCTGGCGTGTCCGAGGTTCGTTGATGATCGAAAATTTTTGATATCGGAATGACCAGCCCATGAAAATCCTGCACACCATGCTTCGCGTCGGCAAGCTCGAACGCTCACTTGAGTTTTACACCGAAGTCCTGGGTATGCGCCTGCTGCGCCGCGAGGACTATCCGGAAGGCCGCTTCACGCTGGCCTTCGTCGGTTATGGCGACGAGGCCGAAAGCGCGGTGATCGAACTGACGCACAACTGGGACACCGAGTCCTACGAGATCGGCAGCGGCTTCGGTCATATCGCGCTGGCCGTCGACGACGCCCGCGCCGCCTGCGACGGTGTCCGGCAGAAAGGCGGCAAGATCACGCGCGAAGCCGGCCCGATGAAACACGGCACGACGGTCATCGCTTTCGTCGAGGATCCGGACGGCTACAAGATCGAACTGGTGGAAAGGAAATAGCTTCGCCCGGATCCCCGCGGGCGATCGCCCGCACCGGCGCGTCCTCCGGGTCGTCCTTCCTCATCCATGAATTTCAACGATTTCGCTTGCAGAAACGCTTGCGCCTGAATCCGGGTTTCCCGCGCCTGCCGCGCGTCTTCGCTTCCTCGCTCGCTGGCGCGCGGCGTTTTCTTGAAACTCCATCCCCACTTGTCCAGCTGATATCACAGCGCTGAACCCCTGGCGGCCATCGCCCTGCCGGTGAACCTGAGCCTCGGCGCGGCGGCTCGAAGGAATGCGGATTGCACGCTGGTCATAAAGGAATAAGCGCTTCCAACACAGAGAGCACGGAGATACGGGGAATACAGGGATGGATTCGGTTTCTGGGTTACTGCTTCAAGGTCTTCGCCGTCGCCTCGATCGCCTTTCGCTTCTGCGCCTCATCGACCGCCTGCGCGACTTCCGGCGGCGTGTAGTTCTCGTCGTGCTTGGCCAGCACTTGGGTCGCCGCGAAAACGCCGTCGCCGCCGATCCGTCCCTGCGCCACGGCCCCCTTGCCCTCGCGGAACAGGTCGGGGAGGATGCCCTGGTAGCGCACGACCAGTTCCTTTTCCGTATCGGTGACGACGAAGGTCAGCGTCACGCCGTCGGCTTCGCGCCGGAGGGAGCCTTCCTTGACCACGCCGCCGACGCGGAACGTCCGCTCCTTCGGCGCGTGACCTGCCGCCACCTCGCTCGGGGAGAAGAAGAAAACGAGATTGCCGTGAAAGGCGTTGAGTATCAGCGCCAGGATGGCGCCGAGCACGGCGAGGCCGGCCAGGATCAGCAGCAGGCGCCGGTGACGGGGCTTCATGGGCACTCCCCGGAACTTTCGCGCGCGGCTTTCCCGTCGAGCGCCTCGGCGCGGTACTGGCGGCGCAGGCGCTCCAGCAGCCTTTTGCGGCTGCGCCTGAGCAGCGCCGGTTCCAGGATCATCGCCGCCGCCATGACCACGAAGCATCCCCAGACGTAGGGGCCATGGCTACCCATGGCCAGGAAATCGGACAGGTTGTTCCAGTACATTTTCAGAAACCCAATTCCTTCCGCACCCACAGCGTGTCTTTTTCGCGTTCGAGCATGATCCGGCGCGCGCGCATCAGGGAGATGGCGATGGCGTACATCCAGCAGGCCAGCGCGCACAGCAGCATGCCATAGAGCATGGTCGTGGCCATCGACGAGCGGGCCAGGTTGAGCGACGAGCCCTGGTGCAGGGTGTTCCACCATTTCACCGAGAAATAGATGATCGGGATGTTGACCACGCCGACCAGCGCCAGGATGGCGCCGGCCTGGTCGGCACGGCGCGGGTCGTCGATCGCCGCCTGCAGGGCGATGAAGCCGAGGTAGAGGAAGAGCAGGATCAGCTCGGAAGTGAGCCGCGCGTCCCACACCCACCAGGCGCCCCACATCGGTTTGCCCCACAGCGCGCCGGTCCACAGCGAGAGAAAGGCGAACATCGCGCCGGTCGGCGCCAGGGCGCTGGCCATCATGCTCGACAGGCGGAAGCGGAAAGCCAGCCCCAGACCGGCCCAGAAGGCCATCACCAGATAGAGGAACATCGACATCCACGAAGCCGGCACGTGCAGGAAGATGATGCGGTAGCCCTCACCCTGCTGCGCGTCGCCCGGCGCGATGAGAAAGCCGACGGAAAGGCCGGCGACGCCGAATATCGCGGCCAGCGCCCAGAACCACGGGATCATCCGCCCGGCCAGCGGATAGAAGGCTTGCGGGCTGGCGTACCTGTACCAGTGGAAAGGCCGATGGCTCATGATATTGTCCGATTCATTCCAAGGCGATCCGCAAAGCCGCCGCGGCGGGCCAGGGCGCGAAGAACACACCAGCCAGCGTCAGCGCCGCCAGCAGCGACAGATGCGCCTCCACGCCGATTCCATTGACCGCCGCGTCGACCGCGCCGGCGCCGAAGATCAATACCGGAGTATATAGGGGCAGGATCAGCAGCGATACGAGCACTCCGCCGCCACGCACGCCGAGCGTCAGCGCCGCGCCGATGGCGCCGATCCCCGACAGGGCCGGCGTGCCGATGAACAGCGCGCCGCTCAGCACGACCAGTGCCTCGCCCGAAAGTCCGAACTGGAGGCCCAGGAGCGGCGACAGCACGGCCAGCGGCACGCCGCAAACCAGCCAGTGCGCGAGCACCTTGGCGAATACGGTGAGGCCCAGGGGCAAGGGAGCCAGGGCCAGTTGTTCGAGCGTGCCGTCGCGGAAATCGTCGGCGAAGAGGCGCGGCAGCGACAGCAGGGTCGCCAGCAGCGCGGCCACCCACAGCACGCCGGGAGCGATTTCGCGCAGCCGTTCCGGTTCCGGCCCGACGCCGAGCGGGAACAGGCTGACGACGATGACGAAGAAGAACAGCACCGCCGCGAGATCGGCGCGCCGCCGCAGCGCGAGACGCAGATCGCGGGCGATCACCGCCAGGATCATCGTCGGCATGATTCCGCTTCGTCGCCGAGCGCCAGACGCTGGATCGCTCCGGCGGTGATCTCGACCGGCTGATGGGTGGTGAGCACGGCGAGTCCTCCGTCTTCGAGGTGCGCGCCGATCAGCGCGGCGACCTCATTGACCGCCGCCGCGTCGAGCGCCGTGAACGGCTCGTCGAGCAGCCACAGCGGCCGCCGGTCGATCGCCAGACGTGAGAGTGCCGCGCGGCGCTTCTGTCCGCGCGACAGGGCGCGGCAGGGCAAATCCTCGCGGCCCGCGAGACCCAGTCTGGAGAGCGCCTCGAGCACCCGCGCCTCGTCGAGCCTCATGCCGGCCAGTCGGGCGGAGAGGCTCAGGTTCTCGAACGGAGTGAGTTCTTCCTTGATCGCGTCGTGGTGGCCGAGAAAACACAGTTCGCGCCGATACTCCTCGCCGAGCCGGGCGATCGGCCGGCCATGCCAGCATATTTCCCCGGCGGCGGGCGGCAGCAGCCCGCACAACATGCGCAGGAGGCTGGTCTTGCCCGCGCCGTTCGGACCGTGCAGGTAAAGCAGTTCGCCGGCGCCCAGGCAAAACCCGACCCCGGCGAAAAGCCGCCGGCCGCCGCGATGACATTCGAGCGCGGAAACCGCAAGCATGATGGAGGATCGGAGCATTCGGGCCTTGGAGAAGAGCGAATCGCCTTGCGGATCGTACAGGCGATGGACGTCATGATAAACCGCGCTGTCCGTGATCCGGACGAAATCCACGATCACGATGCCCGGATGACCCGCGGGAAATATTTCACCCCGAAGGGTTTTTTGGGGGGCTCGTCATCGCCATCCGGAGGAGAGGACGTCGGGGAGACCGCGGTGGTGAGCGGGGAGTGGGCCATCAACCTCCTTCGACCTCAAACCCCACCACGTTGCGCTTGCTTTTGCTGAATTCCACGCTGATCAGGTGGATGGGCTGATTGAGCGAACGGTATTTGTCGGCGTATTTCTTTTCCCTGATCTGCTGGAGCGACCGCCCTTCGGCCTCGTCCTCCACCACCTTGAACTCGAAGAGATACACCTGTCCGTTGAACTTCACCGC
>JAITIQ010000151.1 GCA_031279425.1 Accumulibacter sp.
TTGAACCCGGTCGTGGCCGGTGCGGCGATGGCCTTGTCTTCGGTGTCGGTGGTGAGCAATTCGCTCCTCCTGCGACTCCCGAAAAACTGACCCGCTTCCCGGCGGGTTTTCTTGCAACTCTGACATGAAAGGAAAGAAGTAATGACAACGACAACGATCCAGGTGGATGGCATGTCCTGCGGCGGCTGTTCTTCCCGCGTCGGCAAACTGCTTGCCGAACTGCCCGGCGTGACGAAGGCTGACGTCGAACGCTCTTCAGGCTTGGCGCGAGTGGAATTCGACGCCGCAAAGGTTGGCCACGAGGCGCTGCTCACCGTCATCCGCGACGCGGGTTTCGGGGCGCGGATTCCGGAAGCAGGCGTTTTCGGCTGATCTTTCCACGCGCCTCGCTCGCGCCCATGATTCTCCGGTGGGCGCGGACCGGGCGTTCATCGGATGGGAAGCTGACATGTCGATTCCACCGCCTGGGAAAACCGCCGGAGCGCTCCCCGTTTTCTGGCGTTCGACCCTGTTCATCGGCGTCCTGTCGATGCACGGTGTGGGCTTCGCGCTCATGCCCCAGGCGGGCGTGAACGCTCGGGGGGAAGCGCGGGCACCCGCCATTTTGCAGGTAAGCTGGATTGCGGGCGCTTCCGCGGAAGCGTCCGCCGCAACCGTGTCCGCCGGGCCTGAGCCAGGCGCCATGCCCGAACCGGCGCCTCCGGAACCGGTCGCCGCGCCCGTCAAGCCGAAGACCCCGGTCAAGCCGCGCGCAAGAACCAGAGCGAAACCCGTGCTGGCAAAGCCCGCGGACGCGCCCGAGCCCCTGGCGCAAACCGTCGCCGCGTACGAGACGCAATTGCGGGAAGAAGCCTCGGCCGCCGGACCCACGCCCGCCAAAAATCCGGCGGACGAAGCGCGCGGCGCTTCTGCCGCCACAAACGCCGCGACTGCCGCGGACACCGCGCGCGCGGGAGGCGCGGCGGGCGCCGCCGGACAAGGCGCGCCGGGGGGCCTCTTCATCCCGCCTTCCCACGCCGATTACCTCTCCAATCCGCGTCCGAATTATCCCGCGCAGTCGCGCGCGCAGGGCGAGCAGGGCGTGGTGTCCCTGCTCATCCGGGTGAGCGCCGAGGGCAGGACCAGCGCGGTCGCGCTGCACAAGACGAGCGGCCACGAGCGGCTCGACCAGGCGGCCATGGAAGCCGTCTGGCGCTGGCGCTTCGTCCCGGCCCGGCAAGGCGGGCATCCGGTCGCGGGCGCGGTCATCGTGCCCATTCGCTTCAATCTGCGGAGTTAGACATGTCCGAACCTGCATCCGCCTCCCCCTTGGGTTTCAGCCATTTCCTGGCGCAGAGCGACACGGTCGGTCTCCTGGTGCTGGCGATCCTGATCCTGATGTCGGCGGCAAGCTGGTATCAGATCGTCGTGAAAGCCTGGCAGCAATGGCGCGTGCGCGTGGCGAGCCGGCGTTTTCTCGATTCGCTGGAAGCCGCGCGCGATTATCAGGAAGCGGAGGAGGTTTTCGCTCGCGCCTCGCCGGAAGAGCCGTTCGGCCGGGTCCTGGCGCGGGGCATGGAGGCGTGCCGGCAGCTCCGGTCTTCCGCCGCCCGGCGCGGCTTCGAGATGACTTCGCCGGACGATTTCGTCAGCGCGGCGCTGGAAAGAGGCGTCGCCAGCGAGGAATACGCGCTGGAAAAGGGTTTGTCCGTGCTGGCCTCGGTCGGTTCGACCGCGCCCTTCGTCGGCCTGTTCGGCACGGTATGGGGTATCTACCACGCCCTGCTGTCGATCGGCCTTTCCGGGCAGGCGAGTCTCGACCAGATCGCGGGGCCGGTGGGCGAAGCGCTGATCATGACCGCCTGCGGCCTTGGCGTCGCGATTCCCGCCGTGCTCGCCTACAACGTTTATCAGCGCGCCAACCGCAACCTGGTCGGCAGGATCGAATACCATGCCCATCGGGTCTTTGCCCTGCTGGCCGTCGGCAGCGTTCCGGAAAGCCAGGCTCGTCGCGTCTTCGCCCTTCCCGAGGAGGAGGAGAAGGCGGAAGGGAAGGCGAAGAGGAGGGCATGATGGCGTATCGCCGCCGCGCGCAGGCCAAGCAGCCCCTGTCCGAAATCAACATGATTCCGCTCATCGACGTGATGCTGGTGCTCCTGATCATTTTCATCGTCGCGGCGCCGCTTCTCACCCACGCGGTAAAGATCGAGTTGCCCAAAGTGAGCAGTGCGCCGGCCGATGTGAAACCGGAAACCATCCACCTGGCCGTCAGGGCCGACGGCAGCCTCTACTGGAACGGCGAAGCCATCGGCGAGGACATGCTGTCCCCACGCATGGAGGAAACCGCCCGCCGCCTGCCGCAGGCGGAAATCCATCTGGAAGCCGACGCCAGGACTCCGTATGAAATCCTCGCCCGCGTCATGGCGGCTTCGGCCAAATCCGGGCTGGGGCGCATCGGCTTCGTCAGCGAGCCCGCGCGCGAGCCTTGATCCGGTCCGTTGAAACTGTCCAGGCCACGCGGGTTTTTTGAATCCAGAGGACAGAAGACACTCAGTTTTCGGCTGCGCCGAAGGAAGGCTGGGGCGTCATGACGAGGGCCAGAGGACTGTGGCAATCCAGTCCTGATAAACGTCGAAAAATCAATGAGTTATATTTCTTCTTTCGCCGGAATGACGAATTGTTCAGCATTTCCTCGAGGCGCGGAGAAACAAACCCCTCGCGTCTTTCCCTGCGCCTCTGTGGTGAATGGTTTTCGCCAATCCGGTACACTCCCTCGATTCCAGTAACCCATTCACTCACGCGGGGGCGCGCGGAGGAGCCGGCTCTCCAGGCCATCCTCGCGCGAGAAAGCGAGAAAGGATCGCAGGTGGAGCAGCAGGTGGAGCAAGCGCAATCGGCGCCCGACGGACTTCCGGCGCCGGCACGTTACTACGCGATGGCGGCGGTCATCGTCGGCATCGCGCTGACGATGCTCGACGGCACGCTCATCAATCTCGCGCTGCCGAAGATCACCCACGATCTTTCGGCCACCGCCGCGCAGACCGTGTGGATCATCAATGCCTACCAGATCGCCATCCTGTCGTTCCTGCTGCCGCTCGCCGCGCTGGGCGATCGGATCGGCTACCGGCGCGTCTACCGGGCCGGGCTCGCTCTGTTTACGCTTGCTGTCCTGGGCTGTCTCATCTGCGCCTTCCTGTCCTCGCTGCCCGCGCTGGTGGCGATGCGCGCCGTCCAGGGGGTGGGCGCCGCGGGCATGATGTCGGTCAATACGGCACTGGTACGCCTGATCTATCCCCGGAAGCTGCTCGGACGCGGCGTCGCCTTCAACTCGATGATCGTCGCCGCCTCGTCGGTCGCCGGCCCCTCGATCGCGGCGGGACTTCTGTCCGTCGCCCCCTGGCACTGGCTGTTCGCCATCGATCTGCCGTTCGGCATCGTCGTCGCCACCCTGGTCCGCTTCCTGCCGAAGAATCCGCCCGGAAACGCGGATGTGACGGAGAACAAGAGCCTATCCTGGGTCGACGTGCTGCTCAACGCGCTGATGTTCGCCCCGATCTTCCTGGGCGCCGACATCCTGGGCGCGCGCGAATCCTCCTCCATGCTTTCCGCCGCCTCGTCGATCGCCCTGGGCATCGCGCTGGTGCTCCTGGGCGGCGCCGTCGGCGTCGTCTATCTGCGGCGCCAGTGGCGGCGGCCGCTGCCGGTTTTTCCTCTCGACCTCCTGCGCATTCCCATATTCGCGCTGTCCATGTGTACTTCGGTCACGGCTTTCACCGCGCAGACGCTCTCCTACGTCGCCCTGCCCTTTCTCCTGCTCGACGCCTACGGGCGGACTCCCCCGCAGGCCGGCGCGCTGATCACCGCGTGGCCCCTGGCCATCTTCGTCGTCGCGCCGCTGGCCGGACGGCTGATCGGCCGCATCCCCGACGGCAAGCTCGGCGGCCTGGGCCTGGGCATCCTGTCCCTCGGACTGGCGCTCACCGCCTGCCTCCCGGAGCGGCCGGACAACGCCGACATCATCTGGCGCCTCGCTCTTTGCGGGGTCGGCTTCGGACTCTTCCAATCGCCGAACAACCACACCATCGTCACTTCGGCGCCGCTGCACCGCTCCGGCGGCGCCAGCGGCATGCTCGGCACCGCGCGCCTGACCGGACAGACGTTCGGCGCGGTCCTCATCGCCACCATTTTTTCCGTCGCCGATCCGCACAACGGGCATGGGCCGACCCTCGCGCTGGGTCTCGCCGCCGGCTTTGCCGCCGTCGCTGGCGTGTTCAGCACGTTGCGGCTGCGCGCGGCCTGAGCGGGGTTTATACTTTCGACCCCCCGAAAGATTCCAGCATGAGTTCTCCATCCGATTTCGCCCCCTTCCGCCAGATGTCCGACGCCGAATGCCACGCGCGCATCCGCGCCGCCCGGGGCAGACTGGGAAGCAAGGCGGTCCTCCTCTGCCACCACTATCAGCGCGCCGACGTCTATCAGTACGCCGACCTGACCGGCGACTCGCTCAAGCTCGCGCGTCTCGCCGCGGCGACCGACGCCGAATACATCGTCTTCTGCGGCGTGCATTTCATGGCCGAGGTGGCCGACATCCTGTCCGGGCCCGGACAGACCGCCATCCTGCCCGACCTCGCGGCCGGCTGCTCGATGGCGGACATGGCCAATCTGGCCAGGGTCGAACGCTGCTGGCGGGAACTTGGCGAGGTGTTGAACGCCGAGGAGCGGGTCACGCCGGTCACTTACATCAATTCGGCGGCTGACCTCAAGGCATTCTGTGGGCGGCACGGCGGCATCACCTGCACTTCGTCCAACGCCCGCGCGATCACCGAGTGGGCCTTCGGCCAGCGCGAGAAAATCCTGTTCTTTCCCGACCAGCATCTCGGGCGCTGGACGGGCCACGGCATGGGCATCCCGTTCGACGAAATGCCGGTCTGGGATGCCGATCTCGAATGCGGGGGCCTTGCGCCGGAGCAGATCCGCAAGGCGCGGCTGCTGCTCTGGAAAGGCCATTGCTCGGTGCACCAGATGTTCCAGCCGGCGCACATCGAGAAGTTCCGCGCCGAGCACCCGGAGGGCCTGGTCATCTCGCATCCCGAATGCTGCTTCGAGGTCTGCGCGCGCTCGGACCACGTCGGCTCGACGGAGCGCATCGTCCAGGTCATCAAGGAAGCCCCGCCGAACACGCGCTGGCTGGTCGGCACGGAACTCAACCTGGTCAACCGTCTGGCCCAGGACGTCAAGGGAGAAGGCAAGATCGTGCAATTCATGTCACCGATCGTCTGCATGTGTTCGACGATGCAGCGCATCGACCCGCCCCACCTCGCCTGGACGCTGGAAAACCTGGCAGACGGATGCGTGGTCAACCGCATCGCCGTTCCGGAGCACGAGGCCGAACCGGCGCGGCTCACGCTGGAAAGAATGCTCGCCGTATCGTGAGTGCCGCGAGCGCCCCGGGACGAATCAATGTCGTCACCTACAACATTCACAAGGGGTTCTCACAGTTCCATCGGCGCATGATGCTCTACGAGCTGCGCGACCAGCTGCGCCTGCTCGACGCGGACATCGTATTCCTGCAGGAAGTCCAGGGCGAGCACACCCTGTACGCGGAACGCATCGACAACTGGCCGGACGAGCCCCAGCACGATTTTCTCGCCGCCGAGGTCTGGCAATCCACCGTGTACGCCAGCAACGTGATGTACGAACACGGACATCACGGCAATGCGATTCTTTCGCGCCATCCGATCGGCCGCGCCTTCAACCAGGACGTCACCCAGTTGCGCTTCGAGCGGCGCGGCCTGCTGCACTGCGCCATCGGCGTCCCGGGCTGGCCGGCGCCGGTGCATTGCGTGTGCGTGCACCTGTCGCTGTTCGCCCGTTCCCGCCGCCGCCAGATGGACGCGCTGGCCAGGCATCTCGAAGGCGTGGTGGGCGACGATTCGCCGCTGATCATCGCCGGCGATTTCAACGATTGGCGCAATGAAGCCGACGCTCATCTCGCCCAGCGCCTGGGCTTGTCCGAGATATTCGAAGGCGCGGCCAAAACGTCCGGCGCGCCGGTGCGCAGCTTCCCGGCCACGCGCCCGGTTCTGCGCCTGGACAGGATCTACGTGCGCGGGCTCTCGGTTCGGCAGGCCATGGTCCATGCCGGCAAGCCGTGGTCGAGGATTTCCGACCACGCCGCGCTGTCGGCGCTGCTCGACCTGTCGGCGGACGAAGCGTGAAAAATGGAATATGGGCACCCATATTACCAACCCCTTCGGTAGAGCTTCTATAATGGCGCGGTCCCGAGGCGAAACTCCTTGGGCAAAAGAATGACCGGAAATCTCGGGGAGAACCGGCGAAAAACCAGACGATCGAGGAGGAGGAGATGCGTTGTGTCTATGGGATTTGGGACGGGACGGTTTTCGACGCGCGGCGTGATTCGGCGCGCCGGCAGGCTCCGCCGTTGTCCGGCTTCGACGAGGTCGCGCTCGACACGGCGGCGATGGCCTTCATCGCCGACCGGGGCTTCCTGATTCTGGACGAGAGCGTGAGCCTGGCGTTTGCCTTCAGCGACTATCTTTCGCGCGCGGCGGATGAGTCGTGCGGGCGCTGCACGCCGTGCCGCGTGGGCACGCAGCGTCTGAGCGAGCTGCTCGGGAAAATCGTCGACGGCAGCGCCGCCGCGGACGCGGCAGACGAAGCGCGCGCCCTCTCCTGGCAGATCACGCAGACGGCGCTATGCGGCATGGGGCAGAACTGCGCGCGCGCCCTGCATGAGGCGCTTACGCATTTCCCCGAGGAATTCGGCGCCATGACTCCGGCGCAGGCGGTCTTCCAGCACAGTTTCATCTACGTCACCGCGCCCTGTGTCGAAGCCTGTCCGTCGAAAATCGACGTGCCGAGATACATCGACGGCGTGAAGAGCGGCCGGTTCGATTTCGCGCTCGGCGTGGTGCTCGACAAGTACCCGCTGGTGGGAAGCTGCGGCCGCGTCTGTGTGCGCTTCTGCGAAGGGGCCTGCCGGCGGGGCGCCGCCGAGGGGCCAGTCGGCATCCGCATGCTCAAGCGCCACGTGGCCGACCAGGCGTTTGGGCGGCACCGGCTCAGGTTTTCGCCGAGCGGCGAGCGGCACGACAAGCGCGTGGCGGTCATCGGCGCTGGACCGGCGGGCATCACCTGCGCCTACAAGCTGCTGCTCGGCGGCATCCGGGTCGACGTCTTCGACGCCCAGTGGGCGGCGGGTGGCATGGCCGCCCAGGGGATTCCGAGCTACCGGCTGCCGAAATACGTATTGAAGGTGGAGAGCGAGGACATCATCCGCCAGCTCGGCGGGCATTTTCTTTACGGCAAGGCGCTCGGGCGGGATTTCTCGGTGGACGACCTGCTCGGCAAGGGGTACGACGCGGTCTTCCTCGCCTATGGCGCGAGCAAGGCCTCGCAGCTCGGCGTGCGCAACGAGGAACTGGTGCCGCGCGGCTACGTTTCGGGCCTCGATTTCCTGTTCAAGGTCTATCGGCACGTCGAGGGCGGCGAGCCGTTCGAGCTTGCCGGCGACGTGGTGGTCGTCGGCGGCGGCAACGTGGCCATGGACTGTGTGCGTTCGGCCCGGCGCATGGGGGCGAAATCCGTGCATCTCGTGTATCGCCGGACGCTCGAGGACATGCCGGCCGACCGCGAGGAAGTGCTGGCGGCGCAGCGGGAAGGCGTCATTTTCCACTGCCTCTCCAATCCCTCGGAACTCGTCGTCGAGGGCAGGCAGGTGGCCGGCGTCAAGCTGCTCACCATGCGCCAGACCGGGGTCGACGCCAGGGGACGGCGCGGCGTCGAGCCGGTGCCGGATGCGGAGACCTTCATGGCCTGCGACTGGGTGATCGCGGCGATCGGTCAGGTGGTCGCCAACGACGTGCTGCGGCCCGAGGAGGGGATCGAGCTCGACCGCTGGAATTGGGTCATGGCCGATCCCGACACGCTGGAAACCTCGCGGCCCGGCGTTTTCGCCGGCGGCGACTGCGTGCTGGGGCCGTTGAGCTCGATGACGCTGGTCAACGCGCTCGACCATGGCGAGCGCGCGGCGGCCAGCATCCGCGATTATCTCCTGAGCGGACACACGCACGTCACGCCGGAGAGGCGCATGCAGAAGTTCCTGGCGGAGAACCGCCTGCTGGACGACAAGCGTCTCGAACGCGCGCCGCTGGAAAAGCCGCGCGCCCACGTTCCCGAGCTGGCCGAAGACGAACGCGTCCTGAACTTTGCCGAAGTGGAGGGCGCCATCGCCAAGGAAGCCGCCTACGAGGAAGCCAGCCGCTGCCTGCGCTGCTACCGGCTGTATTCCCTGGTCACGGTCAAGTCCCTGCAGGGCGGGCACATGCAGGGGACGCCGCGCGAGGCGCCCGCCACGAGCGCCTTCGGCGCGCAGCACGCCACGACAAGCTTTGGGAGGTGACAACCATGTTTGCCAGGATCAATGGCCAGAATCTCGCTTTCGAGGCCAACGAAACCATCCTTGACGTGGCGCGCCGGAACGGCATCCACGTCCCCACGCTGTGCGAGCTCACCGACATCGACCACGCGCCGGGAACCTGCCGCGTCTGCATCGTCGAAGTGCTCCGCCCCGGCCACACCGAACCCGAATATCTGACGGCCTGCGACACGCCGCCGGGTGACGGCTGGCAGATCATGACGCGTTCGCCGAAAGTGCAGGAAATGCGCAGGCTGCAAGTCGAAATGACCATGGCCGACCATCATCAGGACTGCTCGACCTGTCCGCGCAACGGCAACTGCGAGCTGCTCTTCGTGGCCAATGCCGTGGGCCTGAAGCGGATCCGCTTCCGCTATCCCGAGGGCTGGCGCGATCTGGCGCCGGATGCCGGCACGCAGCCGGTGGTCTATGACCGCAGCCGCTGCATCCGCTGCCAGCGCTGCGCGGCCGTCTGCCGCAAGGTGCAGAGCGTCGACGCGCTGGAGATGACGGGCTGGGGCCGCACCGCCGGCGTGCGCCTGAAGGGCGGCGACATCGACCTCTCGCCGTGCGTGGCCTGCGGCCAGTGCGTCATGGTCTGCCCGACCGGCGCGCTGGCCGAACGCGACGAGACGCAGGAGGTGCTCGATTGCCTGGCCGATCCCGGGATCGTCACCGTCTTCCAGATGGCGCCGGCCATCCGCGTCGGTTTCGGCGAGGAATTCGGCCTGCCGCCCGGAACCAACGTCGAAGGGCAGATCGTCGCCGCGCTGCGCGTCCTGGGCGCCGACGTCATCCTCGACACCAATTTCGGCGCCGACGTGGTGATCATGGAGGAAGGCACCGAACTGCTGGGCAAGCTGGCCGAAAAAAAGCGTCCGGTGTTCACCTCGTGCTGTCCGGCGTGGATCAATTTCGCCGAGAAGCATTATCCCGGCATCCTGCCGTATCTCTCCTCGACGCGCTCGCCGCAGGCCGTCGTCGGCAGGATCGCCAAGACTTATCTCGCCGAAAGACGCGGTTTCGACCCGGACCGGGTACGCGTCGTCTCGATCATGCCCTGTACCGCCAAGAAGCAGGAAGCGGCGCGTCCGGCGCTGGCCGAAAATGGCCGTCCGGACGTCGACATCGTGCTGACCATCCGGGAATTCGCCCGCCTGCTGCGCCGCGAGGGGATCGACCTCAAGAACCTCGAACCGTCCGCCTACGACGATCCGCTGATGAGCGAATACTCGGGCGCCGGCGCCATCTTCGGCACCACCGGCGGCGTCATGGAGGCGGCGGTGCGCACCATGTTCTACGTGATCAACGGCAAGGAGCTGGAGCACATCGAGGTAGCGCAGTTGCGCGGCTTCGAGAACGTGCGCTTGGCCACGGTCGATCTCGGCGGCGAACTGGGCGAGATCAAGGTAGCCATGTGCCATGGACTGAGAGGCACGCGCGCGCTGGTCGAGGACGTGCTGGCCGGCCGCGCGGATCTGGACTTCATCGAGATCATGGCCTGCCCCGGAGGCTGCGTCGACGGCGGCGGCACGCTGCGCTCGAAGAAAGCCTACATCCCGCTGGCCATGAAGCGCCGCGAGACGCTCTTCGACATCGACCGCAAGGCCAAGGTGCGCCAGTCGCACAACAACGAGCAGGTCAGGAAGCTGTATGCCGACTGCCTGGGCGCGCCGCATTCGGAGAAGGCGCACCACATGCTGCATACGCAGTACGCCGCGCGTCCCTGCGGGGCCAAGCTGGACATCGAGGCGGAATGGGCGGAACTGCGCGCGCGGCAAGGGCGGTAATTCCGGTTCACGATAAAGACGGCAAAAACCGGATCGCCCCGGCGCGGATTGCCGGCGACGTTCGCCATGGTTCTATCCGCCCATCACCAGATCCGGCAGCCAGGTCGACAGAATCGGCACGAAGGCGAGGAAGAAGGTACCGAGGAACAGCATCGTCAGAAACGGGAGTACCTGCCGGCAGAGCGGGCCGATGGACACGCCCGAGACGCCGCAGGTGGCGAAGAGCGAAATCCCGACCGGCGGGGTAGCCATGCCGACGGCCAATGAGATCACCGTGACCACGCCGAACTGGACGAGGTCGATTCCCACGCTTTGCGCGATCGGCGCGAAAATCGGCACCACCAGCAGAATGATGGCGCCGGTTTCCATGAAACAGCCCAGGATGAAATACGCGATCAGCATCAGCACGTAGAGGATGCTCTGGTTGCTGGTCAAAGTGAGCAGCGCCTGGGAAACCTGTTGCGGTATCTGCAGAATGGTCATCAGCCAGCCGAAGGGCGCCGCCGCGGCGATCAGCAGCATGATCATGGCGGAACTCAAGGAAGCCTTGTAGAAAACCGTGACGAGATCCCGGTATTTCAGTTCCTTGTAGACGAACAGGCTGACGAACAGGCCATAGACCACGGCGATGGCCGCCGATTCGGTGGGCGTAAACACGCCGCTCATGATGCCGCCCAGGATGATGACGGGCATCATCAGGCCCCAAACGGCCTCGGCGAATTCTTTCCAGCGCTCGCCCCAGTTCCGCTTTCTCTCGGTGGGAATCGCCTTCCTCTTGGTGAGGAACCAGTTGGTGAAAATCAGCAGAAGAGAAAGAAACAGGCCGGGAATGATGCCGCCGATCAGGAGCTTGCCGACCGAGACGTTGGCCACGACGCCAAAGACGACCATGGTGATCGAAGGCGGGATGATCACGCCGAGACAGGCGGCGGAAGCCACCACGGCCGAGGCGTAGTCCAGGCGGTAGCCGCGCTGCACCATCTCGGGAATGGTCAGCTTGCCGACCGCCGCCGCAGTCGCCGGGGTCGAGCCGGAGATGGCGGCGAAGAAGGTGCAGGCCAGGATGGATACCGAAGCGAGGCCACCGGAGACATGCCCGACCAGCGAGGTGGCGAGATGAACGATGCGGCGCGAAACGCCGCCGGTTTCCATGATGGTGCCCGCCAGCATGAAGAAGGGAATCGCCATCAGCGGGAAGGAGTCCGCGCCGGCCACCATGCGCTGCGGCACCATGATCGGCGGCATGGCGCCGGAAGCCAGCACGCCGGCCGCGGCCGCCACCGCCAGGGCGAAGCCGATGGGGACGTTGATGACGAAACAGACCAGCAGGGTGACGAGGAGTGCGGTCATCATGATGGCAGGCCCTCCGTGATTCCGTTTTCCGGCATGTCAGGACGCTCCATAATTCCCTTCCGCGGCCTTGAGTTCCCGGCGCCCGCGAAGTCTCATGACATCCAGAATGCTGAACAGGATCATCAGCATGCCCATGCAGGGCGCGGCCGAATAGACGATGCCGATGGGGAAGCCCATGGCCGGGGACATCTGGGTATAGGTGATGCCGACGACTTTCCAGCCGTACCAAGTCAGGAAAACGCCCAGCGCGAAAATGATCAGCGCGACGATGTACTGCGTCAGCCGCCGCAGCGGCAAGGGCAGGGTGTTGACCACCGCATCGATGCCGATATGCACGTGTTCGCGCACGCCCATGCCCGCCGCGATGAAACTCGACCAGATGAACAGGTAGCGCGCCGCTTCCTCGGTCCACGAAGGCGCGCTGTTGAACACGTAGCGCATGATGATCTGATAGAAGATGAAGAGGGTCATCAACATGAGCATCGCTGCGACGAAGACCCTCATCGCTCCATAAAGACGGGAAGAAATCTTTTTTTCCGGCATGGAATGTTCCCTCTCTGTTTCGGACTCCGCCATGCCCGGCAAGACAGGCATCCGGCGCCGCGGCCTGTATTCGCGCCCTATCCCCCGGTCCCCGTCCGGAACGCGCCGTTCCCGGACGGGGCCGCCAGGCCGCCTCAAGCTACTTGGTGTCGACGATCTGCTGGATTACCTTCTTGCCTTCCGCCTCGGTTCCGAAAATCTTGCCGTAGAACATCGGATAGACCTTTTCCTGGGACACCTGGATGAATGGCGCCTTGTCCACTTCGTTGCTCACCATGCCCTTGTCGGCCAGCACTTTCTTCATCTGCTCCTCGTATTTCACCAGTTCGGCGCGCTGGATGTCGCAGGCTTCCTTGGCGGCGTCGGCGATGATCTTCTGCTGCTCGGGTTTCAAGGTCTTGTAGAAGCCTTCGCTGATCAGATACTGGCGTGGATAGTAAAAGTGCTGGCTCATCGACAGGTATTTCTGCACTTCATAGAAGCGCTGGCTGAAGATGAGGTTCAGCGGATTTTCCTGCCCGTCGACCACGCCCTGCTGCAGCGCGGAATACAGTTCGCCGAAGGCCATCGGCAGCGCGGAGGCGCCGAAGGCTTTCATCGTGGCGAGCATCACGTCGCTTTCCATGACGCGGATTTTCAGCCCTTCCAGATCCTTCAGCGTGTTGATCGGACGCTTGCTGTTGGTGAAATAGCGGAAACCGCCGTCGTTATAGGCGAGGTGGCGGATGTTCTTGGCCAGGAATTTCTCGGCGATGGTCTTGCCGACCGGGCCGTCGAGCACCTTGTGGGCATGTTCGATGTCGCGGAAGATGTACGGCAGATCCCACACCATCGCCTCGGTGACGAAACGTCCCATCGGGCCGTTTTCCACGTCGCCCATTTCGATGGTGCCCATCTGCACGCCCTCGGTGATGGTGCGGGCGTCGCCCAGTTGGGCAGCCGGATAGATCTGCACCTGGATCTCGCCCTTGCTCCGTTCCTCGACCATCTTCTTGAACGCGGTCACCGCCACGTTCTGCGGATCTTCGGGAATGGTGTTGCCGTTGTGAGCGAACTTGATGACGACCGCCCCCATAGCGCCGCCAGTGAAGGCGGAAAGCGCGATCGCGCAGGAAAGTACCTTGAACAGTTTTTTCATGAGACTCCTCCGATATGAATTGGGTGAAGCACACGCGAACCACCAGCCGCGCGCTCCCGAGAACGAGGGAATCCGGGGCCACCCTCCCCGGGGAGAGGGAAGGAACCGGACACCGGCGAAACCGGCGCGCCGGAAAATGAGTCGATTTCCTTCTTGTTATCCAAGTACCTTGTGGGCGATCTCCTCGAACTCTCCCACGGTGAGCAGAGACATCTTTTCGTAAGCCTTTTCCTTGATCTTTTTGACGATCTCCAGTTTCTGATCCTCGTTCTGCGCGGCGAGGCCGAGCTTGTCGAGATAGATGTCGACGGTCGGGATGCCGCTCATCTTGCCGATCACCACTTCCGCGTCCGGATGCCCCGTCAGCGGGTAGAGATAGGGCGAAAGCTCCAGCGGCGCGATGCCTTCGACATTCTTGTACCAGGCGGCGACGATCCCCGATTCGATCTTGTTGATGTCCTCGCCGATGATGCCCTGGTTCTGACGGCACCTCAAGCCGGACATCTCGCGGTAATACTCGGCCAGCGGATAGATCTTCTCGTATTTCAGGCCGGTGTCGATGCCGTAGAGGGTGAGCAGGGCCAGCGCCACGTCTTCATAGGGCGCGTTGCCGGCCCGCTCGCCACTGCCCGAGATCGAGGTGTGGGCGATGTCGACGCCGGCGGCCAGCGCGGCGACGGTGATGGCGCTGCCCATGCCGTAGTCGTCATGCACGTGAATGCCCAGCGGCACGTTCGGCACGGCTTCCCGCACGCTCTTCACCAGGAAGGGCACGGCGTGCGGATTGAGTCCGCCGAAGGTGTCGACGAGGGTCAGTTCGTCCATGTGGCCTTCCCTGGCCACGGTCTTCACGATATTTATGTATTCGTCGATGTCGGCGCGCGAGCCGTCGATGGTGAAGAAGGACACGTACAGCCCGTTGTCATGGGCGAAGCGGGTCGCCTCGATCGAGGTCTCGATGGCCTTTTCCGTCGTCCATTTGTAGGCGTATTTCAGCAGATGTCCGCTGGTCGGCACTTCAAGAACGACGTTCTTCACGCCGCAATCGACGGAGCGCTTGACGTCGTCCTTCATGCAGCGGGCGAAGGAGAAGATTTCCGGGCCCAGGTCGCGCCGGACGATTTCCCTGATGGCCGCCTCGTCCTGGGGCGACACGGCGGGCATGCCGGCCTCGATGCGATGGATGCCGAGTTCCGCCAGCTTTTCGGCCAGGGCGACTTTCTGCTCCTTGTCGAAGATGAGCCCCGACTGCTGTTCGCCGTCGCGCAGCGTCACGTCATGGAACCGGATGTTCCCGGAAAACGTGATGTTCTTGCGAACCTCCGGCTCGAAATTCCACGGGCTGGTATACCACTGCCCGGTCTTCCAGGGTGTTTTTGAATCGATGGCTTTCATGACTCCTCCTCTTCTCCTCTTGAAAAACTCCTCTATCGATTTTCCATGCCACCGGCAGGGCAAGAGGCCGACGGCCTGTTTTCCGGCGTCTTGAAGGACGCCTTTCCGCCGCGCTCCACGGGTTCGCGGCAAGCTTCCGTGAATCCTTCCCTGCCGCGAGACCCGCTGCGCGCCTGGTTCATCATCGAGCTATTTTTTGGGTGCGTTGACCCAGAATTTCGGCTTGCCCTCGGTGAGCGTCCGGATGACTTCCCGCACCGCCTTGGCGCGCAACTCCGGCTCGGACGATTCCGAGTAATAGGCGACATGCGGCGTGATCAGCACCTGGTCCAGCGCGGCCAGGGGCAGCGGAAATACCGGCGGTTCCTCTTCCGTCACGTCGAGCGCGGCTCCGGCGATGACGCCCTGTTGCAGGGCTTCGAGGAGGGCGTCATGGTCGATGAGCGGACCGCGCGCCGTATTGACGATGACCGCGGTCTTCTTCATCCTGCGCAGGGCGTCCCTGTCGATGACGTGCCGGGTTTCCGGGGTGAGTGGCGCGTGCAGCGAAATGAAGTCGCTGGCGGCATAAAGCTCCTGCAGGCTGCCGACTCTTTTTATCCCGCTCCTGTCGAAGGCCGCATCGGGAAGATAGGGATCGAAGCCGACGACGGCGATGTCGAAAGCCTGGGCGCGCCGGGCGACTCCCTGGGCGATGTTGCCGCAGCCATAAAGGCCGAGCGTGGTTTCCGACAGGCGCGGAATGGGCTTCGCTTCGAGGAAGGACCATTTTCCCTTTCTCACCTGGCCAGTCAGGAAAGTGACCTTGCGCGCCAGCGACAGCAAGAGTGCCATGGCGTGGTCGGCGACTTCCCCCGCGCAATAATCGGGAACGTTGGCGATCATGATGCCCTTGCGCGTGGCGGCCTCGACGTCGATATTGTTGTAGCCGATCCCCGTGCGCACGATGATCTTGCATCTGTCCAGGGAAGCAATGACTTTCTCGGTGATCTGCGCGTAGACCACCACCAGGCCATCGGCGTCCCGGGCGCCCTCGATGATGGCTTCTTCCTCCCTGGTATTCAGGCAGGCGAATTCAAAACCACTCTCTTGTGCGATATCGGTTTCCAGATCAAAGCCGGGAAACCCCCCGATATCGGTCATGACGATCTTCATGAGCCCCTCCCCTGTGTGATTACGGCGCTTGGCGCGCCTGTTCGATGTCCGGCCGACGCCCTCCACTCCCACTCCGTCCGGCCGCGGCCCGACCGCTCAACGATAGTGGTCTGACCAGTTGTGTAATCTAGTGAAGGCGACGTGGATTGTCAACTGGAATTTCACGCCATGTTGTGAGCTTTTGATTTGTCCAGTCTGGTAGCACAAGCTCGGATTGCGTTCCAATAGTTTCCGTGTATATCTGCAAGCTGTTGAAAGTAATGATTTTTTCATTCTCCGCAGTCTGCCGAAAGTGATGGAAACCTACGGACATCCGAAGTTTTTAAGTCCAGATTCCAGTCCATAAATCGGGGTACTTCGGATTCCGGTTTTATGCTGGAGAAACGGGGAAAACAGCGACAACATCCAGGCCATGACTCGCAACGCAAGGAGTTTGACATGGCAGTGCGACGTGAAGTCGCTTGAGTAATTGTTCCAACGAGAGCGACCTCGACGAGGAACCTGATGTTCCGTCATCAGTAGCCTACCGGCACATGCGGGACTGGTAACGGTCTGGTGTGGAGCTGCCGGGACGATGTAACCGGGCCTTTTGGCCACGCCGATGCCGTGAGGCAAAGGTGTTATCTGCGAGCATCGATGCGGATAGGGCGCCAGGCTGGATGGTATGGCCAACGGATGTGAACTGCTGAAAAACGCCGTAATGTTGAACGAGCCAAAGATGCTGGCAGGCTCGAACCAAAAGATAAGCGGTCGCTTGATCCCTTTGCCATTGGGGTTACACGGACGTAACGAGTGGAGAGGCAGGGCCTAACCCGTCTCGTTATTCAAGTGGAACACGGTAAGCCCGTATTGCCGCCCTCGAGGCAGGCAAACCGCAAGGAATGCTGATGGTGGTGCGGGTAGAGGAATGTGGAAAAAGCGAATGCTGTCCTGTAATGGTGCGGATGGGGGTTGAGCCGCAAGGCGAGATCACCCCACGCGAAAGCGGGCAGACTTCCACGGGGTCTTTCTTTACGAGAGAACTTGTTCAACTTTCCCGAGGAGGGAATGGCAGATGACTACGCAAGGAATGATTTGCGCGGGTGCGCCCTCCCACGGTGAGGTGACTCTTGGCATGGCATCCACTGGGCCAGGTGTCACCGTGAAGTGCGAAAGCTCCAGGCGCGTATCGTAAAGGCGACACAGGAAGGTAGACACGGCAAGGTGAAAGCTTTGCAATGGATGGCCGATACCGTTTACCTGGCCAGCCCCGGCATTTTCCAGCGCCACGCGCAGGAACATCCGAAAGTGGCGGCGCTGGCAAAAGAAGACAAGCTGTCGGACTGGCAATGGAGATGGGTGGGTTCCTCACAACGCTACCTGTTGCGGCATGACAAAAACCCCAGGGAATGCATCGATCCCAGCACCTTGAACATGGCGCTGAGGCGCATGGGGTATAAATCCCGGCTGACGGGGCACGGCCTGCGGGCCACCCTGTCGACCGTGCTCAGCGAGATCGGTTATCCGGCGGGGTGGATCGAGGCTCAGTTGTCGCACGCCGATCCGAACGCGATTCGTGGGGCGTACAACCATGCCAAATACGTCGAACAGCGTCGGCGCATGATGCAGGATTGGGCGGATCGGCCGGATTGCCTGGAACAGGGACGCGTCGAGGAGGCTACTCGGCATCTGGTCGTTCATCTGGAAAACGTTGCGGAAAGACCGACAGTCCTTGAGCGTGCACCACGACAATTTGTACAAGCGGCTTGGAAAAATCGGCGATCCCCACAACCGGCGCGATATTCGCGCCGGTTATCGTTTACCCTGAAGAGGTTTCCGCCTTGGCTTTCCCCGAATCCTGTCCGGCCCGCATGAGCGCAAGATGAGGATTATTTGGTGGCGCGTCGTCGAACAGGGCTTTCGGGTCTTTGAGCAGACAGCCGTGCAGCCGATGCGTCTTGAGCGGGCCGGCGACTTCGCAGTGCCAGAGGTTGAGGCCGTTCGCCTGCTTGCGGTACAGTCCCAGCTTCTCGAAACGTTTCTGAATCCATTGCCAGTCGCCGACGCCCTCCTGTTTCACAGGAATGGCCGTCGCGGGATGTTCCTGGACATAGCGCTGGAAAATCCCCGGATTGACGAGATAGGCGGTATCGGCCACCGTATGTACCAGCACCTTGGCGTTATTGATGATCAGGATATGGCCCGCAATCCGCTGCCGCAGCCAGGCGAGGAAGTGTTCACCGGAAGGTTCCTGTAGTGAAGGGTATGGCGGACAAGGGCGCGTGTTCTGGTTCGGCAATTTTGACGGGAACGGCTTCCGTCGCTTCCGGTTGCGGTATCTCTTCCGGCGTTTCCTTGTCCGAGGGCATGTCGAACATTTCCAGCAGACGCTCCACGTCCGAACCCTTCGGAGAAATCGCGGGAACTTCGGAAACCGGCGCTTGCACGGGGAAATCTGGCGGCGCGGCGTCCATGGCGTCCTCCGGTATATCTCCCGCTACCACCGCTACCGTTCCCGCGAACGGCGCCGGACGTTCCTCGCCCGCTTCCCAGATCAGCGCCGGCGACAGTTTCAGCAGCGTAAACGCATACGACCAGCCGGTTTCGCTCGTCACGATCGCTTTCCAGATCGCCTTGCCCTCGGGCGTAGCCAACAAGAAACCATGATCCTGCAACAGATCGAAGAGCGCCGTATTGCTCGC
>JAITIQ010000188.1 GCA_031279425.1 Accumulibacter sp.
AGGACGGATGCTTTTGGCGGCAAACGTTCCCGGGGTCGTCATTCCTCCCTGGCCTGCGTCTTCCACTCGACGACTTCCCGCTCGCCGCCGGAACACGCCGCGGCGCGCGAGCGTTGCCAGCGGCGCGCGTCCTCGGCGATTCTTTCCGCCAGCGCGGCGATGAGGCGCTGTTCGCCGAGGATCATCTCACCATATCCGCCCGGCGCGGCTTCCTCGAAACGGCCGCCGCAGAGCAGCCGGACATGGGCGGCGTCCTCGGCGAACCGCAGCGACCAGTCGGCGTCGAGCGCGACCTTGCGGCCCGGCCAGGCGTCGAGGCGGCGGACTTCGAGTTGGATTCTCAGGATGGATTTCCGCGCTGGCGCGCCCAGGCCCGCGATGTCCCTGGCGCCCAGAAGACGGGTCAGTTCGGCCGATAGCGCGCCGCGCAGTTCATCGCTCAGCGGCCCCGCCCAACGTTCGCCGTCGAGCACGGCGACGCCGGCGGGCCCCTCGCGCACGACCAGCTGCGCCTGATCGATCCGGGCGGGAACGCCGACGGCGAGGACGTCGATCAGGAATCCCGGCGCCGGCGCGCCGGACGGCGCGCGTTCCGGCGCCGGCAGCAGAGTGTGGTAGCGAATCGGGGCGGAAGCGCACGCGCCCAGGCAAAGCGCCGCGGCGAGCGCGGCAAGGCGGCTTTTCTTCATCCTATCGGTCGCGTTCATCCTGGAAATCACAGTTGTCACAGCACGGGGAACCGGAGAGATTCCACCAGACTCATGCGCGATCGGGCCTCGGCGCTCCCTCCTGAAAGATGTGCTCAGCCATGTTCGTGCGGCGCGTCGCGCGCGAAGGTCATTGATTCGATCTGGTCATTGCAAAGGCCGTCCAGAGAATAGGCGGGCTTTGCCAAACGGTCAAGCCGGATTTCAGCGCGTCGAGGCCCGCGGCAATCCGGATCGTTCCCTCCGGCGCGCGGCGTCGCTGGCTTGAACCGCCGCCTGGATGGCTGGTCCGATGGTAGAATGAAACTCGCTTTGCATCGTCCTCGGGGTTTGATCATGCAGATTCTGCCGATCGGGAATGGCCAGCGCTGTTTTCCGGAAAGAAGGGCATTGGAAGGGGAGCCGCCTCCGGGTCAGCCCGAGCGGAGAATCCAGGCGGAGCGCCGGGGATTCGAGGTGGTGGAGCTTCGTTTCGACGAGATGATCGTCCTGGGCGCTTCTCCCGAAGAATTGTCGGGTTAGCCGCCGGGGGCGTCGGGAAAGGGGTTTTCGGTGAGACAGGATGCTTTTTATGCCGGTCTGCGGCAGAATCTGGACGAATTGCGCGCGCAGGGCCTGTACAAGCAGGAGCGCGTGCTGGCTTCCCGCCAGGGCAGCACGGTGGTCTGCGACGACGGGCGCCGGCTGATCAATCTCTGCGCCAACAACTATCTCGGCCTCTCCGGCGACGCTTTCCTGGACGGCGCGGCCAGGGAAGCGATCGAGCGCTACGGCTACGGTCTGTCGTCGGTGCGCTTCATTTGCGGCACGCAGACGCCGCACAAGCAGCTGGAACGGGCCATCGCCGATTTTCTCGGCATGGAGGACGCCATCCTCTACGCGGCCGCTTTCGACGCCAACGCCGGCGTGTTCGAGCCGCTCTTCGGCGAGTACGACGCGATCATCTCGGACGAGCTGAACCATGCCTCGATCATCGACGGCATCCGCCTGAGCAAGGCGGCGCGCTACCGCTACGCGAACAACGACATGCTGGACCTCGAAATGCGGCTCGCCGAGACCGGCCACAAGCAGCACCGGCTCATCGTCACCGACGGCGTGTTCTCGATGGACGGCACCATCGCCCGGCTCGACAAAATCTGCGAGCTCGCCGAGCAATTCGGCGCGCTGGTGATGATCGACGATTCGCACGCCACCGGCTTCATGGGCGCGACCGGACGCGGCACGCACGAACACCACGGGGTGATGGGCCGCGTCGACATCATCACCGGCACCCTGGGCAAGGCGCTCGGCGGCGCGATGGGCGGCTTCGTCGCGGCGCGCCGGGAAGTCGTCGACACGCTGCGCCAGAAATCGCGGCCGTATCTCTTTTCCAACAGTCTCGCGCCGGTCATCGCCGGCGCCTCGCTGGCCGTCCTGGAACGACTCTCCTCCTCGACGGAGCTGCGCGACCGGTTGCACGCCAATACCGCCTATTTCCGTCGCGCCATCGGGGAATTGGGGTTTACCGTCAAGCCCGGCACGCATCCGGTGGTCGCGGTGATGCTGTTCGACGCCCCGCTGGCGCAGCGATTCGCCCGCCGCCTCTACGATCTGGGCGTGCTGGTGAGCGGTTTTTTCTACCCGGTGGTGCCGCTGGGCGAAGCCCGCGTGCGCGTGCAGCTTTCCGCCGCGCACACCCGCGAGCAGCTCGACGCCGCGCTCGCCGCCTTCGGGGAGGCGGGGCGCGAGCTCGGTCTGCTCGGGCGATAAACTCCCGGAGCGAGCGCTCCCGGCCGGGATCGCCGGCAAAACGAGACACGAATTCCCCTCCCTTGAAGAAGGTTGAAGAAGGAGCGGACGCCATGCCCTTTTCGGCTTTGCAGCCAGATTCCCGACGCGCCTGACCTGCCGGCGGGCTTCGTCCGCATTGGAAAACCGGCGTGCCGGTGGTAGCATCGTTCCGCCTGACCCACGCATGTATGTATGTCAACCATGAAAAAGGAGATTTGCATGAAAACCCTTCCGCTACTGGCGAGCGCCTTCACTGCCGTCAGCCTTTCGCTCGTATCGGCGGTCGCGCCGGCGGCCGACGCCAAGGCCATCAAAATCGGCGTGTTCGAGCCGTTGACCGGCGCCAACGGCGCGGGCGGCGCCGAGGAGGTGGACGGCATCAAGCTGGCCAACAAGCTCTATCCGGAAGTCCTCGGAGCCAAGGTGGAACTGGTCATCGTGGACAACAAGTCGGACAAGGTCGAGGCCGCCAACGCGGCGACCGTTCTGACGCAAAGGGAAAAGGTCAATGCCGTGCTCGGCTCCTGGGGCAGTTCACTGTCGATGGCGGGCGGCCCGATCTTCGCCGAGGCGCGGATTCCCGCCGTCGCCGTTTCCGCGACCAATCCCATGGTGACCAGGGGCAACGACTGGTATTTCCGCGTCTGCTTCCTCGATCCCTTCCAGGGCACCGTCGGCGCGACCTACGCATTCAACGCGCTGAAGGCCAGGAAGGTGGCCATCATCCGCGAAATCTCCAATGATTATTCGGTCGGCCTCGCCAAATTCTTCGTCGATGAATTCGTCAAATTGACCGGCGATCCCAAGTCGGTCGTCGCGACCAGCGACTACAACACCGGCGACCAGGATTTCACCGCGCAACTGACCAACATCAAGAAATTCGAGCCGGACGCCATCTTCGCGCCCGGCAACTACACCGAATCGGCGCTGATCGTCAAGCAGGCGCGCGCGCTCGGCATCAAGGCTCCGTTCCTGGGCGGCGACACCTGGGACATGGAGGAATTCCTGCAGGTGGGCGGCGCGGCGGTGGAAGGCGTGGTGATCTCCACCTTCTTCGCCAACGACGTGCCGATCAACAAGACCTCCGAAGCCTTCCTCAAGGCCTATCGCGACGAATACAGGAAAGAGCCGTCGGCGTTCAGCGCGCTCGGCTACGACGGCTACCTCGTCATCCTCGACGCGATCCGCCGCGCGAATTCCGCCGAGCCGCAGAAGATCCGTGAAGCGCTCACGCAGACCAGGGATTTCGAGGGTTCCGCCGGTTCCATCACCATCAACGCGGAACGCAACGCCGACAAGGCCGCCGTGTTGAAGACGGTCAAAGGCGGCAAATTCGTCTTCCTGACGACCGTCAAGCCGCAATAGGCGGAGAGGGATGACGGAGGCCGGCAACCTCGCCGGCCTCCGCGAAGCGGCGCCTTCCCAGGCAGAACTTGACCGCAGAGACACAGAGAAAAGCCAGAAAATCGATGTTTCCGTGTTTTCTGTTTCCGGGTCGATCTCAATGGATCTCCAGACCTTCCTACAGCAGTTCGTCAACGCCCTGTCGCTCGGCAGCCTGTATGCCCTGATCGCCATCGGCTACACGATGGTTTACGGCATCCTGCGCCTGATCAACTTCGCCCACGGCGACATCTTCATGATCGGCGGCTACCTCGCCTTCTACGGTGTCGGCATCTTCGCCATGCCGTGGTGGCTGTCGGCGTGCCTGGCCATCGCGCTGACCACCGTCTTCGGGGTCGGCCTGGAGCGCGCCGCCTACCGTCCGCTGCGTGATTCGCCGCGCATCTCGATCATGATCAGCGCGATCGGCGCGTCCTTCCTCATCGAGAACCTGGCCATCGTGCTCTTCGACGCGCGCCCGAAAGCCTTTCCGGTTCCCGGGCTGTTCGCCGCCAACCACGTCGTCGGCGGCATCCACGTGGCCTCCGTGAGCCTGATCATCCCGCTGGTGACCGCCGTCCTGCTGGCGATCCTGCTGTGGATCGTGCACCGCACGCGCACCGGCATGGCCATGCGCGCCGTATCCACCGACATCGAGGCGGCCCGCCTGATGGCCGTCGACGTCGACCGCATCGTCTCGGTCACTTTCGCCATCGGCAGCGCGCTGGCGGCGATCGGCGGCATCCTGTTCGCGCTCAAGTACCCGCGCCTGGAGCCGCTGATGGGCATCATGCCGGGCATGAAGTGCTTCATCGCGGCGGTCGTCGGCGGCATCGGCAGCATCGGAGGCGCCGTGCTGGGCGGCCTGCTGCTCGGCCTCATCGAACTGATGACGATTGCCTTCCTGCCCGAACTCACCGGCTACAAGGACGCCTTCGCCTTCATCCTGCTGATCGCGGTCCTGCTCTTCAAGCCGACCGGTCTCTTGGGCAGGAACCAGGGGGAAAAGGTCTGATGGGACCATCGAACATGAAATCCATGAGCCGCAATGCCTGGCTCACCTTCGCCGCCTCGCTGGCCGGGATCGCCCTGCTGTTCGTCTTCGAGGAGACCTTCGACCGCTTCACCATGCAGATCTTCAAGCTCTGCGCGATCAACGTCATCCTGGCCCTGTCGCTCAACCTGATCAACGGCTTCACCGGGCTGTTCAGCCTGGGGCACGCCGGTCTGATGGGCCTCGGCGCCTATACCTGCGCGCTGCTGGCGATGACGCCGGCGCAGAAGGAAGACAATTTCTTCCTGCAGCCGATCGTCCCCTGGCTGCTCGACGTGCATCTGCCTTTCCTGCCCTCGCTCCTCGCCGCCGGACTCTTCACCGGATTCGTCGGCTGGCTGCTGGGCGTCGTCGCGCTGCGCCTGCGCGACGACTACCTGGCCATTGCCACGTTGGGCTTCTCGGAAATCATCCGCGTCGTGCTGACCAACGCGCAGCCGATCACCAACGGCGCGCTCGGACTGAAGGGCCTGCCGCGCTACACCACCATGTGGTGGGCCTGGGGTTCGGCGATCGCGGTCACCGTGTTCCTCGTGCTGCTGATCAAATCGAGCTATGGACGGGCGTTCAAGTCGATCCGCGACAACGAGATCGCCGCCGAGGCCATGGGTATCGACGTCTTCGGCATGAAGGTGCTGTCCTTTACCATTTCGAGCTTCCTTTGCGGCATCGCCGGCGGGCTGCTGGCGCACTACCTGACGACCATCGATCCCAAGCAGTTCTTCTTCCTGAAGACTTTCGACATCCTGCTCATCGTCGTGCTGGGCGGTGTCGGCTCGATCACCGGCTCGATCGTCGCGGCGATCGCCGTCACCGCGTCGATGGAGATCCTGCGCTTCCTCGACGGCCCGCTCAACCTGGGCTTCCTGGTCACCAACGGCACTCCCGGCCTGCGCATGGTGTTCTTCTCGGCGCTCCTGATGATCGTGATCATCTTCCGTCAGCAGGGACTGATGGGCACTTCCGAATTCAGTTGGGATGCGCTTGCCCGCATCGGCCTCCTGCCCCGGCGCGGCGGGAAGGAAAGGGACGGGTGATGGGCGCCGCCTTGCTGGAAACCGTCGACGTACACAAACAGTTCGGCGGACTGGCCGCGGTCAGCGCGTTCGACATCCGCGTGGAGGCCGGCGAGATCGTCGGGCTGATCGGTCCGAACGGCGCCGGCAAGACCACCACGTTCAACCTGATCACCGGCGTGTACAAGCCGACGCGCGGCAAGGTCCTGTTCGACGGCCGGGACATCACCGGCATGGCCCCGCACGCCATCACCCGGCTCGGCATCGCGCGCACCTTCCAGAACATCCGTCTGTTCAGGGACATGAGCGTGCTGGAGAACGTGCTCGTGGCGCAGCACATGCGCATGGGAACGAACCTCTTCGAGGCCACCCTGCGCCTGCCTTCCTATCTGCGCCGCGAGCGGCGCATCCACGAGCGGGCGCGCGCGCTGCTCGCCGAAGTGGGTCTCGACGCGCACGAGGAAGCCAAGGCGACCAGCCTGCCCTACGGCCGGCAGCGCCGGCTGGAGATCGCCCGCGCGCTGGCCACGGAACCCCGGCTGCTGTTCCTCGACGAGCCGGCCGCCGGCATGAATCCGCAGGAGTCGGTCGAACTGATGGAGTTCATCCTGAAAATCCGCGACCAGTTCCGGCTCACCATCGTGCTCATCGAGCACCACATGCAGGTGGTCATGGGCGTCTGCGAGCGCATGTACGTACTCGATTACGGAGTCACCATCGCGCACGGCACGCCCGAGGAAATCCAGAAAGATCCCAGGGTCATCGAAGCCTATCTGGGGGTGGAATGAACGGCTCGGAACTTCCCGGATCGAGCGTGATGAACCTTTCTCCCCCGCCGGCAAGGGAGACGGAACGAAGTCGGCAGGACGCCGGCGCCCCCGGTTTCACATCCATGCGCTCCAATCACTTTTTCCGGGCGGAATGACATGCTGTCGATCAGGAATCTCTCGGTTCATTATGGTGGAATCCATGCCCTGCGCGGCATCAGCCTCGACGTTCCGGCCGGCGGAATCGTCACCCTGATCGGCGCCAACGGCGCGGGGAAGAGCACCACGCTCAACGCGATCATGGGCCTCGTCAGGGCGAGCGGCGGCTCGGTTGCCTGGAACGGCGAGGAAATGCTCGGCAAACCGACCAAGAACATCGTCCAATCGGGCATCGTGCTGGTGCCGGAAGGTCGGCGCATCTTCCCCAATCTCACCGTCGACGAGAACCTGAGCCTCGGCGCCTATGCGCGCGCGGACAGAAGCGAGGTGGAAGCCGACCGCGAGCGCGTCTTCGGCCTCTTCCCGCGCCTCGAGGAACGCCGCCGGCAGAAGGCCGGCACCTTCTCGGGCGGCGAGCAGCAGATGCTGGCCGTCGGGCGCGCGCTGATGTCGAAGCCCGCCGTGCTGATGATGGACGAGCCCTCGCTCGGGCTGGCGCCGCTCTTCGTTCGCATGATCTTCGACATCATCCGGCAGATCAACGCCGCCGGCGTCACCGTGCTGCTCGTCGAACAGAACGCCAAGGCCGCGCTGGAAGTGGCCGATACCGGCTACGTCATGGAAACCGGCGCCATCGGCTTCTCCGGCGGCGGCAGGGAACTGCTCGACGACGAACGGGTGCGCCGGGCCTATCTCGGAGAAATTTAGAACGTTTTAGGGAAACCTTGAATCAGTCGACATTTCGGCGAAGGATGAAATATGACTCATTGATTTTCATGGATTCCCATTTTGCGGGAACGATGGATTTCGACCTGGAGCATATCAACGAACCAATGCGCGCGATACATTGCCATCGTCATTGCGAGGAGCGCGGCGACGCGGCAATCCACGCGGCTTCTGAATTGCCACGGGCCGGCGGCCATCGCTTGCGACGAGTCCTTCCCATGATTCCCTCTCCCGCTGGGCGGGCATAGGTATCTACACACTCCGAGACAGCGGCGCGCCGGATTCCCCTCCCCCGCTCGGCGGGGAAGGGGGGCCACATCGTCGATCACCCCGGCGACGCGCGCCGGATTCCCCTCCCCCGCTCGGCGGGGAAGGGTGGCCACAACGGCGATAACCCCGGCGCCGCGCGCCGGATACCCCCCCCCCGCTTGGCGGGGGAGGGTGGCCCGCAGGGCCGGGAGAGGGCGTCGTTCTCTCCGGCGCGAAGCGACGCTGAACAAAAGGGGCGGGAGGAAACGAACGCCTGTCTATTCCCCCGCCGCAAGGGAAACCGCGTCGCTTCGCGCCGGGTGCCTGAATCCCCTCTCCCGGCCTCCGGCCACCCTCTCCCCCTGCGGGGGCGAGGGGAATTTCTTGGGGGGTCCCTCCCATGATTCCCTCCCCTGCCTGACGAAAGAGAAAGCTTCGCCGCGCCCGAACCGGGGTTTTCAGATCCTCGCTGGGCGGACTGGAAGCGCGCGCCGAAAGAAAACTGCCGTTCGTCCCGAAATCGCTGCCGGATGTCGGCCAGTCCTTGCGCTATCGGCCGCCATTCTTAACATGCAGAGTGGAATTCACTCTTGCCGCATTTCCCTTGAACCTTTGCGCACCGGACGGACTCATGAGACCCAAACTACTCGACCCCACCCGCGGCTTCACGCTGATCGAAATCATGATCGTCGTCCTGATCGTCGGCATTCTGGCGGCGGTCGCCATTCCCCAATACCAGGACTACGTGAAACGCGCGCGGATCCTGCCCGCCATCCAGGGATTGTCCGCCCGAGCGACCCAGATGGAGCAGTGTTACCAGGACAACCATACCTATGACCCCACGCCAGCCTGTCG
>JAITIQ010000193.1 GCA_031279425.1 Accumulibacter sp.
GCTCGGCCATGTCCCGCCGCTCAATCGAACAGGCCGGGTTGCAGCGGCGCCAGGTTTTCGCGCTTGATGGTGAAGCGCGCCACGCAGCCGTTTCGGCCGATTCCCTCCACCACCATGCGTCCGCTACACGCCTCCGCCACGATGCGCACGTTGTATGCGCCTTTCGTCATCCGGCTGGAGCGGCCGACGTAGGTGGCGACGCTCCCGATCGGCGGAAGCCACGCCGTTTTTTTCCTTCCACCCATACCTGTCCTCATTCTGCGGCACCCAGGAGCAGCCCGGCGCCGATTTCCAGAAACACGAGAAGGATCGCCCCATGAATCCAGGCGCTGCGGAATTTTCTTCTCCGGCGACCCAGAAACCAGTTCAAGCCGGTCACCTTGCCCCAGAAAACCAGCGCGTCCAGGACCCATCCTTCCGGCCCGCCACTGTACGCGAATGAGAACGGAAAAAACAGGCAAACCCAGAAAGCGGCGGCGGCCAGAGCCCAGAGTTCGGCAGACAGGGCGGCCGGAAACGCCTGGTCGCCATCGGGCGGTTTTTCCTCGAACGAAACCCGCAAGACGAACAACGACGCCGCGGCCAGGATGCCGATGCCCGCCTTGCCCGCGCCCTCCGCCACGCCGATGATCGGCATGGCCACGTAGGCATCCAGCGTGAAGAGTTCTCCCGGGACGCCCCGCTGCTCCGCGTAGCGCGCGATCACGCCCAGGGAAACGCCCAGGGAGAGCGGCACCCAGGCGCGGCGATACGCCGCTTCCCGTCCCGCCGACAGCGCCAGGAGCCCGGGCGCGGCGACGAGGCCGCCGAGCGCCAGCAGCGCGCCGCCCGGAACAGGGAGCAGCGAAGGCAGCGTGCCGCAGGGCACGAGAAGAAAGACGAGCAGGGAAATCAGACAGGATAGGAATAGAGACAGAGGCGGAGGCCGGCGCGGCCCGCTGTTTTCCGGAGTAGACTCTTCGGGCGGACATCTCTTTCGCGCGCCGGAAACGGCGATCGACAGGCAGACGGCAAGGTACGCCAGGCCGGAAAAAAAATCGGGCAAACGCAGAACCATGAACGCAATTTTGGCGCTTTATCGCTTTTCGGCAAAGAGAAAATGGAGCCATGGCTTCCTGCTGTGCGCGCTCGCCCTGCTCGCCGTGCTCCTGCATCCGGTCGACGCTCTGATGATCCGGCACGCGCCGTCCTCCGCCGGCGATGAATCCCCCGAACCGCTGTTCGTGGCCGGCGCGCCGCTGGGGCGGCAATTCACGACGGAATATCTGCACTCCGTGCAGCTCACTCCCGTGCAGGACACCTACCGCATCGTCAATGGCCGGATCTGGTCCTGGCAGGAACGCGTGCAGTCGCACAACGCCGGCCTGCCTTTCTCTCGGCCGCCGTTCGGGCGTTTCCGCATGGACCATCCCTGGATGGTGATCGAAGGAGGTCGGCAATCCTGGCGGGAAATCCATCTGCGCGTCGGCAACGCCGAACTGGGACGCAATCTCTTCACCTGGGGCCGGGAAAGCCCGCCGATCGAACTGTACGAGCGTTTCCCCGGCAGGCGCCTGCGACTCGAGGTCGAGCGGATGCCCCTGATTGCGCTTTTGCGGACGAAGCGATTCGCGGATCGTCAGGGAAATGGATCCAATCGGAGTCTGTCGCTCCCCGGAAGCCGAAATCCAGTCCGTCTATTTTTCCGGATTCTCCCTGCGCCGGAGGAATACGTCGCATTTTCAGCGTAAGCGCGCTTTTCGGGTTGAATCACAACATCTGCAGCGGCGTGGCGCGCTTCGGCGGCGGGAACAGGCGATCGATCCCGGCCAGCGTTTCGGCGTCGAGCGGACATGCGAGCGCGGCGAAATTCTGCTCGACATGCGCCACGCTCGATGCCTTGGGAATGGCGATTACCCGGTCGTGGCGAAGCAGCCAGGCGAGCGCCAGCTGCGCTGGCGCGGCGCCCCGTTTTTCCGCCAGAGCGCACAGGCCGGGATGACGCGCGAGGCGCGCCTGCTCGATCGGCGAATAGGCCATCAGCGGAATCCCGCGTTCTCCGCACCACGGCAGCAGATCCCATTCGACGCCACGGCGCGTGAGGTTGTACAGCACCTGATTTGCCGCCACCCGGTCGCCGCCCGGCGCCGCGCACAGTTCGGCCATGTCGCCCAGATCGAGATTGGAGACGCCCCAATGCCGAATCTTGCCCTGCGTCTCGAGCCGCTCGAAGGTCTCGACGGTTTCCGCGAGCGGTACGCCGCCGCGCCAGTGCAGGAGATAGAGGTCGAGGCAATCGACACCCAGGCGCCGCAGGCTGCGCTCGCAGGCGGCCGGCAGGTCCTTCCTGCCGGCGTTATGCGGATAGACCTTGCTGACCAGGAATACACGCTCGCGGCGCCCGCGGATGGCCTCGCCGACCAACTGTTCGGAAGCGCCCTCACCGTACATTTCGGCGGTATCGATGAGCGTCATGCCCAGATCGATGCCGCGCTGCAGCGTGGCGATCTCCCCGGCGCGGGACGAGCGGCTCTCGCCGATCATCCACGTGCCCTGCCCCAGGGCGGGCAGCCTGTCCCCCGTCGGCAGCTCGACGTATTTCATTGACATTCTTCCATTCTCCTCCCCCTCTTCCCCGTCGTTCATGAACGGTCGACCGAGCCTTGCGAATCCTGTCTTGTCCATCGCCTGCTCCCGCCTGTCGACGCCAGTATACCTGCCGATTTTCCCGTAGACCCGTACCGGCGCGTCATCGTGAGACCGGCGAAAAAACGCCCTTCCCGGAAGCGCCCCTGGATCGACTTGCCCGGCGAAGAGTGAAGTAGAATACTTCTTTCAAGCCGAAGGAAATCCGCGCGTGACGAATACCGAAGACGTGCTGTTCCGCCTGGCGGAAACGCTGGCATCGCGCCGCGGCGGCGATCCGGAAAAGTCCTATACCGCCCGGCTGTTCGCCAGGGGGCCGGACTCGATCCTGAAAAAGATCGGCGAGGAGAGCGCGGAGCTGATCATGGCGGCCAAGGACGGAGAACGCGGCGCCATCGTCTGCGAGTCGGCCGACCTGATCTATCACCTGTGGGCGCTGCTGGCCTTCTACGGCATCGGCGCCGGGGAAGTGCTCGGCGAACTGCGGCGGCGCGAAGGCACGTCCGGCCTCGAAGAAAAAAAATCGCGTGCCGCCAGATGAAGGAAGAAAAAAATGAATGATTGCCTGTTCTGCAAGATCGTGCGCGGCGAAATCCCCTCGCGGAAAGTCCATGAGGACGATCTGGTGTTCGCCTTCCACGACATCCGCCCGGCCCGGCCGATGCATCTCCTGGTCGTGCCCAAGCGCCACATCACCTCGCTCATGACCGTGAGCGGCGACGACGAGCCCGTGCTGGGCCGGATGCTGGCGGTGGCGAACCAGCTGGCCGAGGAGCACGGCAGCCCGGACGGCTTTCGGGTCATCATCAACAACGGACGCATCGGCGGGCAGGAAGTCCCCCATCTGCACGCGCATGTGGTCGGCGGGCCGGAGCCGGTCGGTCCGATGCTCGGGAAAATCTGAGGAGAATGTCATGGGAAGTCTCAGTATCTGGCACTGGCTGATCGTCCTTCTGGTCGTCGTGCTGGTGTTCGGCACCAAGAAACTGCGCAACATCGGCGAGGATCTGGGCGGCGCCGTCAAGGGTTTCCGGCAGGGTATGCGCGAAGGGACGGACGAAGGCCGGCCGGCCGACGCGCCGCCGCAGCAAGTGACCGACGGCCAGACGATAGAGGGCGAAGTCAAGGACAAGGTCAAGTCGTAGGACATCGCCGGACGACATCTTTTCTCCATGTTCGACATCGGCTTTTCGGAACTGATCATCATCGGCGTCGTGGCCTTGGTCGTGATCGGGCCGGAGCGTCTGCCCCGCGCGGCGCGCACGGCCGGCCTGCTGCTCGGGCGGCTGCAACGCTACGTGAGCGACGTCAAGGCGGACATCGGCCGCGAGATGCAGCTGGAGGATCTGAAGAAGCTGCAAGCCGAGGTGCGGCAGGCGGCAAGCGATTTCGAGCACGGCGTGATCGATGAGGCGAAGGCGCTCGAGCAGAGCATCGAGCGAACCGCCGATGCGCTCGGGGCCGGCGTCGAAACACCCGGCGCGCCGGTTCGGGACGATCGGGGAGCGGCATCCGGGCCGGCTGCGCCGGAATCCCGGCTTTCGCCGGAATGACGAAACGGTCTCGCCATTCATCATGGACCTGCCGGAGGAAACTTTCCTTTCCCATCTGGTCGAGCTGCGCGACCGGCTCATCCGCGCGCTGCTCTCGATCGCCATCATCTTCCTCTGCCTGTTCCCCTGGGCCAAGGAACTGTATCACCTGCTGGCGCAGCCCCTGTTGGCCAGGCTGCCGAGCGGCGGACAGATGATCGCCACCGACGTGGTCGGCGTGTTCCTGGTGCCGATGAAGGTGGCGCTGCTGGTGGCTTTTCTGATCGCCCTGCCCTACGTTCTCTATCAACTCTGGGCTTTCGTCGCGCCGGGGCTGTACGCGCACGAAAAACGCCTGGCGCTGCCGTTGGTCGCCGCGAGCGTCCTGCTTTTTTTCGTCGGCATGGCCTTCGCCTATTTTCTCGTGTTTCCCGCGGTATTCGGCTTCATGGCCCGGGTCGCTCCGGAAGGCGTGGCCTGGATGACCGACATCGAAAAATACCTGTCGTTCGTCATGACCACCTTCATCGCTTTCGGGGTGGCTTTCGAAGTGCCGATCCTCGTCGTGGTGCTGGTGGCAATCGACGTGGTGAAGCTCGAAACACTGAGGGAATGGCGCCCCTACACGATCGTCGGCGCCTTCGTCGTCGGCGCCATATTCACCCCGCCCGACATCGTCTCGCAACTGATGCTGGCCGTTCCGCTGTGCCTGCTCTTCGAGATCGGCATGCAGGTGGCGCGTCTGGTGAAAAAGCCGTCCAAGGACGAAGGGTGATCCGAACGTTGAACACGTCCATGCCGTCATCGCGAGGCTTGATACGCCGCGGCATGACGATTTCCCGGTCGTGTCGAGAGGCTTTCCTCACTCCCCGTTGCGCCGCAGCGGCGGCCGCTTGCCGATGCGGATCGGCAGGCGGATGGGGCGCGCCTGGCGGCGGAAAGTGAAAGCCACCGTTTCTTCCGGCTTCAGGGCGGCGATCAGGTTCAGCATGGCCTGCGGGTCCTTGACCGGCGTATCGGCGACCGCGAGCAGCACGTCGCCCGGCTTGACGCCGCCCCTGTCCGCCGGGCTGCCGCGTTGCACGCCGGCGATCAGCGCGCCGTCGGTGCCGGGCAGTCCGAACGATTCGGCGAGTTCCGCGGTGATCTCCTGCACTTCGACGCCGATCCAGCCGCGCGTCACCGAGCCGTTGCGGATGATTTGTTCCATGACGCTGCGCGCCGTCGAGATCGGAATGGCGAAACCGATCCCCAGCGATCCGCCCGAGCGCGAATAAATGGCGGTGTTGATGCCGATCAGCCTGCCGTCGACGTCGACCAGGGCGCCGCCCGAGTTGCCGGGATTGATCGCCGCGTCGGTCTGGATGAAGTTCTCGAACGTGTTGATTCCCAGATGCGAACGACCCAGCGCCGAGACGATGCCCATGGTCACCGTCTGCCCGACGCCGAACGGGTTGCCGATCGCCAGCGCGACGTCGCCGACGCCAACCTCCTCCATCCTGCCCAGGGCGATCGCCGGATAGCTTTGCGCGCCGTCCCTGCCCGGCAGCAGCCTCAACACCGCCAGATCGGTCTCCGGATCGCCGCCGACGGCTTGCGCCTCGTGCGTCCGGCCGCTGTCCAGCGAAATTTCGATCTGGTCGGCGCCCTCGATGACGTGGTAATTGGTCAGGACATAGCCGTCCGCACTGACGATGACGCCCGAACCCAGCCCGGATCTCGCCGTCGGGCCGTCATCCGGCTCGTCGCCGAAGAAATGCCGGAAGAGCGGATCGTCGGCCAGGGGGTGGCGCCGCCTCTGCATCTTTTTCGAGGTAAAAATGTGCACCACCGACGGCAGGGCCTTCCCGGCCCCGTCGCGGAAGGAATGGAACCCGGACAGCGCCGCGCGCCGCGGCGGCTCCGCCGGCGGCGGCGCGGGCCGGGACGGCGGATCGCCCGCGGCGGACGGCGCGGGTTCGCGGACGAGGGCAAAGCGCCAGGGCAGGCCCTCGCCCCACTCGGGCCGGAAGAGGGTGGCGACGAAACACGCCGCCAGGCCGATGGTGACGGTTTGTGCGAAAATCAGCCAAAGTCTGCGCATATTGGTTGCTGTTGTCGCGGCCTGGCCGCGACGTTGTCTCGAAAGAATCCGCTCTGGAAGATGGCATGAGACGCGAAGAACTGCTGCGACATCTCGACGAATTGCTGGAACCGGCTCGGTTCAGGGATTATTGCCCAAATGGCCTGCAAGTGGAAGGCGCGGGCGAAGTCAGGCGGGTCGTCGCCGGGGTGAGCGCCTGCCAGGCGCTGATCGACGCCGCCGTCGGGCGCGGCGCCGACACCCTGCTGGTGCACCATGGCTGGTTCTGGCGCGGCGAGGACGGTCGGGTGACCGGTTTTCGCAAGGCGCGCCTGCAATCCCTGCTCGCGCGCGAGATCAATCTCATCGCCTACCATCTGCCGCTGGATGCGCACCCTGAATTCGGCAACAACGCCCGCCTGGCAGCCGCCTTGGATTGGCGCGCCGACGGGCGTTTCGGCGACCAGGACATGGGCTGGCTCGGACGCCCTGCCGCTCCACTGACGCTCTCGGAACTATCGCGCCGGATCGCCAACCAGCTGCGCCGCGAGCCTCTGGCGATCGGCGGAGCCGATCGCCGGATCGACCGGCTGGCCTGGTGTTCGGGCGGCGGAACCGCTTATTTCGAGCAAGCCGTGGCGCTGGGCGCCGATGCCTTCGTATCCGGCGAAATTTCCGAGCCCGCGGTCCATCTGGCGCGGGAATCCGGCGCCGCCTACCTTGCCATCGGCCATCACGCATCGGAACGCTTCGGCGTACAGGCGCTCGCCGGCCATCTGTCGGCGAAGTTCGGCCTGGAATGCGAGTTCGTCGATATCGACAACCCGGTCTAGAGCGGGCCTGGGTTCGCTGGTATTTCATAGAACCATTGAAGAACCTGCTTTTTTGTTGGGTTTCGCTTCGCTCACCCCAACCTATACGGGCTGCAAGGTCCGAGCGCAGGCCCGCGGACGCGGTCGTGGCGTTCGTGTGCTGGCCTCGCGCAAGGGGATGGTCCGTCCGAGGAAGTTCAGCGATGGGAGACAGGAATGAAAAAACTGTGCGCAGTGACGGGGGCTTTCGGCTATCTCGGAAAATACATCACCTTTCGCCTCCTGAAAACGGAAACGGACGTCATCACCCTGACCAATTCGCCGAACCGGATCAATCCTTTCGACGGCCAGGTCAAGGCTTGCCCGTTCAACTTCGACAAACCGGAAAAGCTCGTCGAATCGCTGCGCGGCGTCTCCGTGCTCTACAACACCTATTGGGTCCGCTTCAACCACAAGACCTTCACGCACGCCGCGGCGGTCGAAAACACGCTGATCCTTTTCGATGCCGCCAGGGAAGCCGGTGTGAAGAGGATCGTGCATATCAGCGTCACCAATCCCTCGGAGGACTCGCCTCTGGAATATTTCAGCGGAAAGGCGCGGTTCGAGCGCGCGTTGAAGGAAAGCGGCATTCCTTACGCGATTCTGCGGCCGGCCGTGATTTTCGGGAAGGAAGAAATCCTGTTCAACAACATCGCGTGGATGTTGAGACGTTCTCCGGTATTCAGCGTTTTCGGGGACGGCAGCTATCGCATCCAGCCCGTCTACGTCGATGATCTCGCGGCGCTTGCCGTCGAATACGGCGAAAAGGAAGGAAACTTCGTGGTCAACGCCATCGGGCCGGAGACATTCACCTATCGGGAACTCGTCGAAACCATCGCCGCCGCCATCGGGAAACGGCGGCTCATCGTCCCCGTCCCGCCCTACCTGGGTTATCTGGCCGGGCTATGCTTCGGCAGGCTGATGAACGACGTGGTGATCACCCTGCCCGAGATCAAGGGCATGATGTCCGGTCTCCTGTGCGTCGATACGCCGCCCACGACCACCACTCGTTTTTCGGAATGGGTGAAGGAACACGCCGAAACCCTGGGGCAAAAATACAGCAACGAATTGGCGAGACGGCTCGACAGGATTTCGGCGTATGCCAGCCACTGAGCGTTTCACGCGCGTTCCGGCGGCACCGCGGCCTTGCGCGCTTCGGCAGGCGCGCCATGCCGCCGCGATGGGCGGCGCCGTGGATTCGGCGATGCCCGCGTCGCCGCCCCGCTAGGCACTTGAGTTCGCTGGTATTTCATAGAGCCATTGAAGAACCTGCTTTTTGTTGGGGTTCGCTTCGCTCACCCCAACCTATACGGGCTCCAGGAACAGATCATCCTCGACAATTTCGACGTCCCGGAGTTCGCCGCCGCGCATCCAATCCTCAAGGAGTTCGGCCCGATCGAGAAGGCCACCCTGCGGACAGCAATGAAAGCCTATGAAACCGCCTCCGAAATCAACCTCGACGACCCCGGCACCGTGATGTTCGTCGGGGCGCTCGGGCAAATGGGGCTGCTGGAAGGGGATGCGGAAGAACGGATCAGGACGATCCTGGCGGGGTATGGGCCGGGCGGGATGCCGGATCAGGCGTCAGGGGCGTCGTAGTCGCGGCGGGCGAAGATCCAGGCGACGATCCGGACGACGAAGATGGCCGCCGCGCCGATCGCGCCGTACAGAAAGAATGTCACGAAGAGCGATAGCCAGAACGACCCGCTGGAGACCCAGAAAACGATGAAGGCAATGACGTTGACGACCAGGGCGAGACCATTCGCCCCGTCCACGGTGGAAAGATCGTCGTCGAGGTCGGCGAAGGCGTTTTGTCTTTTGATCTTGATCGTATTTTTCCTTTTCATGCTCTGATTATAGCGAAGGGGTAAAAAAGATGGCAAGCGACCTTGGGCTGACGATCGCCGTTTCCGCCACGGCCGGCAGCGCGATGGCCGTGTTCGGCAGCCTGAAAGGTGTTATGCAACGCGTGGCCGACGTTACCAAAAACCTGAAGGCGCAGCAATCGGCTCTGGGCAAGGAGATCGAGAAAGCAGCCAAGCTGCCGCAAGCCGATCTTGCCCGGTTGCATGCGCAGTACGCAAAGCAGGAGAAACAGCTTACCCGTCTGCGCGCCAGTACCAAGGCGCTGGGCCGTTCCCAGGCCGCCATCGCCGCCAACGAAGCCCGGCGCGCCAGCCTGCGCGGAAAGATGGTGGAGACGGGCGCGATTGCCTACGCTGCCGCGGTACCGATCCGCTGTGGATTTCGCCCCAAAGCAAAAATTTCACGGCACCAAAATTTGTGCAAACTGGTACCAAATAACGCGCGATCTTACAATACATAAAAAAACAATGCGTTATCGAACATCATGCTTTCCCCCATTGGATCCGGGCCGGACTGAAAATCAAGGCGCTCCTGCCCGACACAGAAGCGCGGAAAAAATCCGGTAATGAACTGCCCGACTCAGCCCAGGACGACCTGGTTCTTGCCGTTGCGCTTGGCTTCGTAAAGCGCCAGATCCACCCGGTTGATGAAGCTGCTGGCCGTCTCGTCCGGCTGATAGTTGCCGCAGCCGATGCTCACGGTGATGCCCGGCAATTGGTCGAACCGGTAGGCTTCCACGCTGCTGCGAATCTTTTCCGCCGCAAAGGCGAGCTGGCTCGTCTCGGCGTGCTGGAGCAGGACGGCGAATTCTTCTCCACCGTAGCGGCAGCTCGCGTCCTCCCGGCGCAGGATGGACTGCAACAGATTGCCGATGCCGGAGAGCACTTCGTCCCCGACCACGTGGCCATAGGTATCGTTCACATTCTTGAAATCGTCGATGTCGATGAGGATCATGGAAAGACTGACCCCGGTTTTCTCCGAGATGGCCATGCTTTCCTGCAGCAGGTCGTCGAAAGTGGCCCGGTTGAACAGGCCGGTCAGGCTGTCGCGCCGGGATTTCTGCTTGTAGCTGGAAAGATCCGCGTGCAGACGGCGGCGTTCCAGCAGGTTGACCCGAGCGCGCTGGAGGATGCGCGCCTTTTCCTGGTATTCCTCACCCAGGGTGCGCACGATGACCAGTTGCTCGCCGGCAATCTCGAGGGTGTTGGCTGCAAAGGAAGCTTCTTCCGCATCGGCTCCCGTCTCGGTCCAGATTCCCGAGGAGACGCCTCCCGTCCTGCCGCAGTCGAAATAGTCCTCCACGTCGTACAGGAAGAAATCCAGCATTTCGGATTGCCTCCAGAACGCCTCGGCGTCGGCCGGGCCGAGAAAGCTCTCGAACGTGTCGGACGGCTCGCCGAAAAGCTCGTATTGCCAGGGGCCGATCCTTCTGAAAATGGTGATTTCCATCTGCCGCAATATGGCGATGGCCAGTGAGTCCTTGGGGTCCGACATGAGCCTGTCCTTTGCTGGAATGGCGGTTATTGGCCCTTCGTCATGGCTTCGGCCAGGGAAAGAAAGGCTTCTTCCACCGCGTGACCGGTTTTCGCGCTGGTTTTCATGACGCGGATGCCGGACGCTTCAAGCTCGGCCAGTCGCTCGTCGGTGATTTCCCAGTCTGGCAGATCGGACTTGTTGATCAGGACGATGTGCGGTATGTCGCCCGCCGTTTCCAGGGCCAGATTGCGCAGATGCAGCGCCATGTTCAGCGTTTCCTTGCGCGTGCCGTCTACCACCGTGAAGAAGCCCATCGCCCCGCGCAGATAAGACATGTGCACGTCCGCGAAATCGTCCTTGCCTTCCATGTCCCACAGCACCATGGTCAGATCGGTGCCGTTCAGGTTGATGTTCTTCTTGCTGATCTTCACACCCACGGTGGAAAGATAGCGGTCGGAAAATATGGAGCGCACGAACCGTTCGACCAGCGCGCTCTTGCCGACGGAAAATGCGCCTATCATGCAAACTTTTTTGCTCACCAAGCGGCGCCTGTCGTTTGCGTCCATGTTTTGAGAATCGAGCGTATTCATCGAAACGATCCATTCAATGCAAAATATTCAACATGCTGTTGTCGGGCGGAAGCTGGACGATGTGCACCTTGAACTCCACTTTCCGGCGGGATTGGTCATCCCGCGCCGCCGCCTGCCGGGCGCCGGATTCCCGGAAGTCGGGAAGGACCTCGTCCTTGCCGCCGGACTGTTCCGATCCCATGCCGTACAGCGCGATGGGAATGCTCGAACCGCGAGCATACAGCATGGCGGCGATGGTTCTGGCCCTTTCCTGGCTGATCTCATAGTTGCGCTTGTCGTTTCCCGTGGCATCGGCGTGTCCGTAGATCGTCAGATTGACCGCCACGTTCATGGTGGCCGCCAGTTTTTCGATGCGCACCAGGGTATCCATGGCCCTGGCCAGCTTGGTCACGTCCTCGGACACGGGAATGTCCTTGCCCAGGGGAAACTCCACCACGGTGCCTTCCACCAGGGCGATCATACTTTTCAACTCCTCGATGCGGGGATCGGCCAAGCCGGACGTATCGACTTTTTCCACCCCGGGCAGGGCCAATGCCTCCTGCCGGGCCTGCAGTATCCAGCCCATGCTGGCCTTGCCGGAGAGGCGCAGGGTGCCGTCCTTGTCGAATTCCATGCTGACACTTTCCGGCGGGGTGATGCGATTCTTCACTCTTTGGGTCACCATGTCCGCTTCGTAGGATACGTAAGGGATGACCCGCAGCGTGTAGCTTTTCGGATCGATGCCTTTGGCATCCAGAAGCGGCTTGGGATCTCTGGCGAGCGGATCCTTCTGGTAAATCACCTCCCAATGACCGGAGCTGTCCTGCCGGATTTCGATCAGAAGGAGGCCAGGCTCCTGGCCTACCTGGGCGAGGCTCTCTTCCATGTAGGCTTGTGCCGCCTCACGAGCGAGGTAGCGCTGCTGGCGGTCATGCCAGAAATAGCCGCCGCCCGCGATGAACAGCAACAGGATCAGCACGGGCATGAGCTTGATCCACAGGGGCAGCGGAGCATCTTCGTCGACGTAGCGGACGTCGAGCAGATCCTCCAGGTCGCCGCGGGCGGAAACGAACTTCTCGACCTCCCCGGAAAAGGAATCCAGCTCGTCGGAGAACTTGATCTGCAGGGCGGCCATGGTGTTCCTCAGCCTCTCCCTGAATTCCGGAGGCACGACGCCACGCGCCGCGCAGGCGAGATAGGCTGTCGAGCCCCTTTCCAGCAGAATGGTGAGATCGCCCAGGCGCAGCGAATCCAGGCTGCTTTCCGGTCCGCCGGCAAAGCTGTCACGCGCGAAATTCTGAATGGCCGTGAGCATTCCCGAGACCATGTCCGCATCCTGGATCACCACGCCTTCGTCATATACATGGCAGAGGACGAGACCGGTCTCCGCGTGGATGAAGAAGATCTGATCCACCCGGTAAACCAGGGTATGCAGCAGCACTACCTCGGCAAAGCTCGTTCCCGTGCGCATGGCCTCCCACCGCCAGCGCAGGCTCTTCCACGAAAAAACCAGTTCGATGGTCCGGTGAAAGCTCTCCAGCATGGAGTGGAAGGTTTCGGCGACGGACTGCCGGATGGCGGGACCCATCAGCGGGAAGAGCGCGTTGACGAAGTCCATCGGGCTTTTGCGCAGCGCTTCCTTGAAAAGCTTCTCGGTCAAGGGCTCGAGCGCGATATACAGCATGTCGTCCTTCTGCGCGCGCAGGAGCAGCGCCTCGGCGATGACTTCACTGGTATCCCGGGCGTGGACGACGGGATTGTCCAGGCGTTTCTCCAGGGACTGGAGTTGTGCGGTTTCCCGCGCAAAGAGAAGCTCGCGGAGTTTGCGCAGATCGGAATCCCCGTCGTGCGTGGAAATTTCCGTTTCAGTATGCGGGGGCGCGGGAAGCGCTTTGTCAGACATGCTGACCTGCGGCGCGACAGGAAAACTGGCTTAGCCGATCGGCCCCTGGAGCGCTTCTTCCGGGCTGCCGTCGCTGATGGGTTGCGCCTCCTGGCTGGGTGTCACGTCCAGGACCCATTGACCGCTCAGCTTCACCGCTATTTCGGTGAGCATGGTGGAAAACGAGGAACGATAGACCATGTCCCGGCGTATTTCCGAAGAGGTCTTGGACAATGCGTCCAGGGCGTCCTGGTATTTCTCGTCCACCTTGGCGGACAGGGCGCTGTTTTCCGCTTGCAGGAGCTGGCGAAGCTCGCGCTCGGTGTTGTCCAACGTGCCCGACAGCTTGGCCAGCTTGCGCTCGAAACTCTCATTGGTGGTGGCCAGATCCTTGACCAGCTGGGCAACGGCCTCCGCGCGCTCGCGCTGCTCGGCCTTGACGATCTCCCCGCGTTCGTTCTGCTCGTCCTTGAGGCGGTGCAGCAGCGAGGCAATCTCGCTCTTCATGAAATTTTCCAGCGAATCGAGGCGGGTTTTCAGGGTATTGCGGGTGTCGGTAATTTCACGTTGGAAACGTTCTTCCTGACGCTGGAAGCGGGTTTCCATGTCCTTGAGTTGCGCCCCGAACAAAAGCTCGCGCACCTGCTCCATGGAAGCGGATTCGGCGCCGCGATAGTTACCGGGTTGTTGGCTCATGATGATCCTCGTCGGTTTGTCGTTCTAGATGATTCTGGTAGAAGCTCCACGGATTCTATATCAAGACGGGGCTCAAGAACCAAGCATCCGGTTCGTTATTGATGGCTGAAGGCAACGATTCATCAGGGGGTGACATGAAAGTCACGAAAGATGCCGCCAGCCGGTTTTTCGTCTCGGGGTATTCCGGCGCCCTTTCGCTCCGCAACCCCGAAACGGAAGTCGAGCCCGTGCATACCGCCACTGCCGACGGCGAACCTTCCACGGCGTGGAACCGGACGGAAGAAGCGTCCGAGAAGAGGAAACTTCATCTCGACCCGCCGGGAGACCAGGAGGGCCGCAGGCAGGAGCGCCGCCAGCGCCAGGTGCGCGTTCTGCTCGATACGCGCGTCGCGCAGAGCCGGCGGGACCGGTCGATCGACGAGAGCGCCTGATCAACGCATGGCGATCATGCGCGCGCCGAGCGCCACGAAAATCGTTCCGGCCAGCCGATCGAGCCACACGCCCGCGTGCGCGTGCCCTTGCAGCCAAAGTCCCACGCTTCCTGAAAAATAACCGAGCAGTCCGAACAGGAAGGCCGCCTGCGCGGTAAACACCAGGCCGAGTTGCGCCGTCTGCCAGCCGGAACTTCCCCGTTCGGCGAGAATGAACTGCGGCAGAAAGGACAGGAAGAAAAGCGCCACCTTGGGATTGATGGCGTTGGCCAGGAGCCCCCTGGCGAACAGGCGGAAAAGCGGCTCGCCGCGGCCGGGCGCCGCAGTCGCCCGCGTCTGGCCACGGCTCTGCCACGCCTTGCAGCCCAGCCACACGAGATATAGCCCGCCGCCCACCCTGAGCGCCAGGAAAGCGAGGGGAGAGGCGGCGATCAGGGCGGACACGCCGAGCGCGGCCAGCAGGGTGTGACTCAGGCAGCCAAAGCCGCAGCCCAGCCCGAAGGCGATCCCCGCCGCGCGCCCGCGCGACATGCCGAAGCCCAACACCATCAGGTTGTCCGGGCCCGGCGCGACGGTGATCAGCACCGCCGCCGCGAGAAAAGCGAAAAATTGTTCGGGGGAGAGCATCGTTTTGGAAAAACCAATCCAGCTCTTTTGACACGGAGAGCACGGAGAAAAACAAACCCGTCAGGGAAACGCCGATGGGAGCGATCTGGCTTCAAGCGCCCAGGATGAATCAGTGTTCCCTCGAATGATCCTCCTGGATTTTCTCCGTGTCGAAAGAGGTTTTACACGTTTTCAGACCACCACGGTCGGCGCTTCACCGTCCCGCCGCGCCTCGATGCGGCCGATTTCGAGCGCCTCCTCGCCGGCTTCGCGCAACAGCGCCAACGCCCGCCGGACGTTTTCCCGGTCCACCACCACGACAAGGCCGATGCCGCAATTGAACACGCGATGCATCTCGTTCTCGGCCACCTTGCCGGCGTCTTGCAGCCACTGGAACAGCGGCGGACGCCGCCAGGCCGAAGCGTCCAGCACCGCCTTGACCGAGGCCGGCAAGACGCGCGGCACGTTCCCGGTCAGGCCGCCGCCGGTGATGTGCGCCATGCCTTTGACCGGCAGCCCGGCCATCAGCGCGAGCATCGGTTTGACATAAATACGCGTCGGTTCCAGCAGCGCGTCGGCCAGCGAGCGCTCTCCGTCGAACGGCGCGGAAAGGTCTGGCCGAACGGCGGCGAGAATTCCGCGCACCAGCGAAAAACCGTTGGAATGCGCGCCGGAGGAACGCAGGCCGAGCACCGCGTCGCCCGGCGCAATGGCCTGCCCGGTGATGATTTTCGCTTTCTCCACGACGCCGACGGCAAAGCCGGCCAGATCGTACTCACCCGCCGGATACATGCCTGGCATTTCCGCCGTCTCGCCGCCGATCAGCGCGCAGCCGGCAAGTTCGCAACCCCGGGCGATCCCCGCGATGACACGCGCCGCCGTCTCCACCTCGAGCCTGCCGCAGGCGAAGTAGTCGAGAAAGAACAGCGGCTCAGCGCCCTGTGCCAGCACGTCGTTGACGCTCATCGCCACGAGGTCGATGCCGACCGTGTCGTGGCGCTCGAGTTCGAACGCCAGTTTCAGCTTGGTGCCGACGCCGTCGGTTCCCGACACCAGCACCGGCTCGCGGTAGCCCCTGGGCACCTCGAACAGCGCGCCGAAACCGCCGAGGCCGCCGAGCGCGCCCTCGCGCAGGGTTTTTCGGGCAAACGGCTTGATGCGCTCGACAAGGGCGTCGCCAGCATCGATATCGACGCCGGCAGCGCGGTAGGAAAGAGGCGGCGCGGGTGGCTGGATCATCTAGGAATCCCGAACGGGCATGCCCTGTTGCGAAGTCGTCGGATTCTATCTGAAATCCTGTTTCCGCACGTTCGGGCAAAAGCGCCCACGCGCTGCCGCGCGGCGTTTCGAGCAGGAAGCGCCCAACGAACCGTGCAGATGGATTTCAAGAGGCATTTCGAAATGGCTGGACGCTTGCCATCCATTGACCCTGCTCGACGACCCTTCCCGCCGCGCTCGTCCGCCTCCTAAGCTCCGAAAAAATCTTTCACCTTGTCCATCCAGGACTTGGCGCGCGGATTGTGCCGCTCGCCGCGGCTCGATTCCTCCAGTTCGCGCAGCAATTCCTTCTGGCGTTCGGTGAGGTTGACCGGGGTTTCGACGACCATGTGGCACAGCAGGTCGCCATACATCTGGCTGCGTACCCCCTTGATGCCCTTGCCGCGCAGGCGGAAGATTTTCCCGGACTGGGTTTCTTCGGGAATCCTGAGCTTGGCCGCGCCGTCGAGCGTCGGAATCTGGATTTCCCCACCCAGCGCGGCGGTGGAAAAGCTGATCGGCATCTCGCAATGCAGGTCGTTGCCGTCCCGCTGGAAAACGGCATGCTGCTTCAAATGGACCTGCACGTACAGATCGCCCGGCGGACCGCCGTTGATGCCGTGCTCGCCTTCGCCGGAAAGCCGGATGTGATTTCCCTCGTCGACCCCGGCGGGGATCTTCACGGCCAGCGTCTTGTGCTGCTTGACGCGCCCGGCGCCGTGGCAATTGCCGCAGGGTTCGGCGATGAACTTGCCGGTACCGCGGCATTTGGGGCAGGTCTGCTGAATCGAGAAAAATCCCTGCTGCAAACGTACCTGACCGCTGCCCTGGCAGGTCGGACAGGTCTTCGGCTGGGTGCCGGCCTTGGCGCCCGTGCCTTTGCAGGATTCGCAGACTTCCATGGTCGGGATGCGGATCTTCGTCTCCGTGCCGAAGGCCGCCTGTTCGAGCGAGATTTCCAGGTTGTAGCGCAGATCGGCGCCGCGGTAGACATTGGAGCGTCCGCCTCCCCGTCCGCCGCTGCCGAAAATCTCGTCGAAGATGCCCCCGAAGGCGTCCGAGAACGCGCCGAAACCGCCGAAGCCGCCTCCCATCCCGGCCTGCGGATCGACGCCGGCATGGCCGAATTGGTCATAGGCGCCGCGTTTCTGCGTGTCCGAAAGGACCTCGTAGGCTTCCTTGGCTTCCTTGAAGTGCTCTTCCGCCTTGGGATTGTCCGGGTTGCGGTCCGGGTGATACTTCATCGCCAGCTTGCGATAGGCCTTCTTGATTTCTTCCTCGCCGGCGTCGCGGTTGATGCCGAGGACGTCGTAGTAATCGCGTTTACTCATGATGTCTTTCCACAGAAGCGGTCAGCGGGGCGAGAACGGTTCGCCCCAGGCCAGTCTCCGTTCTCCGCGCGCCCAGAGGAACGGACATGGCGGACCACCTCCATCCCATCGCCCGCGACCGAAGCTATTTCTTATCCTTCACTTCGGTGTACTCGGCATCGACGACGTCACTGTCGTCCTTCCTGGTTTCTCCGGACGCGCCGGCACCGCCGGTATTGCCGGCGGCACCCCCGGCGGCGTCGCCCGCGCCGCCTTGCGCCGCGGTTTCGGCCTGCTGCTTGGCGTACATCTTCTCGCCGAGCTTCTGGGCGGCGGCGCCCAGGGCTTCACTTTTCTGCCGGATGGCCTCGACGTCGTTGCCGCGGTGGGCTTCCTCGGCATCCTTGATGGCTGTCTCGATCCTGCCCTTTTCCTCTTCCGAGAGTTCCTTGCCGTACTCGGCGAGCGACTTCTTGACCATGTGGATCATGGTGTCGCACTGGTTGCGCGCCTCGGCGAAATCATGCGCTTTCTTGTCTTCCTCGGCGTGCGCCTCGGCGTCCTGCACCATGCGCTGAATCTCGTCCTCGGAAAGGCCCGAATTGGCCTTGATGGTGATCTTGTTCTCCTTGCCAGTGGCCTTGTCCCTGGCCGAAACGTGCAGGATGCCGTTGGCGTCGATGTCGAAAGTGACCTCGATCTGCGGCATGCCGCGCGGCGCGGGCGGGATATCGGTCAGGTTGAACTGGCCGAGGCTCTTGTTGCCGGAAGCCATTTCGCGCTCGCCCTGCAGCACGTGGATGGTCACCGCCGACTGGTTGTCCTCGGCGGTCGAGAAGACCTGGCTCGCCTTGGTCGGGATGGTGGTGTTCTTCTTGATCAGCTTGGTCATCACCCCGCCCAGGGTTTCGATGCCCAGCGACAGCGGCGTCACGTCGAGCAGCAATACGTCCTTCACTTCGCCCTGCAGGACGCCGCCCTGGATCGCCGCGCCGACGGCGACAGCCTCGTCGGGGTTCACATCGCGGCGTGGTTCCTTGCCGAAGAAGTCCTTGACCGTGTCCTGCACCTTGGGCATACGCGTCATGCCGCCGACCAGGATCACGTCGTTGATGTCGCCGATCTTGCAGCCGGCGTCCTTGATGGCGATGCGGCACGGCTCGATGGTGCGTTCGATCAGCTCCTCGACCAGCGATTCGAACTTGGCGCGCGTGATCTTCATCGTCAGGTGCTTGGGACCCGACGCGTCGGCGGTGATGTACGGCAGGTTGATCTCGGTCTGCTGGCCGGAGGAGAGTTCGATCTTGGCCTTTTCCGCCGCGTCTTTCAGTCGTTGCAGCGCGAGTACGTCGGATTTCAGGTTGGCGCCCGATTCCTTCCTGAACTCGTCGATGATGTAGTCGATCAGGCGCTGGTCGAAGTCCTCGCCGCCCAGGAAGGTGTCGCCATTGGTCGACAGCACTTCGAACTGGTGCTCGCCTTCGACTTCGGCGATTTCGATGATCGAGATGTCGAAGGTGCCGCCGCCCAGGTCATACACCGCGATTTTCTTGTCGCCCTGTTTCTTGTCCATGCCGAAGGCCAGCGCGGCCGCGGTCGGCTCGTTGATGATGCGCTTGACTTCCAGCCCGGCGATGCGCCCGGCGTCCTTGGTGGCCTGGCGCTGGCTGTCGTTGAAGTAGGCCGGGACGGTGATCACGGCCTCGGTGACTTCCTCGCCGAGGTAGTCTTCGGCGGTTTTCTTCATCTTGCGCAGCACCTCGGCGGAAATCTGCGGCGGGGCGATCTTCTCGCCGCGCGCCTCGACCCAGGCGTCGCCGTTGTCGGCCTTGAGGATCTTGAAGGGCATCAGGCCGATGTCCTTCTGCACTTCCTTTTCCTCGAAGCGGCGGCCGATCAACCTTTTCACCGCGAACAAGGTGTTGTGCGGGTTGGTCACCGCCTGGCGCTTGGCCGGCGCGCCGCAGAGGATTTCACCGTCGCTGGCGTAGGCGACGATCGACGGCGTGGTGCGCGCGCCTTCCGAATTTTCGATGACCTTCGGCTTGCCGCCTTCCATGACGGCAACGCAGGAGTTGGTCGTGCCGAGGTCGATGCCGATGATCTTGCTCATTTTTCAATTCCTTTCAGGTGAAAAGCGCGAGGTGAGGAGATTTCCCCTCGCGCCGCGCCCTGGTTCGTCAATGGATATCGAAGCTTATCTGGGGCCGAAGACGGGGTTTTCAAGCTGGATTTTCCGGCCGGATTTCCTTCGGCCTGGCCACGATGACCAGCGCCGGGCGCAGCACTCGTTCGGCGATCAGGTAGCCCTTTTGCAGAACGGTGACCACCGTGTCGGCTTCCTGGTCCGACTCGATCAGGCTGATGGCCTGGTGAAAATGCGGATCGAATTTCTCTCCGGCCGGATCGATTTCCTTCATCCCCGATTTCTCGAAGGCGGCGGCGAGCTGTTTCAGCGTGAGCTCGCAGCCGTCCTTCAGACTTTCCAGGCCGAGGTTTTCCGCCGCCAGGGCCGCTTCCAGGCTGTCCTTGACTGGCAACAGCTCGCCGGCGAAGCGTTCGATGGCAAATTTGGACGCCTTGGCGATGTCTTCCTGGGCGCGTCTCCGGACATTTTCGGTTTCGGCCTTTGCGCGCAGCCAGGCGTCGTGGCACTCCTCGGCCTTCGATTCGGCCTGGCGGAGCAGTTCCTCGAGACTTGGCGCACTTTCCTCCGGCACCGCGGCGGAGAGTTCCGGCGGATTCCCATCGGCAGTCTCTGGTACGATATCCTTCTCAAACTCTTGCATGTCGTCAGTCTCCCGAAAAACTTCGGACGATCTGGGGGCGATGTTTCTCTTTTCAAGTGAGGCTTTCGGTCATGCCCACTCGGTCGTATTGCGATATTCTGCCGCGCTAGCACAGGATCGCCGGATGGAAAAGATCGGCAAATATGAAGTCATTCGCACGCTCGGCAAAGGCGCGACGGCGGTTGTCTACCTGGCGCGCGATCCGGATTCCGGCCAGGAGGTCGCGGTCAAGCTGATCCGCTTCGGCGAGGACAACGCCGCGATGTCGCGCCGCCTGCGCAAGCTGTTCCAGGTCGAAGGCGCGACCGGACGGCGCTTGAACCACCCGAACATCGTCAAGATCTACGACGCGACGATCGAGCCGGACCAGGCGTACATCGTCATGGAGTACGTCAACGGCAGGGCGCTCGACTATTACTGCGCGATCAACCGCCTGCTGCCGATGCACCGGTCCGTCGGAATCGTCTTCAAGTGCTGCCTGGCGCTCGACCACGCGTTCCGGCAAGGGGTGGTACACCGCGACATCAAACCGGCCAACATCCTGATCGATGAGGAGGACAACCCGAAGATCACCGATTTCGGACTGGCGCTCAACCTGCACAAGGACAAGAACCGGGATTCGACCTTCATCATGGGCGTCGGGTCGCCGGCCTACATGTCGCCCGAACAGATCAAGAACTATCCGCTGAACCAGAAGACCGACCTGTATTCGCTCGGCGTCGTGCTCTTCCAGCTCCTGACCGGACGCTTGCCGTTCCGGGCCGCCAATCACGGAGCGCTGGTCTACAAGATCGTCAACATGGACCCGCCGTCGGTGTGTGATCTCAACCCGAACCTTCCGGAAGGGCTTGATCCGATCATCAAGAAGGCGCTGGAAAAGGACCTCTACAACCGCTACCGCAACGGCGCGGAGTTCGCCAAGGATCTCTCGACCGTCCGCTACCAGATGTACGACGAGAACGACGTACAGCAGGACACGCGGCATTTCGACGTCCTGCGCCGCCTGGAATTCTTCCGCGAATTCGACGACATCGAATTGTGGGAAATCCTGCGCATCAGCATCTGGCGCGAGATCTCGGACAAGGTCGTGCTGATCAAGGAAGGCGAAAGCCACCGCACGCTCGGCGTAATCATCGACGGCTTCGTGGAAGTATCGATCGAAGGAAAATCACTGTGCCGCCTGGGTTCCGGAGAGGTCGTCGGCGAAATGGCCTACCTGCATCCGAGCGACAAAAAACGTTCGGCGACGGTGGTAACGCTCGAACCGACGCTGTTCCTGGAAATCAACAGTTCCGCGCTCGATCTCGCTTCCGAGGAATTGCTGGAGCGCGTGCGCAAGGCGCTGCTGTCCAGAGTGCTCGCGCGCTTGCGCGAAGCCGACAAGTTGCTGGCCGGACTGGGGCCGCCGGCGGTGCAGGGGCGCGCTTTCGCGTGCGACCTGGAGCTCGCGCCACCGTGACGGATCGTCGACCGTCGAAGCGGTCCGTGACGCAGCGCTGTGGCGATCCAGACTGGTCGGTCGGATTGGATCAGGAATTTTGATCTGCTCTGATCGAGTTCACTTTTGATTGCGCCCGCGCGAGAATAGTCCTTTTTTCATGCGTGGGCACCACCGTCTGGCCGAAAAAGAGGAACCATGGGGATGAATGTGTCCGTCCGCGGCGAATTCCGTCATGGGGGTTGGTCCTGCTTTCCCGACCAAGGGAAACGCAAAGCGTTTGCCGCGGCGGCGTGCGTGTTCGCCATCCTGCTCATGGGAACGTCGGCCTTCCCGGCGCGCGCGGCCGTGCCGCCGGACGACCGCGCCGCGCAGGAACTCCTGCGCCAGCAGGAACGGGATCGAGACTTGCGGCGGCAATTCGAGCGCCGTCCCGACGCGCGTTTCGACGCGGGCGGGAAAGACACCCCGGCGCAGCTTGCCGAGGGCGAGTCGCCCTGTTTTATCATCAGCGAGATTCGCCTGGACGATCCCTCCGGCCAGCTCGGCGGATCGGCCGCCGCGGCCGAGCTTCCCGATCCGGCGACGGGACGCTGCCTGGGCAGCCGAGGAATCAACCAGGTGATGGCGCGCATCCAGAACGCGCTCATCGAACGCGGCTACGTGACCACGCGTGTTCTCGCCGAGGCGCAGGATCTGAGCGCGGGCGTCCTCGCACTCCGGCTCGTTCCGGGCCGCCTGCGTGCCGTTCGTTTCAGCGAAGACAGCGGC
>JAITIQ010000108.1 GCA_031279425.1 Accumulibacter sp.
GGGGTTATGAATCCCTCGCTCTAACCGTCTGAGCTACATCACCAATCATCAAGGCGGGCGATTATAAATTTTTGGCCGAGCCACGGTCAACTCGACGCGCGCTGCGTGTCGCGAGCTCGCACACGCGCCGGAAGGGAAACTCACCGAATTGCCACAGGCTGCCTGAGCCGTCCGCCAGGGCCGGGAATCGGACAAGTCTAAAAACTCCTGACAAACTCGGGTATCGCCTGTTGACAAGACGAACGGTCCGGTATATATTGACAGTTGAACACATGTTCAACCATTATGAGAATCATGACAACCATGAGAAAAAAAGAAACATCGGACGTAGAGAGCTCTTGTTGCAGCGTCATCCACGAGGACGTGGTGGCCGAAGTGCGGAAAAAAATGCCCGACGAGACGGTTCTGCTGGATTTGGCCGACCTCTTCAAGGTCTTCGGCGATTCCACCCGGGTCAGGATACTCTGCGCGCTGCTGCGGGCCGAAATGTGCGTCTGCGATATCGCCGCGCTCCTGGGCATGAGCAAGTCCGCCATCTCCCACCAACTGCGGACTCTCCGGCAAACCCGGCTGGTGAAATACCGCCGGGAAGGAAAGGTCGTCTACTACTCCTTGGAAGACGAACACGTGGGAACCATCTTCGATCAGGGGCTGGTCCATGTTTCGGAGTAAAAGGGTTTTTTTCCCAAACAGTTGAACAAGTTATCAACTGTTCAATATTGCATTTCATGATCGGGTTTGATATGGAAAAGACCTATGAACTGGAAGGACTTTGCTGTCCCAAGTGCGCGGCAAAGATCGAAAAGCACGTCAACGCTCTGGACGAGGTAGCTTCCGCGCTGCTTGATTTCCCTTTGCAAAAGCTCACCATCAAGGCAAAAAGCGCGTCCGGATGGGACGACATCATCACCCGTACCAAAAAGATCATCAAAGACCTCGAACCTTCTGTCGAGCTGCGGGAGCCGGAGCCGTTCCCGAACCGGAAAACCGCGGACACGAAAGAAGCCGCGCCGAGGAAGGAGAAGCTGCGCCTCGCTTTCGCCATCGCCGGTTTCGCACTCTTCGCCGTGGGCATGGCCTGCGATTACCTTTCCGCCGTAACGCTTCTCCCGCTGGCCCGGCTGGCGATCTTCCTCGTGAGCTACGTCCTCGTGGGCGGAGAAGTCGTCGTCAAGGCGATGAAAAACATCACCCGCGGCGAAGTCTTTGACGAGAACTTTCTGATGAGCATCGCCACCATCGGGGCTTTTGCCATCGGCGAGTATCCCGAGGGCGCGGCGGTGATGATCTTCTACCGGGTGGGCGAAGCCTTCCAGGACTATGCCGTGGGCCGTTCCCGCAAGTCGATTTCGGCGCTCATGGACATCCGTCCCGATTACGCCAATCTGAAAACCGCAGCCGGCATCGAGCGGGTATCACCGGAAACGGTCGGCATTGGTTCTCTCATCGTGGTGAAACCCGGCGAGAAAATCCCGCTGGACGGCGTGGTGCGGGAAGGCGTTTCCGCGCTGGATACTTCAGCGCTCACCGGAGAATTCCTGCCACGGGACGTGGAACCGGGAATCGCCGTACTTTCGGGTTCGATCAACAAAAGCGGGCTGCTCACCATCGAGGTGACGAAAGCCTTTGGCGAATCCACGGTTTCCAAGATACTCGACCTGGTGCAGAGCGCGAGCGGCAAAAAGTCGATCACCGAAAACCTTATCACCCAATTCGCTCGCTGCTACACTCCCGCCGTGGTTTTCGCCGCCCTCGCGCTGGCGGTTATTCCGCCGCTGGTGATTTCCGGCGCCAGCTTCGCCGAATGGATCAACCGGGCGCTGGTTTTCCTCGTGGTTTCGTGCCCTTGCGCGCTGGTCATTTCCATCCCCCTGAGTTTCTTTGGCGGCATCGGCGGCGCGTCGCGGAACGGCATCCTGGTCAAGGGCAGCAACTACCTCGAAGCCCTTACCAGGGTAGACACCGTCGTGTTTGACAAGACCGGAACCTTGACCAAAGGCGTGTTCCGCGTCACCGGAACCGTGCCGGCCAACGGCGTTTCAGCGGAAAGACTGCTGCATTACGCCGCTCACGCCGAGTCTCACTCCAATCATCCCATCGCTGTTTCGCTCAGGAACGCTTACCACGGAGAGATCGACGAGAGCGCGATAGGCGATCAAGAGGAAATTGCCGGAAAAGGCGTCCGCGTCACCATCGATGGCGACCAGGTATTGGCGGGAAACGCGAAGCTGCTGGAAGCGGCGAATATCGCCATCCCCGAGGTACGAGCACCGGGAACCGTCGTCTACCTCGCGGTGAACGGCGCGTATGCCGGGCATATCGTCATCGCCGATGAACTCAAGGCCGACAGCGAGCAGGCGGTAGCGGAGCTGCGGGACCTGGGGGTGAAGCGAATCGCCATGCTCACCGGCGACGGTAAAACGGTCGGAGAGGCGATCGCGCAACGAATCGGCCTCGATGCCGTATACGCCGAATTGCTCCCGCATCAGAAGGTTGAATATCTTGAAAAGCTGGACCGAGAGAAGCGCGGAGGCGGCAAACTTGTCTTTGTCGGGGATGGCATCAACGACGCGCCTTCGCTGGCCCGCAGCGACGTGGGCATCGCCATGGGCGGCGTCGGCTCCGACGCCGCCATCGAAGCCGCCGACGTGGTGCTGATGACCGACGAGCCGTCCAAGATCGCCCGCGCCATCCGCATTGCCCGCAAGACCCGGAGCATCGTCTGGCAGAACATCGTCTTCGCGCTTTCCGTCAAGGGCGTCATTCTGATCTTGGGCGCGCTGGGAATCGCCACCATGTGGGAAGCGGTGTTCGGCGATGTCGGCGTGACGCTCATCGCCATCGTGAACGCCATGCGGGTCTTGAAAACCGGCGGGAAATGAACGCGCAACGATCCGCCGGCAGCCCCGTATTCCCATCATCATGCTCACCGCCAAGGCCGAGGTGAAGATACATTCTGAATCTCATCGATCACAGCACATACCTCGACAGATCCTCGTTGCGCGACAGTTCCTCGAGGCGCGCGTCGACGTAATCGGCGTCGACGTGGATCGTCTCGGCGTCCTTGTTGCCGGCGGAGAACGAGACTTCTTCGAGCAGGCGTTCCATCACCGTATAGAGACGCCGGGCGCCGATGTTCTCGGTGCGCTCGTTGACCGACCAGGCTACTTCGGCCAGGCGCCTGATGCCTTCCGGAACGAATTCGAGCGTCATGCCGTCGGTCGACAGCAGAGCCTGGTACTGCTTGGTCAGGCAGGCGTCGGTCTGGGTCAGGATGCGTTCGAAGTCGGCGACCGAGAGTGAATCGAGTTCCACGCGGATGGGAAAGCGGCCCTGCAGTTCGGGAATGAGGTCCGAGGGCTTGGCCAGGTGGAAGGCGCCGCTGGCGATGAACAGGATGTGGTCGGTGCGGATCATGCCGAACTTGGTCGACACCGTCGTCCCCTCGACCAGCGGCAGAAGGTCGCGCTGCACGCCCTGGCGGGAGACGTCGGCGCCCTGGAGGTCGCTGCGCGAGGTGATCTTGTCGATCTCGTCGAGGAAGACGATGCCGTTCTGTTCGACGTTCTTCACCGCGTCCAGCTTGACGTCCTCGTCGTTGACCAGTTTTCCGGCCTCCTCGTCGACCAGCAGGCGGCGCGCCTCGCTGATCTTCAGCTTCCTCGATTTCTTGCGCGCTCCGCCCATGTTCTGGAACATGCCCTGGATCTGCGCGGTCAATTCCTCCATGCCGGGCGGCGCGAAAATCTCGGCCTGCACCACCGTTCCCGCCACTTCGATCTCGATTTCCTTCTCGTCGAGATTCCCTTCGCGCAGCTTCTTGCGGAATTTCTGCCGCGTGGCGTTCTCGTCGGAAGCCTGCCCATCGTTGTAGAAGCCGCCGCGCGAAGGCAGCAGCGCGTCGAGGATGCGTTCCTCGGCGGCATCCTCCGCCCGCATGCGCACGCTTTTCATCGCCTGCTCGCGCCCGTTCTTGACGGCGATTTCGGCCAGGTCGCGGATGATCGTCTCGACGTCGCGCCCGACGTAGCCGACTTCGGTGAACTTGGTCGCCTCGACCTTGATGAACGGCGCGTTGGCCAGCCGCGCCAGGCGGCGGGCGATCTCGGTCTTGCCGACGCCGGTCGGCCCGATCATCAGGATGTTCTTCGGCGTGATTTCCTGGCGCAGCGGCTCTTCCACCCGCGACCGCCGCCAGCGGTTGCGCAGCGCGATGGCCACGGCCTTCTTGGCCTTGTTCTGGCCGACGATGTGCTTGTCGAGTTCGTGGACGATTTCCTGGGGAGTCATTTGCGTCATTGCATTTTGTCCGAAGCGGTTCCAAGATCGCTATGTTCTCATCGGGCAGGCGATGTGGCAAACTCGCCACATCGTGGGCAAGACGCTCAGGCAAGGATATGGTCAACAAACAACGCATCCTGTGTTTCGCTCCGGGGCGGGCAGCGCCGGGAATGGTGCTGGCAAAGCCGGTGGCCGACCGCGAGGGCGCGGTCCTGCTGGCGGCGGAAACGGTACTCGCCGCGGACGTGCTCGAACGATTGGTGCGGCGCGGCGTCGAGACCATTTCGGTGCGCGTGCTCGACCAGCGCGACGAGGAAGCGATCGCCCGGGAACTCGTCGACATCCGCGCGCGCATCGACACGATTTTCCGCGGGCCCGGAAGCGACGCCAGAAATCAACTGCGCGATTCCGTGCTTGCCTACCGCATCGAGAGCGCCCGATGACCCCGCCCTCCCTGGAACGGCTCCCCGACTACGCCGAAAAACTGCCGTCCCTGCCGGAAACGGTAGCTCACCTGATGCGCGCGCTGCGCGACGAGAATGCCGGTCTGGAAACACTGGCGCAGCACATCAACTCGGACCCGGTCATCGTCGCCCGCCTGCTCGCCGCCACCAATTCAGCCGCGTCGGGGCTCTCCAAGCGCGTGCATTCCACCGAGCAGGCCTTCCTGCTGCTGGGCGCCGACCGAGTGGTCAACATCGTCCTCGCCTCGTCGCTGATCTACCGCTTCGACGGGCATGGCTCCGGCTTCAACGCCTCCCTGTTCTGGCGGCATTCGCTCGGGGTCGCCATCTGCGCCAAGGCGCTCGCGGAGCAGACCGGCGTCGACCCCAGGCTGGCTTTCGTCAGCGGCCTGCTGCACGACATCGGACGGCTGCTGATGCATACCGCGAGCCCGGGCCATGTCCTGCAGGCGCTCGACCGCCGCCGGCACGACGATATTCCCTTGATCGCGGCCGAACGCGAAGTGTTCGGATACGATCACTGCGCGGCCGGACGAGTGCTGGCGGGCGCCTGGAAGCTGCCGGCGGACATCGCGGACGCAATTGCCGCGCATCACGAACCGGACGGATTCGGCAGCGATATCTGCGACCTCACTCACATCGGCGAGTGCCTGTGCCACGCGCTCGATCTCGGCGAATTGCCGAGCAACCGGGTGCCCGATCTGTCCGATCTCGCCTGCGCCCACCTCGGCCTGTCCTGGCCGAAATGCAGCTGCCACTTCGCGGAAATCGAAGCCCGTTTCGACGATATCCGTCTTACTCTGGGAATCTGAAAACCGGGTGGATCGCTTTCGGTCTTTCCCACCATTCGCTCAATCCAGCGTCTCGACGATGGTGTGGTGATTGGTGTAGATGCACAGATCGCCCGCGATGGCGAGGGCCTTGCCGACGATTTCCAGCGGATCGAGAGCCGTGTTCTCGAGCAGCGCCCGCGCCGCCGACTGGGCGTAGGCGCCGCCCGAGCCGATCGCCAGGATGCCCATCTCCGGCTCCAGGACGTCGCCGTTGCCGGTGATGATCAGCGAGCTGTCCCGGTCGGCCACGGCCAGCATGGCCTCCAGGCGGCGCAGTGCCCGGTCGCTGCGCCAATCCTTGGCCAGTTCGACCGCCGAACGGAGGAGATTGCCCTGATGCTTGTCCAGCTTGGCCTCGAAACGCTCGAACAGAGTGAAGGCGTCCGCCGTGCCGCCGGCGAAGCCGGCCAGGATGCGATCGTGATGAATGCGCCGCACCTTGCGCGCGCCCGCCTTGACGACGATGTTCCCGAGCGTCACCTGTCCGTCGCCGCCCATCGCCACGCGGCCCTCGCGCCGCACGGAAAGAATCGTCGTGCCGTGGTATTGCTCCATGAACCCATCCTTCCGTCCCGGAAAAAAAGATCGCCCGGCGTGGCGTGAATCGTACTCTGTTTCTGCCTGCCGGAAACGGCCTCAATGTTTGGCGAAAACGACCGTCGTCACCTCGGCCAGCCCGACGACGCGGAAAAGCTCCGCCACCAGGTAGTTGGGATGGCGGAACACGATCGACGTGTTCGTGCTGTATATGGGGGTCAGCACGTTGACCAGGACGCCGGCGCTGACGAAATCGATGCGCACGAGTTTCGCGCAATCGATCACCAGTTGCTCGCGTCCCTGCGCGAATTCCGCCAGGTCGCCAAAACGCAGGGACTTGATGTCTCCACTCAGCACATAGGCTCCATCGTCTTCCTCGCCTGCGCTCGCTACCTCGGGCTCCGGCGCGGCCGGCTCCGGCTCCGCGACCTGTCTGGACTCCCAGGAAGGCGGCGATTCCTCGAAAGTCACCGCGTAATCGATGGCCAGATCCTCGAAGGGCTCCTGTCGCCCCTGCCGCTGGAACAATTCGAGCAACAGGAGCCAGCATTCCTTGCCGGATACGGGAGTCTGGGCCTTTTCCTCCTCGATGGCCTTCTGCACCAGCGAAATCAGGGCGTCCCGGCCCAGCAGCTCGATCGCCCCCTGGCCGGCGGACGACAGCAGTTTCAGCAGGCGGGCGCAGCCTGGCGCATCGACCTGCCTGACCTTGGACATGTCCAGCCGCAGCCTGGGATTCTTTTCCAGCGCCTGCTCCACGCCGTCGAACGACGCGTCATTGCCGCCCAGGAGGTCTCCCTTGAAACGCACGCTACCGCTTTTCGCGGTCTTCGCCGCTTCGTCGGGTTCGGGCTCGGACGCGCCCCCCCAGCCCGGCGGGGATTTTTCGAATACACGCGCATATTCGATACCCATCGCTTCAAAGGCGGACTGCTGTCCCGAAAGCCGGTAAAGATCGAACAACATCAGCCACAGGCGTTCCCCCCGCCTGGATTGCTGCGACTTCAGCGCATCTTCCAGAATCGTCTGGGCCGCCGAATCCTGGTGATTGGCGAAAAGAACGGCGGCTTCCTCGGCCGGCGCATCGACCGGATCGGAATCGTCATCGACGTGGAGCTCGAGCGAAGAGTGGCCGAAATCCGAAAAGCCGGAGAAAGAGGCTTCCTCGATCTTTTTCTCGGCCGCGGGCGGCGGCGCGTTCTCGCTCCCTGCGGGCGACTGCGGGGCAACTGCCGGACGGACGACCATTTTTTTCGCCGGCTTTTTGAAGAAGGAGAAAACCATGAACTGGGAATTGGTTAGTGCGCCGCGAAGATATGGGTATTTCTTTTAACACATCCGGCGCCGCGGCGCAATTTTCCGCCTGGAAAATTGCGCCGAATAGGTGATTCAGGTCTGCGCCGAGCAACGCGCGCACGTTCCGCGCAGATCGAAATCCGCGCGCCTCAAGGAAAAGCCCGCCGGCAGCTCGGGCACGACAGGCTGCGAAGCATCAAGGCAATAGACGCCGCCGCACGATTCGCAACGAAAATGCACGTGCGTCGCGTGTTCCCCGAGCGAGGCTGCGGAAAAACGGAACACGCGGCCGGCATCGGCGCTCCTGTGCGCCAGGCCGGCGTCCGTGAGCCAGTCGAGCACGCGGTACAAGGTCACCCGGTCGAGCGCCATGTCGCCCAGCCTGGCCTCGATTTCCGCGTGTGACAGCGGCGCCGGCGTTTCGCGCAGAAGGCGCAGGACACGAATGCGCGCCGGCGTGGCGCGCGCCCCGCAGCGGCGAATGTGCTCGGCGATGGTCGACACTCCGGTTTCGGTCTGGGCCGCCATGAAAACTCCCCGATGAATTGAAGAAAGAGTAGAACAGTCGCCGCCCCGTTGCAATGGACGATGGGGCCGCGCCTCGCGCCACCTCCGTGTTTGCAGCGGCCTCCGCTTTTCGCCGCTCACTTCCGCTTGGCGCGCGGATGGGTCGCGTCGTATACCAGCGCCAGATGCTGGAAATCGAGGTGCGTATATACCTGCGTCGAGGCGATGCTGGCGTGGCCGAGCATTTCCTGCACGGCGCGCAGGTCGCCCGACGATTGCAGGAGATGGGAAGCGACCGAATGCCGCAGCATGTGCGGATGCACGCCGATCGCCATCCCCTGCGCCATGGCGTGCCGCTTCAGCCGTTCCTCGACGACGCGCGGATGGATGCGCGCGCCGCGCCGGCCGACGAACAGCGCGGCCTCTTCCGCGCGCGCAACCAGGGCGCGCTTTTCCATCCAGCGGTCGATGGCCTGGCGCGCGCAGCTTCCCACCGGCACGATGCGGGTCTTGCCGCGTTTGCCCAGCACGCGGACCTGGCCGTCCGCGAGATCCGGCAGGCAGGATAGATCGAGCGACACCAGTTCGGCCAGGCGCAGTCCCGAAGAGTAGAACAGCTCGAACATGGCACGGTCGCGCAGTTCCAGCGCCTCCGGCTCTTTCCCGTCATCGGTCTGGAGCAGGCGGTTGGCTTCATCGACCGACAGCGCCTTGGGCAGCCGATGCGCGCGCCGGGGCGCCTTGATGCCATCGACCGGATTGGCGGCGACTTCGCCGCGCGCGCCCAGCCAGCGGAAAAAACCGCGCCACGCCGAAAGCGTCCGCGCCAGCGAACGTCCGGAAAGGCCCGAGGCGTGCAGCTGCGCGACAAAATGGCGAACATGATGCGCCTGCAGATTCGCGCAGGAGACGCCGCCCGGCAGCTCGCCGATCAGGCGTTCGAGCGTATCGAGGTCGCGCCGGTAGTTGCTGATCGTATGCGGCGACTGCCGGCGCTGCCGGGCCAGTTCATCGAGATGACGCTCGATCGCGGACTGGATCATCCCGGTTCAATCCGCCAGGGGCAGGCCTCCCGTGCCCGCCCAGGAACGGTGATCGAGCGCGCTCGCCAAGGCCGGCACCCGCGCCAGGGCCGCCGAAGCCATCTCGCCGAGCCGAGCGAGGTAGAGCGTGCCCATGCCGGCATAAAAGCGCTGCGCGTTCTCGCTGCCCAGCGCCAGCATACCGAAGCTGCCGCCGCCGTTGCGCAGCGCGATCAGTCCCTGCGAGCGCACCTGCGGCGCCATGGCGCCGAACCAGACTTCCGTCTCGAAGCCGGAGGACGAACCACAGTAAGGCTCCGTCAAGGTTTCGATGAAGGCTTGCGAGGTCTCGTCGATGTCCACGAATTTCGGCAGTTCCGCGGCGCCATCCGGCCGCTGCCACAGACACAGGCTGAAAAACGGAATGGCGAAGTCGTCGCGCAGGTGGAAATTGAGCGTCTGGGCCACCGCCTGGAAACTTCCCGCCGCGATGAGCGCGACGCTCAGGCGATGCATTTTTTCGCTGATCGCGTCGTTTTCCTCGCCGAAACCGATGAGTTCGGCCATCTTGCCTTCCAGCATCCGGTTCTTGTCCCGCAGCGCGAGCATCTGTCGCTCGGTGATCGAGATCGTCCGCCCGTCGTAGGGATGCGGAATGACCATGCGCGAGACGAGGTCGGCGTGTTCCTCGAAAAACTGCGGGTGATCCTGCAGATACTTCGCGACTTCTTCCGAATTCATAGTTCGATCTCTCCGGTAAATACGGTGACGGCGGGACCGGTCATCCGGACCGGCGCGCCCGCGCCCTGCCAGGCGACGACGAGTTCGCCGCCGCGCGTTTCGACGCGTACCGGCGAATCGAGCAGGCCGCGCAGAATGCCGACCACGACGGCGGCGCAGGCGCCCGTGCCGCACGACGGGGTCTCGCCCGCGCCGCGCTCGAAGACGCGCAGGCGGATGCGCCGCCGCCCGATGACCTGCATGAAGCCGGCGTTGACGCGCTGCGGAAAGCGCGCGTGCGCTTCGATCAGCGGACCCAGCGAAGCCACTGGCGCCGCATCCACGTCGTCTACCACCTGCACCGCGTGCGGATTGCCCATCGACACGGCGGTGATGGCGACGTTCCGTCCGTCCACTGCGAGCGCCTGGACGAGATCCGCGGAATCGCTGACGAACGGAATCCACGCCGGTTCCAGCACCGGCGCGCCCATGTCGACGGTCACTTCGCCGTTGGTTTCGAGGCGCGGGCGGATCACGCCGCGCAAGGTCTCGACCCGGATTTCGCGCTTTTCGGTCAATCCCTGTTCATGCACGAAACGCGCGAAACAGCGCGCGCCGTTGCCGCATTGCTCGACCTCGCCGCCGTCGGCGTTGAAGATGCGATAGCGAAAATCGACGTCCGCGCGCTCCGCGCGTTCGACCAACAGGAGCTGATCGCAACCGACGCCGAAGCGGCGGTCGGCCAGGAAGCGGATTTGCCCGGACGACAACGCGATCGGCTGGCGGACGCCGTCGATCACCACGAAATCGTTGCCCAGCCCCTGCATCTTGGAAAAACGGAATCTCATCGACCGTGAAAACGAAACGTGAAAACGTGAAAGGATTATATACGGGACGACTCCACCAATTCGGCTCTACAATGCCGCCCCATGTTGCGCCATCTTTCCAGCCGCCTGCTCGTCTTCCTGTTCTGGCTGCTGCATTTCCTGCCTCTGCCGGCGCTCGCCGCCGTCGGCGATGGCCTGGGCCGCCTGCTCGGACTTTTCGGCAGACAGCGCCGGAACGTGGTGAGAATCAATCTCGCGCTGTGCTTTCCCGATCTTTCCTCGACCGAGCGGGAAAAGCTGGCCGCGGCTCATTTTCGCGCGCTCGGCCGCTCGATCCTGGAGCGCAGCGTGCTCTGGTGGGGAAGCGCCGCGTATCTGGAACGGATGATCCGCATCACGGGAACGGAAAAGTTGCGCGCCCAGCTCGACGCCGGCAGGCCGGTCATCCTGCTCGCGCCGCATTTCGTCGGACTCGACGCCGGCGGCGTGGCCGTGGCCATGCGTTTCGACTCGCTTTCCATGTACGCCGAGCAGGCCAATCCGGTGTTCGATCGCTTGCTGCTCCGGGGCCGCCGCCGCTTCGGCGACCAGATTCTGCTGACTCGACAGGACGGCATCCGCGCCGCGGTCAAGGCCATGAAATCCGGCCGCCCGTTCTACTATCTTCCGGATCTCAACACCCGGCGCCGCGAAGCGATCTTCGTGCCATTCTTCGGCGTGCCGGCGGCGTCGACCGATGGCCTCTCGCGTCTGGCGCGCGTCGCCGGCGCGGTGGTGCTGACCTGCGTGACGCGCATACTTCCCGGCGGACAGGGCTATCTCACCGAAATCGGCGATGCCTGGGAAAATTTCCCGACCGCCGACGCCAGGGCCGACACGGCGCGCATGAACGCCTGGATCGAAGCCGCGGTGCGCGCCATGCCCGAGCAATACTACTGGGTGCACCGGCGCTTCAAGACGCGGCCCGAGGGCGAGGCGCGATGGTATTGACGGGGAATTGTTCCAATTTGGCAATAAGATACCTTCATCGAAAAAAAACATTCGTCATTCCCACGGGCGGGAATCCAGATCGTTCGTCAGACTTCCCGGATTCCCGCTTGTGCGGCCTGCGAGCATTTCGGCACGCTGTTCCTGTTGAGCACGGCACGCTTGTATCAAGGCATTCGCAACATTCGGCTCCGGCTGCCGCCGCAGGTGATCCACTGCCTATCGAAGCGTCCAGATACGACCGGAAATCGTGCTGGAAGCCTGGGTCAGGCCCGGCGCCACTTCCCGCTGCCGGACTGCGCTTCGCCTGTTGTTTTTCGGCGCGTCACCCAGGGGAGCTTTTCTTCAATTCCCGCATGAAGGCCGCAAAATGTGGCTTGAGCGATGCCAGCAGGGGGTTTTCCTTGTTTTTCATCAGCGTCTTGCCCAGCAGCTTGAGCCCGATGGCGAGCGGGGGAATGTCTTCGGCGGCAAAGTCGCCGCGTTGTTTCAGACGATCCAGAATGAAGAAAATATCGTCGTGATTGTCGAAATCGAACCGCAGCGCGCGAGTCGTCGGCGCAGCCGTTGCGTCCAATGATTCCAGGGTGATGCGATAGTGATATTTTTCCATGATGGACCTTTCAATGGAATGAAAACTTCATATTTCAGGCAGTGTGAATAAACAACATTTACATGATGGTGGATCGTGTGGATTGACGTGAAAGAATCGGGAGCGCCGGTTTCGTTCCGTCTCTTTTGCCGGCGGACGCCACGCTCCATCGCGTTCATTTCATTGTACTGCCTTACTGGACGCGGAAACTGGATCGTCATCTCGGCAAAAAACCTGACGAATCCCGGATGAATCCTTTTCGATCCGGGCTTCGTTCGATTTCGACCAGGCTTCGGGTTTGATCGAGTTGTCCGGCGCCCTGCGATGGACGACGCGCCCGCCAGCGTATACCTGGGAGAAGACGAAGCAGCAGACCGCGCAGAAAAGCAGGATACGCACGCAAAGTCTCATTCCGGACTCCCTTCCGTTCCGCGGCCATTCACCGCACCGCCAGGGTCCCGCCTTTCCACAGGGGATCCTGCCAGCGATAGAAGGTCGACAGATTGCCTGGCTTGTCGACGCTCTTCTCGACCTTCAGGGTCTTGCCATCGACGAGTTCGAACCGGGTCTGGTGGCGTCCGTTATTCACGGTCTCGCGCGCCGCGAGGAATTGGGATTTGCCCGGCACCCAGCCGGCGAACTCGACATATGCCACCTCGGCGGGCTCGACGGCGGGCGGGATGACGTCGAGCCGCCAGGCGTCCGCCTCCAGGCGGAACATCCACAGTTCACGCCAGTGCGCGAGCGGCTGCACGGCGAGCGCCATGTGCCGGCCGTCGGGGGCGACCGCCAGCGAGGCGCTCCACACCTGCCCCCAGGTGCATTGGGTGAGCGCGGCCTCGTCCTTGGCCGGGACGACGGAGACGCAGGTCTGGCCGGGTTGTTCGCCGGCCTCGACGCGCAGGCCGGGGCGTCCCTTGGCGGGCTGCGCCAGCGTCTGCGGTCGGGCGGCCCAGCGCGAGGCGCCGACACGGATGGCGGCTTCGTGCCAGGCTTCGATATCGCCGTCGGCGAGCGGCGCGCGGTCGACGCCGGCAAGCTGCGTTTCGGCTTGCAGTCCGGCCTGCAGGATGGCGCCGGCGTCGGGCTGCGGGCGGCGCGCAAGGCGCTGGGCGAGGCCCGCCCAGACGCCGGCGAGGCGGATTTTCAGGCGGTTCTTGAGATGCGCGGGGAAGGCGTCTTCCCTGGCGCCCGCCGCCAGCGCTTCTTCCAAGGCCTCGGCCCGCCAGCGATCGTTTTCCAGACGCTTGCCGGGCGAGAATGTGTCGGGGACGCAGTCGTGCCGGGTCAGCGAGAGCGCGGCGCGCGCCTTCCGTTCGGCGGAAGCGGGCCAGGCCAGCACGCGCCGCCAGGCTTCGCCCTCGTAGCAGAAGGTGATCCGGCCCTGATCCTCGACGCGATAGGTCGACACGCCGTAGGTCTCCGCGACCGCGAGGTGTTCGGCGACGAGCCTCGCCGCCTTCTCGCCATTGGCGCTGTGGTCCCTGGCGAGGTACGAGGCCCGCCAGGCCAGGCGGTCGGCCATCCTGCCGAGGTCCTCGAAGACGCCCGCGTCGATGGCCTCGGCCGGCGCGGCCTTGAGGAAGGCGGCGGCATGGCCGATGCCCATGGCCTCGCTGCCCGGCTGGGTGGCGAGGAAACCGGCGACAGCGCGCAGGCGCGGCGCTTCGTCCGGCGTCAGTTCGTACAGACCGGCCTGCGTCGCGCGGATGAAGCCGGCGCGTTCGCGGCGATGGTCATAGACCTGCAGGTAGTCGCCCCGGCGGCCGCGCAGTTCCAGCATGTCGCCCTGCGTCAGCGTCAGGTGGCGGGCGGCTTTTTCCCTCGGCTCCGCGCGCAGAGGAATCTGGTCCTGGGTGACGATGGCCAGCGAGAGTACCAGTTCGAGCATGATCATTCCCCTTCCGAGGGTTCGTAGTTCATCGCGGGCTGCGCCTGCGGCGCGTCGACGCGGCCGATCAGGTTCTCGCCGAAGAAGCGCCCGTTGGTTCCGGGCGGCGCGATGATGACCTGCACCTTGTCGGAGAGTTTTTCGGCCATCGTCTTCTGGATCAGGAGCGGGCTTTTCGCCAGGATCGCGCCTTCGCGCGCCATCTGCTCGCTGTTGACCCTGCCGATCTGCTCCAGTCGGTAGGCTTCGGCCTCGGCCAGCTTCCGGCGCGAATCGGCTTCGGCCTCGGCCTCGATACGCCGCGCCTCGGCCTGCGCCTGCGCCTGCTTTACGCGCTCGATCTTGGCCGCCTCGGCTTCCAGCTCGCGCTGCCTGATCTGCTTTTCCTTGAACGGCAGGATGTGCTTCATGGTTTCCGCCTGCGCCTGCGCGGCGATGACCTGTTCCTGCGCGGCGGTCTCGGCGGCCTTCTCGCGCCGCACCTTTTCCGCGTCGGCGCGCAGCGCGCTCTCGGTGACTTCCTTTTCCTTGAGTTCGAGGGTGAAGCGCATCTTCTGGTTTTCCAGTTCGGCCGCCAGCATCTTCTCCATGCCGGCGAGATAATCGCGCGGCAGGCCGATCTTGCCGAGCGTCAGCGCCTTGAGCACGATGCCGTTCGCGGCGAGGCGCTTTTCCAGTTCCGCGCAGATCTGGTTCTGGATTTCCTGGCGGCGTTCGGAAAAGATTTCCCGCACGGTGAATTTGGGAAAGGCGTTGTGCAAGGCGCCCAGGACGACCGGCGCCACGACTTCGCCGTCGATGTCCTCCGGCAGATTGCGCACCGTGACGGCGAGCCGGTCCGGGTCGAGCGCGTAGCGGACGGAAAAATCCACGCGCAGGGTCAGGCCCTCGATCGACTGGAAAGCCCCGTCGTCTTTCTGCGGCTGGTAGACCCGTTCGGCGAGATAGTCCTGCGGCAGGGCGATCTTGCCAAGGGTCAGCGCCTTCAGCCGGAGGCCGCTTGCGGCAAGAAGCTTCTCCAGTTCCGCCGCGATCTGGCCGCGGATTTCCCGCCCGCGCTCGAGGAAGACCTCCCGCACCGTGCAGCGGGACAATATCTTGCGCAGCACGCCCTGCATGGCCGGCGCCAGGACTTCGCGGTCGATGTCGTCGGGCAGCTCGCGCGCCGCCGCGAGGCGTTCCGGGTCGAAGGCGTAGCGAATCCTGAAATCCACGCTCAGGGGCAGGCCCTCGGCGGTCTGGAGACTCTCGTCCTCCGCGCCCTGCTGTGCCCGGTATTCCCGGTCGCGCAGCGAAAAGGCGCGCAGTTCGTGGATGCCGGGAATGACCAGCACGGAGCCGGCGGGAAAACTCTCGCCCGTTCCCGTCCAGAGGTTTACGCGCAGCGCGACCTCGCCGCGCTCGATGTTGCGCAAGGGTGGATGACTGGCCGCGCCGTAGGCGAGCGCTCCGAGCGCGGCGCAGGCGATGAGGCTCCGGCCGTGCGCTGCGCAGCGCCGGGCGCCCTTGCCGATGACCGCGCGGACTTTTTCGGCAGAAGAGATTTCCGTCGTTCGGGTTTCGTTGCTTTCCATGATGTCGACCTTTCCGTCAGTGGTTTCAGAATATGACCGCCGCAAGGCGGCCCGTATGCGTCGCATCATGGCCTCGGAGGCCGGGAAGACTCCATGCCGTCAGCATCCATCTTTCTTCCTCTCCGCTTCCGTTTCCTCCTCTTCGCTGCCGTTTCTTTCCGCCCCGTGAACAAACCTTCACACGGCGGCGGCGGCGATGGTGCGATACTTCCCGGATCATGGGAGAAGCAGGGGGAAAGCCGATGTACAAGGTCGCCATCATCGAGGACGACAAGCCGACCAGCGTGCAGATCCGGGGCTGGGTGCTCTCCGCCGCGCCGGACATCGAAGTGCAGCAGTGGTTTACCCGGGAAGACGCCGAGGCGGCCGTGGCCAGTGAAAACTATGACCTGGCGATCCTCGACATCGAGCTGGGGCGCGACCGCCATGCCGGCGTCGCGGTGATCAACGCCATCAACAAGACCGGGCGCGGCACGCCGGTGCTGGTGGTCTCGGCGATGCCGGCGACGGTCTACCGTGGCATCATGAAGGCGCTGGACGCCTGGGACTATCTGCAGAAGGCGACTTTCGAGGAACCCGAGTTCATCGACACCTTCCTCGAAATGCTGCGCGCCGCCAAAAACCGGCGGCAGCACGGCAGCGCCGAGCCGCCGGGCGAGGATTTGTCGATCGACCCCCTGCGTCAGGGCGTGCCCTACTGGCGGGGCAAACGGGTCAACGTGCCGCTCACTGCGCAACGCATCCTCGCCGTGCTGCACGAGCGCAAGGGCGAAGTCGTCTCCTACGACGAACTGTTCGCGGTGGTCAAAAGCGGGCGCAACCGGGAAAACATCAGAAAGCACGTGAGCACCCTGCGCGAGGCTTTCCGCGAACTCGACGAGCGCTTCGACGGCATCGACAACGTGCCCATGCGCGGCTTCCGCTGGACGGGCGCGTGCCGGCCGGACCGGGGGCCCGCCAAATGCTGAGGAACTTCCTGCGCTGGCTGGCTTCCTTCCGTCTGCGGATTCTGTTCCGCACGGCCTTCCTGCTGCTGATCCTCTCCGTCGCCGCGCTGGCGCTCACCGTGCTGCGCGAGGAAAAACAGCG
>JAITIQ010000216.1 GCA_031279425.1 Accumulibacter sp.
GCGGCCGACGACGATGCTGGCGCAGGCCGAGAAGCCCTGCAATCCGCGCAGCAGCCAGAGATCTTCGATGCGCGTGGCGAAGGCGCAGCCGAGCGACGACAAAACGTAGAGTCCCAAGGTCACCAGGATGACCTTCCTGCGTCCGAGCGCGTCCGAGATCGCGCCATGCCAGAGCGACATGATCGAGAACATGAAGAGATACGAGGTCATCGTCTGCTGGACCTTCAGCGGCGACACGCTGAAGGTGGCCGCGATGTCGTGCATCGCCGGCAGGTAGGTGTCGATGGTAAATGACCCGATGGTGCCCAGGGCGGCAAGCAGGAATGCGAGATTCTGCCCGCCCCGGCCGGGCGCTTCTTTGGTTGCGGACATGGTTCAATCCTTGCTGAAACGGCGATACTGGATGGCTTCGGCAACGTGCGCGGAACGCACCTCGCCGCTGCCGGCCAGGTCGGCGATGCTGCGCGCGACGCGCAGAACCCGGTGGTAGGCGCGCGCGGACAGGTTGAGGCGGGCGGTGGCGTTCCTGAGCAAGGCCGCGCCGTCCTCTTCGGGCCGGCAGTAGCGGTCGATTTCGCGCGGCGTGAGGTGGGTATTGGGTTTGCCCTGGCGTTCGAGCTGGCGGCGGGCGGCTTTGGCGACACGAGCGCGCACGGCGGCGGACGCCTCTCCCGTGGGCGCGCCCTGCAGGGCTTCGGGCGGCAGGGCCGGCACTTCGATCATGAGATCGATGCGGTCGAGCAGAGGGCCGGACAGCTTGCCCAGATAGCGCGCGACCTGGTCCGGCGTGCAGCGGCATTTGCCGCGCGGGTCGCCATGATATCCGCAGGGGCAGGGGTTCATCGCGGCGACGAGCTGGAAATCGGCCGGGAATTCGGCCTGCCGCGCGGCGCGGGAGATCAGGATGCGACCGCTTTCCATCGGCTCGCGCAAGGCTTCGAGCACGCGCCGGTCGAATTCGGGAAATTCGTCGAGGAACAGCACGCCGCGATGCGCCAGCGAGATTTCGCCAGGACGCGGGACGCCTCCGCCGCCGACCAGCGCGGCGGCGGAGGCCGTGTGATGCGGCGAGCGAAAAGGGCGGCGCCCGAAGTGTTCGGGCCTGAACTGGCCGGCAAGCGACAGGACGGCCGCCGATTCCAGCGCCGCCTCCTGCGTCATCGGCGGCAACAGGCCGGGCAGCCGGCTGGCGAGCATCGACTTGCCCGTGCCGGGCGGACCGGCGAGCAGGATCGAATGATTGCCCGCTGCGGCGATTTCGAGCGCGCGTTTGGCCTGCGCCTGGCCGCGCACCTCGGCGAGATCGGGCGTCATGGCGTCCGCATCGACGTCGACCGCCGAACAGGCCGGCAGCGGACGCTGGCCACTCAGGTGAGCGCACACTTCGAGCAGGGATTCGGCGGCCAGGATGCGCGCGTCCCGCGCCAGGGCGGCTTCCCTGGCGCTTTCGCGCGGCAGGACGAAGCCGCCGCCGCGGCGTCCGGCGGCCAGCACCATGGCCAGCGCGCCGCGGATCGGACGCAGACCGCCGGAGAGCGAGAGTTCGCCGGCGAACTCGTAATCGTCAAACGCCTTGTCCGGAATCTGGTTCGACGCGGCGAGGATGCCGAGCGCGATGGGCAGGTCGAAACGCCCGGATTCCTTGGGCAGGTCGGCGGGCGCGAGATTGACGGTGATGCGCCTGGCCGGGAATTCGAATCCGGAATTCTGCAGGGCGGCCCTCACCCGGTCGCGGGCTTCCTTGACCTCCGTGTCCGGAAGGCCGACCAGCGTGACGCTGGGCAATCCGCCGGCCAGATGGACCTCGACAGCGACCGGCGGCGCGGAAAGGCCATCGAGCCCCCGGCTAAGGACGATGGCCAGCGACATGAGGACGGCCGCGGCGCCGCGGACGGGCCGATGAGATCATCCCGGAAACCGCAGTCGACCACTGATTCCTTCCCTTCGAGGCCAGGCGATGACAGGCCCTTCCGGTCTTTCCACCCCTCCCCCATGGAGCGATCTCGTGACGCGCCCATGAGCGCCGCGCGGCGTGCCGGGGGCGTTGCTCCTCCTCGCGTGCGGGAGCCTGTCGCGTCGTCGCGCCTTGCCCGCCCACTCCGGGGCGGCACTCACGGGCGCCTCCAACCGCGGTTTCCAGGATGATTTCCCCGCGCATCGGAATCGAGATGAATGAGAACTCTGGCTGCGAACCGGATCACTCCGCGCCGATCGGCTCGGAAGCTGGTTCGAGGCGTTCGAGACGCTTTTCCAGCGCGTCGATTTTTTCGCGCGTGCGCTGCAGGACCTGCGCCTGGATATCGAACTCTTCCCGGCTGACGAGATCGAGCCTGGCAAAAAATCCCGAGAGCAGGGCGCGGGCGTTCTTCTCGATGTCGGCGGCAGGGCTGGCGGCGATCAAAGCGCTCAGGCGAGCGCAGAATTCTTCGAAAATCTTGGGATCTGGCATGGCGGCGGTCCTCGGACAGGCTCGAGAAAAGGAGATTTCGAGTGTATCACAGCGCATCCGATGGACGAGCCGTGGCCTTCTCTTCGGCGAAGCGATCACATTGGAAAACCCGGAAACGAGCCGCTGCATGTTGGAATGGAACGAAGCCGGCATCCTGCCGGCAAAAGCCCAATTCTTTCCCCTCGAAGCTCGCCCGACGGGGCCGTGTACAGGCCCGGCGAGGGAGGGGAAAGCGAACGCCTGCTTCGTCTGGAGGAGTCTCTCCTACACCTTGATCGTCCCCTTTCTTGCCTGCGCACGCGCCAGCCAGAGGCCGGCCCGCAAGGGGTCGTGTTCAGCGCCCCCTCCTGAGCAAATCCTTAAGATCGGCAAAAGGCTGCGAGGTCGCCCGCGCGGCGCTCCCCCGATCGTCCGTCACGCCGGCCTGACGCGCCGCCTCGCCGTCGAGCTGCCGCGCATGCTCGTTGTCGTGGCAGTACAGGCAGAGCAGCTCCCAGTTGCTGCCGTCCTGCGGATTGTGGTCATGGTTGTGATCGCGGTGATGCACGGTCAACTGATGCAGGTTCTCGCGCGTGAATTCGCGTCCGCAGCGGCCGCAGATCCACGGATAGAGCTTCAGCGCCCGTTCCCGGTATCCCTGCTCGCGCTGCTGGCGGCCACGGATCGCCTCGGCGATCAGCCGATCCGTGCGCGCTCGTTTCGCTTCATCGCTGTTCATCGTACAACTCCGATCATGATCCAAGGACTGCTGCAGATGTCCACAAGTCATTGGAGAAGCGCGTCCAACATGGCGGGAATCGGGGAAAACCCCTCCGATTCCCGGCGTCTTCCCAATCAAGTGGCGTTTGGGGCGCATTTTTAGAGCACATCGACAGGCGCATGACGGTTTCTCATCGCGGGCGCGGCGAATTCTCCAGTCCGCCGATACGCTGCCCCGGCCGGATTCCCTTTTCCGCGAACCAGCCGCGGTTCATCTCCAGGGCGAAGCGCGCCGGCCCGCCGGCGCAATGGTTGTCCTCGGTCCGCGGCGCCATGTCCTCGATGTTGAGGATTTTTCCCTCGTCGTCGAGGAAAGCCACGGAAAGCGGCAGCAGGGTGTTGCGCATCCACATGCAGTGGCGCGCGGCCTGCGGAAAGACGAAGAGCATTCCGTGGTTGGGTGCCATGCGCTCCCTGTGCATCAACCCCCGCATACGGGTGGACTGATCGGCGGCGACTTCCGCCTCGATGCGGTGAAAGCGCGCCACAAGCTCGATCGACGGCATCTGCGCCAAAGCCGCCAGGGCGGCGGCCGACAGTACCAGACCCGCCAGATGTGGGATTTTTCGGGACATGCCGAATCCTCCGGTACGGAGAAAAACCTCGTTCATTCTTCCTTCTCGACGAATACTTCCTCGCGTTTTTTTCGGATCGCCGGCAGCGCGATGGCGGCCATCAGCACGACGGCGGCGGCGATCATCGCCGCGGCGATCGGGCGGGCGATGAAAATGCTCCAGTCGCCGCGGGCCATCAGCAGCGAGCGGCGCAGATTCTCTTCCATCATCGGCCCGAGGATGAAGCCCAGGAGCAGCGGCGCCGGTTCGAGGCCGAGCCTGTGGAACAGATAGCCGATGACGGCGAAGGCGGCGGCGCAGTAGACGTCGAAGGTGTTGTTCGACAAGGAATACACGCCGATCGCGCAGAAAGCCATGATCGCCGGAAAAAGGAAACGGTAGGGCACCGTCAGCAATTTGACCCAGATGCCGATCAGCGGCAGGTTGAGGATCACCAGCATCAGGTTGCCGACCCACATCGAGGTGATCAGTCCCCAGAACAGCGCCGGATTGCTGGTCATGACCTGCGGGCCCGGCTGGATGCCCATCAGCGTCATGGCGCCGATCATCAGGGCCATTACCGCGCTGGTCGGGATGCCGAGGGTCAGCATCGGGATGAACGCGGTCTGCGCGCCAGCGTTGTTGGCCGATTCCGGTCCGGCGACGCCGGCGATGGCGCCTTTGCCGAATCTTTCCGGATGCTTCGAGAGCTTCTTTTCCAGGGAATACGAGGCAAATGAGGCGAGTATCGGCCCGGCGCCGGGGAGCACGCCGAGCACGCAGCCGAGCAAGGTGCCGCGCGCGGCGGCCGGCGACGCCTCGCGGAAATCCCGTCTGCCCGGCCACAGGCCGGTGACGCTCCGGACGAAGACTTCGCGGTGTTCCGCCGGCCGGTCCAGGTTGGCGATGATTTCGCCGAAACTGAAGACGCCCATGGCGATGATCACGAAGTGGATGCCGTCCATCAGTTCGGGAACGCCGAAGGAAAAACGCGGCACCGCGGTGATGGCATCGGTATTGATCTGGCCGAGCAGGAGACCCAGGACGACCATGGAGAGCGCCTTGGCGAACGGTCCCGAAGCCAGCACGATGGCGCCGACGAGGCCCAGGAACATCAGCGCGAAATACTCGGGCGCGCCGAACTCGAAAGCCAGCGTGGCCAGCGGCGGCGCGAAAGCCGCGACGACCAGTGTGCCGACCGTGCCGGCGAAGAAGGAACCCAGCGCGGCGGTGGCCAGCGCCACGCCGGCGCGTCCCTGGCGCGCCATCTGGTAGCCGTCGAGCGCCGTGACCACCGTGGATGCCTCGCCAGGCACGTTGATCAGGATGGCCGTGGTCGAGCCGCCGTATTGCGCGCCGTAGAAGATGCCGGCGAGCATGATCAGCGCCGAGGTCGGTTCCAGCGTATACATCGAGGGCAGCAGCATGGCGATGGTGGCGATCGGCCCGAGACCGGGCAGCACGCCGACCAGCGTGCCGAGCAGGGCGCCGAGGAAGGCGTATCCCAGGTTCGCCAGCGAGAGCGAGGTCTGGAATCCGATGGCGAGGTTGTCCAGCAGATCCATGATCAGGCCGGCCAGAGCGGAATGTTGAGCTCCAGTCCGTGGATGAAGATCGCATACGACAGGAGAGTCAGGACGAGGGCGTTCGCCAGGGCGTCTTTCCAGCGGAACTCGGCACCCCCGGCCGAGGTGATGACGATCGTCGCCGGGAAGCTGATCAAAAAACCCAGCCTGGGCAGGAAGTAGCCGAAGAAAACCAGGGCGCCGACGACGCCGATCAGCGGACGCCAGGGAATCGCGCCGATGGCCTCTCCGTCCCCGCTTCCCCTGGCGAAGGCTCCGCGCAGGATGACGAGACCGAGGACGGCCAGAATGACGCCCAAGCCAAAGGGAAAATATCCCGGGCCGGGCCGGGCCGAATCGCCGAAACCGTAATTCGTCGCACCGATGGCGAACGAGACGCCGGCGACGGCCAGCAGGATGCCGGAGGCGAAATCCTTCTGATTTCTGATTTTCATGACGCCGCGAAGCGCATCGGGTTTCGAGAGGATGAACGGCGTATTCTGCCAGTTCGCGAGGCTTTCTGCCCGTTCGGAAAGCGGGCGGGGCCGGAACTGCCGCGTCCGCACGAAACCGCTCCGTTTCCGGGAAAAACGAAGGGCCGGTTTTCGCCGGCCCCTGCCGTTTTCGGAACCCGCCCGGTCAGCCGTAATTGATCGGATTCTTGCTCAGCCAGTGGTCGTCGCGCACCTTGTTGATGCGCTTGCCGGCATTGTGGGCCATGGCCGAGGTGAGCGGCCGGGTGTTCCAGGCGAATCCTCCGACGAAGCCAAGCATGGCGCCGAACAATCCGCCCGCGGCCACGCCGCGCATCGGCCTGCGATCATCGGCCAGCACGCCGCAGATGGCGCCCGCGAGCAGGCCGAAAACCGCCGGCTGCCACGAATCCTGGGCGGCCGACGTAAACAGGTCGGCGGTCTCCTCGGCATGGAGCACTTCCTTGCGCGCGCTGTTGGCGCCTTTGATGCCCGCTTCCAGCAACTCCTTGCTGTAAGCGAAATTTTCCTTGACGGTATCCTTGATGTTCATCTTCCGCTGCTCCTCGTATACGAATCCGGCGACTGGATGCGTAACGCTAGCACCCGCGGGCGCCCTTGTCACGCTTTCGGCCCTGTCCGGCGCAGGCTTCCCGCGTCTTTGTTGCGTTCACGGCGACGCCTGGTCCTGCCTCTTGCCCAGTTGTCGGCGATGAAGGTTTTCTCCTGAAGACCGATCGTGCGCGAGGCCATTTCCCGCCTGCAGGCGGCGGGCCTGGTTGAGGCGCGAAGCGCTGGAATGAAGTCGGTCGTCTGATGATTTGGCCGGCAACGATTGAAAACCATTGACGCAGTAGACCGGGCGACCGATCCTGCTCGACGCCGGGCCGTCAAAAACACGCCTTCGCCGGAGGAATCGCCTGCGCCGGGCAGATGAAACCCCGGTTTCTCTGCGTCTCTGCGCCCTCTGCGTTGAAAGCGGTTCCAATACCGTTTATAGGTCCATTGTTTCCTCGGCCAGCAGTTATAATTTTCCAATCCTTGGCCACATCTCACACATCACCATGAATGCTCGCCGCGGATTCATCAAGACCACGCTTGCCGCCGGCGCGACGGCAGCCTTTCCCTCGCTCAAGCTCTCCGCCGCGCCCGCAGCTGTCGCAAACGGCGTGCCCGACCTCATCACCGTGAGGGGCGAAAACCGCGTCGCCATGCTCGACCGTGCCCTCGAGTCCTACGGCGGCATCGGCGCCTTCGTGAAAAAGGGTCAGAAGGTCGTCATCAAACCCAACATGGGCTGGGACGTGCCCCCGGAACACTGCGCCAATACCCATCCCGACATCGTTGCCCGCCTCACCAAACTCTGCCTCGCAGCTGGCGCGAGCGAAGTCGCCGTCTTCGACCACACCTGCGACGCCTGGGAGCCCGCTTACAGGAACAGCGGCATCGCGGCCGCCGCCGGGGATGCCGGCGCGCGAGTGCTTCCCGGCCACGACCAGTCGTATTATCGCGAAGTCGCCATTCCCGACGGCGTGGCGCTCAAGAAAGTGAAAATCCACTCCGCCATCCTCGACAGCGACGTCTTCATCAACGCTCCCGTCCTCAAGCATCACGGCGGCGCCACCATGACCGCCTGCATGAAGAACCTGATGGGCATGATCTGGGACCGCGGCGCCTACCACCGCAACAACCTCCACCAGTGCATCGTAGACATCCTCACGGTCAAAAAACCCGATCTGAACATCCTCGACGCCTTCAGCCCGATGACGCGCAACGGTCCGCGCGGCAGAAGCGACGCCGACCTGGACCAGAACGTCCGGCAGCTCCTCATTTCCACCGATATCGTGGCCATCGACGTGGCCGCGTCGCGGCTGCTCGGCCACGCCGCCGACGGCATCACGCACGTGCGCATCGCCGCCGCCACGGGAATCGGACAGGGCGATCTCGGCAAACTGAGAATCGAGCGCGTGAAACTGACCGCCTGAGAGCCGGGGTTTTCCCCAGTACTCCGTAGCCTGGAAACCGCAGTTGACCCGGGCAATTCCCGTTGCGCTTCTTCGAGATGAACGCACATCGCCCGTGATCCGTAAAATTCCTGTCCTGCCCCGACCCTCCGCCCAAGGCTCCCCCGCGCTTCGCCGCGTCCGCGTCGCCGCCGCCGTGCTCGTCTTCGCGGTCGCGCTCGCGGCGTTCATCGACTTTCGCGACATCGTCCCCAATTCCCTCAAACACCTCGTCGCCTCGGTGCAATTCGTGCCGTCGGCATTCACCTTCGCGACGGCCTTCCGCGTGTCGGCATTCGCTTGCCTCGCAGTCCTCGCGCTCACCTTCGCCTGTGGCCGCGTCTATTGCTCCGTCATTTGTCCCCTGGGAATCCTGCAGGACGCGATGGCGCGCATCTCTGCGAATATCCGCCGCGTCCCGTCGTACAAGCTTCCCTACAGAAAACCGCGCAACGCGCTGCGGTATGCCATCCTCGCCATCACGATCGCCTCGCTCGCCATCGGCTGGGGCGGGCTGGCAATCGCCTGGCTCGACCCCTACAGCAACTTCGGGCGCATCGCCTCGACGCTTTTGCGCCCCGTCGCGGTCGCCGTCAACAACGTCGCCGCCTCCATCGCGACCGCGCTCGAATACCCTGCCGCCGTGCCCCACGGCGACGCCGGCCTCGCCGCCGCGGGCGCGTTGCTGCCGCCGCTGGTCATTTTCATCGCCCTCGCGATCATGGCGTCCGCGCGCGGACGCCTCTGGTGCAACAGTGTTTGCCCGGTCGGCACACTTCTCGGCCTGGTTTCCCGCCGCTCGCTCTGGCGCATCAGTGTAGACAATGCCGTCTGCGTGAAATGCGGCGACTGCCTGCGTGCCTGCAAAGCCCAGTGCATCGACCTGCGCGCCGGCGAAATCGACTTTTCCCGTTGCGTCGCCTGTTGCGATTGCCTCTCTGTTTGCGGCGAGGGCGGAGTGAAATACCGTTGGCATGGCCTCGCCGGCAAACGCCCCGCCACTCCTTCGTCCAAGGATAAAATCTCCGCCGGCTCCCGCTCCCAGACTCCAGCAAACACCGGGCGCCGCATCTTCATCGCCACGGCGGCCACCGGCGCCCTGGCCTGGGCCGCGGTTTCGCGCGACGCGGCGGGAGCCGATGAACGCGGCTGCGCCGACCGTCAGGAGCACGATTTCTCGAAACTCGACGACCCCGAAGTCGTCGCTCCGCCCGGCGGACGTTCCACCGCGCGCATCCTCGCGCAATGCACCGCGTGCCAGCTTTGCGTGAGCGCGTGCCCCAGCCGCGTGATCGAGCCCGCCGTTCTGCACTACGGCAGCCTCATGGGATTCATGAAACCGCGTCTCGATTTCGACCAAAGCTTCTGCAACATCAACTGCACGGTCTGTACCGATGTCTGTCCCGACGGCGCGCTCACCCCGCTCACGCTCGAAGCAAAGCAGACCACCCGCATCGGTCTTGCCCACGTCGCGCATCCGCGCTGCATCATCGTGAAAGACGGCACCGCCTGCGGCGCCTGCGCCGAGCACTGTCCCACGGCGGCGTTGCAGATGAAAAAGATCACCAGCCATCCCGATCCGCTGCCCGTGGTCGACCCGCGCTACTGCATCGGCTGCGGAGCGTGTCAGTACGCCTGCCCCACACACCCCAAAGCCATCGTCGTCAGCGGCATCGCGACGCACGAAAAGGCCGAGGTGCTCGTGCAGGAGCAGGTGAAGCCCACGACCATCGAGGACTTTGCCTTTTGATCCGGAAAAAGGAAAAGCTTGGCCCGCGCCCAGGAACACCGCTGTCGTGCCGGTAAAATGCGGGCATCCCTCCATCGCGCCACGACCCCGCTTCCTTGCCCGCCAATTGTCGCGTCGTTACGGGCCCTTGCCGGAGTGGGCGCGGGAGCGTCTGCGCCGGGCCGATGCCGCGCAACGGGAGGCCTGGGCCGATGCCGTGCTGGACGCGGCGAGTCTGGCGGAAGTGGTGGGCGCGCCGCCGGATTCGCATTGAAAGGGCTGCCCATTCTCCAAACCGGCGCAGCCGCAAACTGACTGTTTTCGGTCTTCTGACGCCATGTCGCTGCGCTCCTCGCAATGACGGGGTGGGGCGTCATTGCGAGGAGCGCAGGCCTGCGGTGATCCAGATTCTTGTCGGATGCGCATTCTGGCCGGCCTGTCCAGTTTCGGCGTGCGCGCGTCATATGACAAGGTTATGGGCTCGAAGTTGTTTCGCGGGTTTTCGTTCGATTTCTGGTCCCGGCCGCACAGCCAAGTCCCGCCGCGATCATCTCGACGCGACGATCGTGCCGCCGTCCATCCCGGGCGCTTCCCTGTATACTTCCAGCTTCCCGGTCATCCCTTCACCGGCAGGAGAAATACATGGAATGGTGGCTGGCCTACATCGGCCTGGGGTCCGTCGTCGGCTTCGCGGCCGGCATGCTGGGGATCGGCGGCGGCGTAATCATGGTGCCGGTGCTCACCATGATGTTCTCGGCGCAAAGCGAATTCGACGCCAATATGGCGCTGCATCTGGCGCTCGGCACATCGATCGCCACCATCCTGTTCACCTCGCTTTCCAGCCTGCGCGCGCACCATCGGCATGGCGCCGTGCTCTGGAACGTCGTTTTCCGGATCACGCCCGGCATCCTGGCCGGCACCCTGCTCGGCGCGCTGATCGCCTCGCATGTCCCGATCCGGCCGCTGGCGATCTTTTTCTCGCTGTTCGTCTGTTTCACCGCCGCGCAGATGATCCTCGACCTCAAGCCCAAGGCCTCGCGGCAACTCCCGGGGACGGCGGGCATGGTCGGCGTCGGCGTCGGCATCGGCACGCTGTCCGCGCTGGTGGCCATCGGCGGCGGCGCGCTGACCGTTCCCTTTCTCACCTGGTGCAACGTCAGGGTGCAGAACGCCATCGGCACCTCGGCCGCCGTCGGTTTCCCCATCGCCATCGGCGGCAGCCTGGGCTACATCTACAACGGCTGGAGCCATGCCATGCCGACCGGCAGTCTGGGCTACATCTATCTGCCGGCGCTGCTGGGGATGGTGCCGCTCAGCATGCTCGCGGCGCCCCTCGGCGCCCGGATGACGCATCGGCTGCCGGTCGTCACCTTGAAGCGCATCTTCGCCTGCCTGCTGATCGCGCTGGCCGCGCGCATGTTGTGGAAGCTCTTTGCCTGAGCGGCGATCATGGAACCGCCGCTTCACCCGGCTCCGGCCCGGAGCCTTCGTCCGACGCCGGACGGCGCCATCGAGATCATCGACCAGACGGCGCTTCCCCACACTCTGCGAATGACGCGCCTCGCCAGCCTGGAAGATGTCGCGCGGGCGATCCGTGACATGCGGGTGCGCGGCGCGCCGCTGATCGGCATTGCCGCCGCTTACGGCCTGGCGCTGGCATTGGCGGCCCGGGACGATGACGCGGCGCTCGATGCCGCCGTCGCCGCGCTCGCGGCAACCCGGCCGACGGCGGTCAATCTGCGCTGGGCGCTCGAACGCCTGCGCATGCGGCTCGCGCCCCTTTCCGCCGGCATGCGCGCGGCTGTGGCCTGGCGCGAGGCCGGCGCGATCGCCGAGGAGGACGCCGGGCGTTGCCGGCGCATCGGCGAGCATGGCCTGGCGCTGCTCTCGCCGCTCGCGGCAGGAAACGACAGGCCGGCGGGCCGGCTGGAAGTGATGACCCACTGCAACGCCGGGTGGCTCGCCGCCGTCGATTTCGGCACGGCGCTGGCGCCGATCTACGCGGCATTCGACGCCGGAATCGACCTGCACGTCTGGGTGTCCGAGACGCGGCCGCGCAGCCAGGGTCTCCTGACCGCCTGGGAGTTGAAGCAGCGCGGCGTGCCGCATACGCTGATCGCCGACAACGCCGCCGGGACGCTGCTTGCGCAGGGAAGAGCGGACGCCGTGATCGTCGGCGCCGACCGTGTCGCCGCCAACGGCGACGTGGCCAACAAGGTCGGCACGTATTTGAAGGCGCTGGCCGCGCGCGACTCGAACGTTCCTTTTTTCGTCGCGGCGCCGTCCTCGACGATCGACTTTGCTTGTCCCGACGGCGGCGCCATTCCGATCGAGGAGCGCGACGGTGATGAATTGCGCGTCGCAGGGGGGCTCGACGCCGGCGGCCGGCCCGCCGCCGTGCGCACGATTCCCGTCGACGAGGCGGTCTTCAATCCGGCCTTCGACATCACTCCCGGACGCCTGATCGACGCCATCATCACCGAGCGCGGCCACTGCCCGGCGACGGCGGCCGGGCTGCGCATGCTTCATCCGGAGACGAGCCGTGCCTGATCCATCCGAATCCATTTCCGAACCGCGCCGGCGACTGATCGACACGGCCCGCCGCATGGCGCCGTCCGGGTTGAACCGGGGCACGGCCGGCAACCTCTCCATGCGCGTGCGCGAAAACGGTGAGGACGGCTATCTCATCACGCCGAGCGGCATGGACTACGATGCGCTGGCGTCCGAGGACATCGTGTTCATGCGCCCCGACGGCACGTCCATTGGCCATCGCAAGCCGTCGTCCGAGTGGCGTTTCCATCACGACCTCTATGCCCGGCGGCCGGAAGTCGGCGCCGTTCTGCACGCGCATTCGCCGTTTGCCGTGAGCCTGTCCTGCCTGCGCCGCGACATTCCGCCTTTTCATTACATGATCGCCCGTTTCGGTGGCGACACGATCCGTTGCGCCGACTACGCCACTTTCGGTACGCAGGCGCTGTCCGACCACGCGCTCGCGGCGATGCGGGAGCGTTGCGCCTGCCTGCTGGCCAGCCACGGCATGCTGGTGTTCGGGCAAACGCCGGAACACGCCTTTGGTCTCGCGCTCGAGCTCGAGACGCTGTGCGAGCAGTACTGGCGTGCCAGCCACCTGGGAGCGCCCGTGCTATTGTCCGGCGAGGAAATGCGCGCCGTGCTGGAAAAGTTCGCAGGCTACGGGCAACAGGCTTGATCCGCGGATTTTTCCATGGGTACGCGGGCTTCCAGCCAGCAAAGCAGGCCGCGGGCTTGCGTACCGCCGCATCTTTTCTCACCGCGACGACGGTACTTGCCGCCATGACCGTTCATTGCGCCCGCAAGCCGAACTTGGTTTCCAATCAAGACGCGCTCCGAGCGCCCACCTGGTTTTGACGCATGATCCGCATCCACCAGCTCAGACTGCCGCTCGATCATCCGCCGGAAGCCCTGTCCGACGCCCTTGCCGAGCGGCTGGGCGTCGCCGGGAGGGAGATCCGCCGTCTTTCCGTGTTCAGGAGGAGCCTCGACGCGCGCCACGCGCCGGTCTTCATCTACAGCGTCGACGTGGAAGTCGCCAATGAAGCGCGCCTGCTGGAGAAATTCTCCGGCGACGGGCGGATCACGCCGGCGCTGGACATGAGGTATCGCTTCGTGGCGCGCGCTCCGCGAGGCTTGTCCGCCCGCCCGCTGATCGTCGGTTTCGGGCCGGCCGGCATCTTCACCGCGCTGGTGCTGGCACAGATGGGTTTTCGTCCGCTGGTGCTGGAGCGCGGCAAGCCGGTGCGCGAACGCACCAGGGATACCTGGCGGCTGTGGCGCGAAAATCGGCTCGATCCGGAGTCCAACGTCCAATTTGGCGAAGGCGGCGCCGGCACGTTTTCGGACGGCAAGCTGTATAGCCAGATCCGCGACCCGCGCCATTTGGCGCGCAAGGTGCTCGAAGAATTCGTCGAGGCCGGCGCGCCGGAGGAAATTCTCTACGCTGCCCGGCCGCACATCGGCACCTTCCGCCTGGTCGGCATGGTCGAGCGCATGCGCGCGAAGATCGAATCGCTGGGCGGGGAAATCCGCTTCAAGAGCCGCGTCGACGGCCTTGCCATGGAATCCGGCCGGGTGCGCGGGGTGAGGCTCTCCGATGGCGAGGAGATCGCCGCCGACCACGTCGTCCTGGCTCCCGGCCACAGCGCCCGCGATACCTTCGCCATGCTGCATGACTGCGGCGTGTCCATGGAGGCCAAGCCTTTCGCCGTGGGCCTGCGCATCGAACATCCGCAGAGCCTGATCGACCGCGCCCGTTTCGGAGCCCACGCGGGCAACCCGCTGCTTGGCGCCGCCGACTACCATCTGGTCTACCACGCCGGCAACGGACGCTCGGTGTACAGCTTCTGCATGTGCCCCGGCGGTCGGGTCGTGGCCGCCACTTCCGAACCGGACTGCGTGGTCACCAACGGCATGAGCCAGTATTCGCGCGCCGAACACAACGCCAATGCCGCTCTCGTGGTCGATGTCTCACCCGCGGATTTCGGCGGTGATCCCGGAGATCCACTGGCTGGCATCGCCTTCCAGCGCCGGCTGGAAACGCGCGCCTTCGAACTGGGCGGCGGTAGCTACGCGGCGCCGGCGCAGTTGCTCGGCGACTTCCTTGAGGGACGGGCGTCGACGGGTTTGGCTTCGGTCACGCCGTCGTACCGGCCCGGCGTGCGTCCTGCCGACCTGGCGGCGGCGCTGCCCGGATTCGCCATCGCCGCGATACGCGAGGCGATCCCGGCCTTCGACCGGCAAATTCCCGGTTTCGCCCTGCCCGAGGCGGTCCTCACCGGGGTCGAGACGAGGACTTCCTCCCCGCTGCGCATCACCCGCGGCGACGACCTGCAAAGCGTCAACGTGGAGGGACTCTATCCTGCCGGCGAAGGCGCTGGGTATGCCGGAGGAATTCTGTCGGCGGCCATCGACGGCATCCGGATCGCGGAGGCCGTGGCCTTGCGGATCACTGCTGCCGATACGGGCCAGCAGTGCTAGAATCGTCCCGACTTACAGGCTTGCCCCGAACGAAATTAGAAAAGAGTGCCGATGAGTACCGATCCCCCGCCCGACCTGCTCAAGGCCATCCGCACGGGTCAGCTTTTGACGGTCATCGCCGTGCTGGACTCCGGCGCGCCGGTCGAACTCGACGACGGAAAGGGCAATCCGGGCCTGCCGCTGGCGATAGCCTGTTTCCTGGGCCATGCGGAAATCGTCCGTGAGCTGATCCTGCGCGGCGCCCTGGTCAATTTTCCCGACAACGGCATTCCCAATTCGCCGCTGTCGATGGCCGTGCGAGCCGGCAGGAAGGAAGTGATCAAGGTGCTCATCGAGAACGGTACGCTGGTGCCCGACGGGATGGATACGGGTCTGAGCGCGGACGAATTGATGTTGGCGTACTGGAAAGCCCAACACCTCGGCAACGGCGCCGCGGATCCCGCCGACAAGGTCTTCGAGGAAATCCAGGTCATCGGCTGTTACGGAACCGACACCGACATCCTGGATGAGGATATGCGCCGCGCCATCGAGTCACTGCCCCGCAAGCCGTAGAGACGCCCCGGTGGCGCCGGCGAAGGCCGGATTCCAAGGAAAGTCCATATCGTCGAGGGGAGGCACCACCATGGTGCGCTCTCCCTTTTTTCGTGCGCGGACGCGCCGCAACCCGTGCCGGAAAACCTTCCGAAAAAATCCCAAGCCGATGAAAAATAGACATTTTCATCACTTGGCATACATGATGCTTGCTCTTCCGCGGAACAATCAGCCGCCATTTTTCGGGCGTCGTCGTCCGCCGGCTGTTCCGCTTTTTTGGTTCTCCAGAACAGGAGTGTGTCATGAAAATGGTTACCGCCATCATCAAGCCATTCAAGCTTGACGAAGTTCGTGAAGCGTTGTCCGTCATCGGCGTGCAGGGCATCACGGTGACCGAAGTCAAGGGCTTCGGGCGGCAGAAAGGGCATACCGAACTCTATCGGGGCGCCGAATACGTCGTCGATTTTCTGCCCAAGGTGAAGATCGAGGCCGCGGTTCCCGACGGCATTCTCGAGCAGATCGTCGAAGCCATCGAGAAATCGGCGGGAACCGGCAAGGTCGGCGACGGAAAGATATTCGTTTTCGACCTCGAACAAGTCATTCGCATCCGTACCGGCGAAACCGGTGAGGACGCCCTGTGAAGGAGCCAGTCATGAGATCGGTCGCGAGATATTCGTTTGCCGTCCTGTTGGGCGTCGCGCTCTTCGCCGGCCCGGCCTGGGCGGTGGATCCGGCGGTGGCCGTACCCAGCAAGGCCGACAACGGCTGGATCATGGTCTGCGCCGCCCTGGTCATGTTCATGTCGATCCCTGGGCTGGCGCTGTTCTACGGGGGGATGGTGCGCGCGAAGAACATGCTGTCGGTGCTGATGCAGGTTTTCGTGACCTTCGCGCTGATCTCCGTGCTGTGGGTGGTTTACGGATATTCGCTGGCCTTTACCGAAGGAGGCGGCTTTTACGGATCGTTCGACAGGATCTTCCTCGCCGGTATCACGCCGGAATCGCCGGGCAGCACTTTCAGCAAGGGCGTGGCCATCTACGAATTGACCTTCGTCGCCTTCCAGGGCGCCTTCGCCTGCATCACCGCCGTCCTGATCGTCGGCGCCTTTGCCGAACGCGCCCGGTTTTCCGCCGTGCTGCTGTTCATGGTGCTGTGGTTTACCTTTGCCTATGTGCCGATGGCGCACATGGTGTGGTACTGGCCGGGTCCCGACGCCTACGTCGACGCGGCGGCGGGCGAGGCGGCGAGCGCGACGGGAGGCTTCCTGTTCCAGAAGGGCGCGCTCGATTTCGCCGGCGGTACGGTGGTGCACATCAACGCCGCCATGGCCGGACTGGTCGGCGCCCTGATGATCGGCAAGCGCATCGGCTTCGGCCGTGAATCGATGGCGCCGCACAGCCTGACCATGACCATGATCGGCGCCTCGATGCTGTGGATCGGGTGGTTCGGCTTCAACGCCGGTTCTGCGCTCGAGGCGACGGGCGCCGCGTCCCTGGCCCTGGTCAACACCTGGGCGGCGACGGCCTGCGCGACGATGTCCTGGATGCTGGTCGAATGGACGCTGAAGGGCAAGCCCTCGATGCTTGGCGCGGCGTCCGGCGCGGTGGCCGGTCTCGTCGCCATCACCCCGGCCGCCGGCTTCGTCGGCGTGGCCGGCGCCATCGTCATCGGCCTGTTGGCCGGCGTCGTCTGCCTGTGGGGCGTCAATGGCCTGAAGCGCATGCTGGGCGCGGACGATTCGCTCGACGTATTTGGCGTGCATGGCGTCGGCGGCATCCTCGGCGCCTTGCTGACCGGCGTGTTCTGCGATCCGTCGCTCGGCGGGAGCGGCGTCTATGACTACGTGGCCAACGCCGTCGGCGAGTATGACATGTCAGCCCAGCTGATCAGTCAGCTATGGGGTGTGGGTACGGCGATCGTCTGGTCTGGCGTGGTCTCCCTGGCCGCCTACCAGCTGGTCGACAAGATCGTCGGTCTGCGCGTGCCGGAAGAGGAAGAACGCGAAGGATTGGACATCACCTCGCACGGTGAATCGGCCTACCACTATTGATTCATTTCTCCCTCCTTGCATCCTCCTTTGGGGCGTCCTGGCGACGCCCTTTTTTTTCGCCGAGCGCCACCCGCCACAGCAGGAAGCCCAGCAGAAGCGCCGCGAAAACGAGGCTCAGCAGCATCGCCAGCCAAAAACCGGTGATGCCCATCGGCCGCGGCGCCTGAAAGGCCAGCCACCAGCCGCCGAACAGTCCGACGCCCCAGAAGGCGACGATGTGCACCAGCATCGGCACGAAGGTGATCTTGTAGCCGCGCAGGGCGTGCGCGGCGACCGTCTGCACCGCGTCGCACAACTGATTAGCCGCCAGGTAGACGATCAGCGGCAGGCAGAGGGCGCGCAGCGCCGGGTCGCCGGTGTAGGCGTCGACCAGCGCCGTCCTGCCGAACCATATCGCCGCGCCGAACAGCACTGACACGAGGCTGGCGATGGTGATGCCGGACGCGGCGGCGACGCGCGCCCGGCGCCAGTCGCGGGCGCCGGCGGCGTGGCCGACGCAGGGCAGCGTCGCCAGTCCCAGGGAGAGCGGCAGCATGTAGCAGACGCCCCCCAGGTTGGCGACGATGCGGTGGCTGGCGACGACTTCGGTGCCGAGCCGCGCGACGAACAGCGCGACGAAGGTAAACGCCGATATTTCGATGAAGCTCGACAAGCCCATCGGCGTTCCCAGGCGCAGCAGCGCCTTCTGCGCGCACCACTGCGGACCGCGCCAGTTGGCGAACAGCCGGTAGCCCTTGAGCCTCGCGCTGGCGCGCAGGTGGATCGCCCCGGCGGCCAGCGCCAGATAAGCGACCAGCGCGTTCGAGATGCCGCAGCCGAGCACCCCGAGCGGCGCGCCGCCCCATTCGCCGGAGACCAGGAGGCTGGCCAGCAGTCCGTGGATCAGCGTGCAGAAGAGCGAGATGACCATCAGCGGGCGAGGCAGGCCGACGGCGATACAGAAGGCATAAAACGCGCGGTACAGCAGCACCGCCGGCACGCCCCAGGCCAGCGCGGTGAGGTAGGCCCGCGCCTTGGCGTTGACCGCCGCTTCGAGCGAGGAGAGTTCGAGCAGGGGGTCCGGATAAAGCAGGCACGCCACGCCGGGAACCGAGAGAAGAAGCGCCAGCCAGAATCCCTGATGCAGCACGCCGGCCAGTTCTTCCTCCTTGCCCGCGCCCTTTTCGTGCGCGACGATCGGCGACACCGCCTGCACGATGCCGGCCAGCGACAGGACGAC
>JAITIQ010000233.1 GCA_031279425.1 Accumulibacter sp.
TTCATGGCCATGTACTCGTTCGGGGAGAAGGTGAATACGAGCAAGAGTGCTAATGGCTATAACTGTACCCCTGCTGCTCCGCCCAACACTTGTTATGAAAGTGCCGACACCTCCGACGCCGCCAAGTTGGCCCTCGGCGTCAAGTACGCCAATGGTCCGTTGTATCTGACCGCGTTCTACGAGGCGCGGGCTGATGACGACAGCCAAAAAACCTGGAATAGCGCTGCCAATACCGGTTTCGGCTCCAAGGGCTGGGGCATCGGCGGCGGGTATGATTTCAAGGTCGTCAGGCTGTACGCCAACTACATTCGCGAACAGGCGAACAGTGGCGGACTGAGTAGCATGTCAGGCAATAGCGGCAGCGACAAGCAATCGTTCTGGACGGTGAGCGCCGGCATCCCGGTCAGCAGCGCCGGCACGGTCATGCTCGAGTACGGGCAGTACAAGGACTACCTGAATACGCGTGTCAATTGCATGGGTACTGGTAGCTGTCGTGTTGTCTCCAACGCCCCCGTCAATATGGGCGCCCAAGGAGGCAAGGCCAAGGGTTACATGGTGGGTTACCGGCATGGGCTGTCCAGGCGGACCTCGCTGTATGTCTATGCGTCGCAATTCAATAACGACGATGGCATTGTGAGCGGTTGGGGCGCCAGTGGCACCAGCGTCAGGACGAACGTCCATGGCGAAAAACAGACCAACTTCGTCGCCGGCATCGTGCACAACTTCTGATCCGGTTTTCCGGAGCAAAAAACGCGGGGCGCCTCGAGCGCCCCGTTTCAGGGTGACCCGCGGGAAAACGCGGGTCGAACATGGATTGGCGCAAGAAAAGCGGAAAGCCGGGGGGCCGCGCCCGATGATCCCCGATGGCGCTCGCGGGCGCAGCTTGCGGACAGGCGGGATGGGTTTCCTTCCATTGGCTGCCTTTCGCGGAAAGGAATGCTCACAAGCAATGGATCCCTTGTCGTATTTTGCCACGCAAAGCCCGATCACCGATCCGGGCGTCCATGGTTGCCTGTTCGCGGATTTGCCCCGGACCGTCCCGGCGCTGTCCGACGTCGTCCGGGGCCTGTGTCTGGCTTACGGGGAACGGCACAAATATCCGATTCAGAATGAGCGCCTTCTGGAAACCAATTCACGTCATGTCCAAACGATTCTTGGGAAGATCATCGCTCTGGACGATCGGCCCTTGATCGAGACGCGCCCTCCGGACAGACGCTTCATGGCTTCGTGCAGCGATTTTGTGAGTCTGCTCTGCGCCATGGCGCGTTTTCAAGGGATACCGGCCCGCAAAAGAGTGGGTTTCACGGCCGCCGGACCGGGCTTTTACCGTAGCCACGAAATAGCCGAATACTGGGATTCGCGCACCGGCCATTGGCGCCAGGTTGACCCGTACCTGGACGAAGCCGCGGTTTCGGCCAACGCCATTGTCTTCGGCCCCCATGATCTTCCTGCGGATCGGTTCATCCCGGCAGGCCAGGCCTGGCAAGCGTGCCGGAAGGACCAGAGCGATCCCGGGATGTTCGGAAATGAGGAATCCCGGGGATTCGGCGTCATCCGCGCGAATCTGATATTGGATCTGGCCGCCATGAACAAACGCGAGTTGCTGAACTGGGACCGTTTTGGCTGGATGGAACGACCGTTCGAAGAGTTCGGCGAGGCGGAGCGGGAAATCCTTGACCATCTGGCCGAGATCCTCCAGGCCGGGGATGAGGCGTTCGCCGACTTGATCGCCCTGTATGCCCGGGAAGAAGGCTTGCAGGTTCCCCGGATAATAAGGTGCGACACTCCGCTGACTCCGCCGCACCAGGTCGAACTCATGGGGTAATCACCGGAACTGATTTCGAAGCGGAGGAGGGATATGCCGCGAGAATGGGATGCGCTGAATCGGAAAACCATCGATTTCCTGAAAGAGGGCAAATACCGGGAAGCCCTCGAGGCGGCCGATGAAGCCGTCGAGTTCGCGCGCCAGGCCGGAGATCAACGGCATCTCGCGGTGGGATTGAACAACCTGGGAGAGGTGCGTCAGATCCTGGGAGACTTTGCGGGCGCGGAGAAGGCCATGCTTGCGTCCTTGGACGTCTGCAACAAGACCCATGGGCCCGAGGATCCGGAAACCCTCGCAGCCCTTCGCAGTGTGGCCATGATGTACGCCGGTATGGGACGCCATGATCAGGCCGAATCGCTGTTCCGGCGGGAAATCTCCGGCAGAGAGAAGCATCCATTCGCTGATCCTGCGGATCTGGTCTGGGGATTGCTTGGATTGGCGGAAAGCCTCCAGGCCCAGGGGCGAAATGACGAGGCAAGGCGTCACCTGGAACGGGCTGTCTCGATACTCGAAAAGTCATCGGGAGACGCAAATCCCGATCTGGGTTCCGTTCTCCTGCGTCTGGCGGGAATCCATCAAAATGAGAAGCGCCTGGAAGACGCCAGGAATATTCTTCGCCGGGCACTGAGGATCTACGAAGATACGGTCGGTTCCGGACACCCCGCGTTCGCGGAGGCGCTAAGCAGGCTGGCGGAAAATTATCTGGCCGCGGGAATCCATCAGGCGGCGGAGCCTCTGCTGGAGCAGGCTGTTTCCATCCTGAAGGCTTGCCTGCCGGCGGACGATCCCGCGATCGCCCGCATCGCTGAAAAACTGGCGCATTCCTATCAGAAGACAGGGCAAAACGCGAAGGCCGGGCAGCGGCTGAAAGAGGCGGTCGCCATTTACAGAAAAGCTCTCGGAGAGGAGCATCCCGCGCTCGCGCAGGCCCGGAACAGTCTTGGCGAGCTCTGTTGGTCGCAGGGACGGACGGATGAAGCCAGGCGACTCTTCGAAGTCTCATTGAAAGCCCGCGAGGCGGCGCTGGGACCTGCTCATCCCGCCGTCGCGCAGTCCTTGAACAACCTGGCCGTGCTTTTGGGCAACGACGGGCAATTCGCCGCCGCCGAGCCTTTGCATTCGCGGGCGCTGGAGATCAGGCGAAAGCATTTCGGCCGGAGGCATGTCGCCGTCACGCAAAGCATGGAAAATCTCGCCGCGATCCATCAGGCGATGGGAAAGTCCCGGGAAGCGGAAGATCTTCTCAGGGAATCGGTGGCCATCTGGGAAGAGAACATGGGCAAGGATCATCCGTCAACAGCCCAGGCCTATTTCAATCTGGGAACGCTTCTGTTCGCGCGCGACAAGCATGAGGAATCGGAGGAAATGCTCTGGCGTTACAGAAGAATCATGGTTGGCCAGCGAGGAGGGGGAAAACATGCTGACTGTACTCATAGCGGAAAACGACAGCGAGCAACTTAAGCGCGTTCTGGGTCTGGTCAACTGGGAAGCGTACGGCTTCAAGATCATCGGGCATCGCGGCGATGGCATCGGCGCGATGGAGATCATCCTCAAAACACTGCCCGACCTGGTATTCACCAGTGATGATTTGCCAAGGCTCAACGGGATAGAGCTGATCAACCGCGTTCAGGAACATGGCATCTCATGCGATTTCGTGATCATCAGCGAGACGGAGAGCTTCGCGGTCGCGCGCGAAGCCATGCGTCTGGGCGTCGAGGAGTATCTGTTCAAACCGTTGGACAGGAATGAACTCATACGCGTCCTGAAAAAATACGCCGATCGGCACCAAAGCGTCAGCGTCAACAGGCAGGACATCAATGAGCGCTTCCTGCGGACGAGACGATTATTGCGAAATTCCTTCATAGACAACCTGACCACGCTTTCCGCTCCGGAATTATGTTCCATGGAACACTCGAACATGAAATACAACCTGCAATTCCGGAAGGGCGTCTTCCAGTCGGCGATCATCATGATCAAAGGCATGGCAGACAGGGAGAACGGCGAATTCTCCGTGTCCTCGATCGATGACGAGCGCGAATTCTTCGCGTCCTTGATCGATGACGCGCGCGCGTGCTTCGATCCCGTATGCTATGAGATGATCCCCTATATCAAGAAACACTCCAGGGTATCTTTCATCTTCAACTACGGCGGGGGCAGCCGCGCTGGCGAGATATTGCGCGAGCTCTACCCCATTGTGAAAGGGCACCTTGAGAAGTGCGGTTACAAAAACGCGGTCTTCTGCGTGGGGATCGGGTTGCCGGAGCATGATTTCGCAAAACTCGGACAGACCTTGGAAACCGCCGAGCGCGCCGTTCGCTACGGCATACTGCACGGCCAGAACGAATTGTATTCCTATGGAGATCTGAAATTCGACAAGCTCGCGAGCTCCGATATCCTGAAGCCCGCATTGCTTGACGACCTGAAGCGCAGCGCCGAGGCGTTGGACATCGGCAGATTCGAGCGCTTGATCCGTAACGCTTTCGGTCCGGTTTCCTGCACAACCGATCCAGCGGTTCTTATTGATGTATGCCAGGCCGCCATTGAGGCGGTTGCCGATACATGCAAGACCGCCGGAGACGATACCGATGGTTTCTCGGGACGCAAGGAAATATTCGACCGCCTGGGGTGCGAAACCAGTCTGGCCAGCACCATATCCACCCTCGTGTCATGGGCGCAGAACCTGTTTTCAAGGCAGATCAAGGAACGCGAATACGCGCGCCCGGTAAAGATGGCGATGCGCTATGTGGAAGCCTGTTGCACACAGCCGCTGTCCTTGGAGCGGGTGGCGGAGCAGGTGCATCTGAACCCGTCCTACCTGAGCACCATATTCAAGAAGGAAACGGGACGGAACTTTTCCGATTACCTGATAAGCTGCCGAATCAATGAGGCGAAACGCCTGCTGAGAGAAAGCAACTTGAAAATCGCGCAGATCAGCTACGCGGTGGGATACACCGATAACAAGCATTTCAGCAAGGTTTTTACAAAATCGGTGGGAATAAAAGCGTCCGCCTACAGGACTTTGCACGGCTAGAGCGTTTTCAATTTGGCTGGCTACATCCGCGCGCCCACCCTCGATCCGTTCCCCCGGATGCGCCGGCTGGGGGCGGATGAGGGCGCGGCGATTCATGAACGAAAAGGACGTCCGGCCAGGCTTGGGCGGCGGCATGTCGATCAGGAACGGGGAAAACGGGGAGGCGGCACATCGGAACGGCAGACGCGCGTCGCGCCGAGAACCCGGAGCGAATCAAAAAATGATTCGGGCGCGCGCGCTGCCATGTTCTTCCCGCGCCTGGGGCCGACGCGCGGACGGTCAGTGTTCCGCCGTCCGCGCCATGCACGCGGGGGTGCCGCTGTCGGCCCATGCCATCAAGTAGCTTTGGATGGCCGCGAGGTTGTCGGCAAGATTGCCGGGGTCCGTATTACCCAGCGCCAGAGCCTTGGCGTTGTCGCCTGTCCCCAATGCGCCAAGCATGGCGATGGTGTGTATTTCTTCACGGGAAGCCGGGGCGAGATCGTTCGCTTCAGGCATGGCGAGCAAGGATTCGGCTTCGTCGAGCATGGCCCGCGGGTTGCGCGCCGCGGTGGCCGCATAGACCCTCAGCAGCGCCGCCGCCACGGGGTGTTTGGCGACGGAAGCGGGCAGCCATGCGGGCGCGGGCGTCCAGACCTCCCGCAAATCCTCCGCGGGCAATACTCCGATGGAAGTTGCCAGCGTGGCAAGAGCGGCGCTCCATTCCTTTACCTGCGCGGGAGTGTCCAGACTGGCGGTTTGGCGCACGAGAGAAAGCGCGCGCTGAATGGAAATATCTGCTGGAAGGGCATTTTGCTTGAACGTGTCGTTCTGGCGTTCCTGAAGGATGGTGTCCGTGACTTGCAATGCCCAGGAACGCTTCCTGCTGAACACACTGATGCCTTGATCGATTACGTTTTGCGCTCCGGATCCCAGCGGTTTGCGGCAATCCAGCATGTCCAGCACGGGTAAACCGTTGACCACCAGATTGGACAGGAAATCCGCGCTCTGTCCTTGATAACGCGTCCGGGGCGCTTCAAGCGCCACGCTTGGATAGTAATCCGAATGGATGGCCGCGGAGAACAATTTGACATATTGCCGGATGACTTCCGCGCTGCCGATCCGGCGCAGGGCGATTTCGTCCGGATGGCCAAGTCCCACGCGGCTGAGTTCCGCGCGCAATGCGGTTTCACTCCAGGGGGCTTCTCCAAAGGGAGTGGAAAGTTTTCCTTTCGGCGCCAGGATCAGCATGTCGCCATCATTGATCGTGTAAATCTCGGCGCCCGGGAACTCGCTCACCAGGGCCGCAAGCATGGTGGAAACCAGCGGGTCACTGATTTCATAGGTATGCAGCCATTGCACCAGCATGCCGTCTTCCCTGAGATGGCGTTTCATGAAACGATAGAATTCCGCGGTGAAAAGATTGGCGACGCCATTCACCCATGGGTTCGACGGCTCCGAAATAATGACATCGTATTGGCGTCTGCCGGTGGAAAGAAAAGTGCGCGCATCGTCGATATGCACATGCGAGCGCGGGTCCTCGTAGGCGCGCGCCACCCGCGGGCCGAATGCCCGCGCGGCATCGTACATGACCTCTTCGATTTCGATCGTGTCCACGCTGCGGGGAATCGCGCTCCCCAGGAGAGTATGCGTGCTCAATCCCGATCCCCAGCCGATGACCGCGATGTCCCTGGGGGCCGGGTGGGCGATCAAGGGCATGACGCCCAGCATGACCATGGTGATTTCATCCCCGGTGGGGGGGCGGTCGAAAGCGGTCAATGCGGCATCGGGTTTGCCATTGGTGATGATTGATAGAGATTTGCCCTGATGCAAAGCGACCGTGGCGGTCTTGCCGTCTTTCAGAAATGGAACAGAGCTGTTTTCGTCAAAGCGCACTTCTCCGGTGCGAAATACCCCCGAGGCTTGTATGCGGGGGTCGACCTGTCCCAATTGTATGCTGATCCCCATGGCCAGCACCATGCAGGCTGCCGCGGCGACAAGGCTCGCAGTGACGCGGGCGGGGCTTAACATTCTCAATAAATACAGACCAAGCAGCGCGTCGATCAACGCGGCCAGGGTCAGCCCGAGCCGGACGCCCATGACGGGAATCAGCGTGTGCACCATGAGCACGACGCCGAGGATCGAGCCGAGCGTGTTGGCCGCGTAGACGCGCCCTATCGCGCGTTCATCGGCGCCCGCGCGCAGCAGCGCCATGGTGAAGAGCGGCAGGGTCATGCCCGCGAAAAACGCCGCGGGGAACATGACGGCGAGCGAAATCAGCGCCGTCCCCATCTCGAACAGGGTATAGCCGTTTTCGGTGCGCGCCAGCCCCTCCATGATCCAGCCCACCCAGTGAAAGCTTTGGGCAAATACCGGAATGGACAGCAGCGCCGCCATGCCCATGAAAACCTGAGCATAGCCGACATAGGCAATGGGATCGGCGATGCGGCTGGCGCGGCGGCGTATCCACAGGCCGCCGAAAGCCAGCCCGAGGATGAACGCGGTCAGCATCAATTCGAAACTGTGCAGGGAACTGCCCAGCGCCTGGTTCAGCATGCGCACCCAGCCGATCTCATACACGAATGAGGTCGCGCCGGAAATCGCGGTGGCCGCCAGCATGACGGGCGTGATGCGGCGGATTTCGCTGTTTTGCGGCGCGCCGCTGTCAGTAGCGGCGTCCGGCGGCGCCGCCGCGGGCGCGGACTGTCCTTCGTGCGCCATGCGGCTGACCAGCCATGCGCCCAGGCCGACCAGGATGTTGAGCGCCCCGGCGGTCATGACCGTGCCGGGCAGGCCGAGCGCGGGCAGCAAGGCGAAGGTCGCCGCGAGCGCGCCGAGCGCCGCCCCCAGGCTGTTGGTGAAATACAGGCCGCCGAGCACTTCGCCATCCTGGCGCGGCGCGATGCGCAGATAGCCCGCGCTCAACAGTGGAAAGGTCGCCCCCAGGAGAAAGCTTTGCGGCAGGATGAGGAGCGCGGCGGAAGCCCATTGATAGGCATGGGCCAACGCCGCGTTATCGAGCAGCGGCAGGATGCTTTCCTGCGAAACGTGGGTATAGCCCTGGAAAATCCCCTGGAAGGCCAGCCCGAGCGCGCCGATCAGCAATTCGACCCATGCGTAGCCGCGAATCAGCTTGTACCAGCTTCGGCTGCGGCGGCTGATGAACCAGGCGCCAAGCGCCATGCCGCCCATGAAAATGGAAAGCACCAGGGTTTGCGCATACGCGGCGTGTCCCAGGGTCAGCCCCAGGTATTGCGACCATACGGATTGGTAGATCAGCCCGGCCAAACCGGAGAGGATGAATAAGAGCAGCAGGGCGCGACCGGAGGATTTGGGAGAAAGTGGCGGCATGGGAAGTTCTGGAAATTCGTGGTTCAAAGGAATTGTCAGGATTGGAATTGGCCCGGGTCGGCCTGAATCAACCCCCCGGCCTTTCCCACGAGTCCTTCAGCGTCACCGTGCGGTTGAAGACCGGCGCGCCTTCCCGTGAATCGACGTGGTCGGCGACGAAGTAGCCGTGCCGCTCGAACTGGTAGCTTGCTCCCGGCCTGGCGTCTTTCAGCGCCGGTTCCAGTTGCGCGGTGACGACCCGGACGCTGTCCGGGTTGAGGTCTTCGAGGAAATCGCGCTCGCCCGCTCCGGGCGCGGGATGGGCGAACAGGCGGTCGTAGAGCCGCACCCGGGCCGGGCAGGCATCCGCCGCCGCGACCCAGTGCAGATTGCCCTTGACCTTGTAGCGGTCGGCGCCGGGCGTGCCGCTCTTCGAATCCGGCAGGTATTCGCCATGCACGGCGACGATCTGGCCGTTGCCGTCCTTCTCGCAGCCGGTGCAGCGGATCACGAAACCGTGGCGCAGGCGAGCCATGTTGCCGGGATAGAGGCGGTGATAGCCCTTTGTCGGCGTTTCCATGAAATCCTCGCGCTCGATCCACAGTTCGCGGCCGAAAGGCATCGCGCGCTTGCCGAGCTCCGGCTTCAGGGGGTGATTGGGCGCGAAGCATTCTTCACTTTGGCCCGCCGGGTAGTTGTCGATGACGAGCGGCAAGGGGTCGAGCACGGCGACGCGGCGTTCGGCCGATTCGTTGAGCACTTCGCGCATGCAGTCCTCGAACAGCGTGTAGTCGATCAGCGAGTCGGACTTGGAGACGCCGATGCGCTCGGCGAACAGGCGGAAGCCTTCCGGCGTATAGCCGCGGCGCCGGGCGCCGACGATCGTCGGCATGCGCGGATCGTCCCAGCCGGCAACGTGCTTTTCCTCGACCAACTGGATGAGCTTGCGCTTGGAGAGCACGACGTAGGTGAGGTTCAGGCGCGAGAACTCGATCTGCCGCGGCAGCGGGCGCTGCAACAGGCCACCCTCGGCCAGGCGCTCCAGCAGCCAGTCGTAGAACGGGCGCTGATCCTCGAATTCCAGCGTGCAGATCGAGTGTGTGATGTTCTCCAGCGCGTCCTCGATCGGATGCGCGAAGGTGTACATCGGATAGACGCACCAGCGGTTGCCGGTGTTGTGGTGCTCGGCATGGCGGATGCGGTAGATCGCCGGGTCGCGCAGGTTGATGTTGGGCGAGGCCATGTCGATCCTGGCGCGCAGGATGTGTGCGCCGTCGGGGAATTCGCCGGTCTGCATGCGGCGGAAGAGCAGCATGTTCTCTTCCGGGCTGCGCTTGCGGTACGGCGAATCCTTGCCGGATTCGGTGAGCGTGCCCCGGCTTTGGCGCATCTCGTCGGCGCTCTGGCTGTCGACGTAGGCGTTGCCGGATTCGATCAGGTATTCGGCACAGGCGATCATCCAGTCGAAGTAGTCCGAGGCATAGTAGAGGTTGTCCTCCTTTTCGTCCTGCCAGGAAAAGCCCAGCCAGCGCACGGCGCCGATGATCGATTCGACGTATTCCCTTTCCTCCTTTTCCGGATTGGTGTCGTCGAAACGCAAGTGGCAGCGTCCGCCGTAATCGCGCGCCAGCCCGAAATTCAGGCAGATCGACTTGGCGTGCCCGAAGTGCAGATAGCCGTTCGGCTCCGGCGGAAAGCGCGTGCGGATGCGCGCTGGATCGAGCGGCCCGGCGAGCTGCTGCGGCGCGAGACCCGGTTTGCCGGACCAGCGGCGCTGGGCGTGCTTGCCGGCGGCAAGGTCGGCCTCGATGATGTTGCGGATGAAATTGGTCGCCTGCGCGCCAGTGTTCTCCCTGCTGTTTTTGGCTGCGTTGCCCACGGCTCGAATCCCCTGAATTTTCGAATCCATTCATTTTAACCCAAATACCTTGGCCGGCTATGGAGCATATGGAAAATATAGCGAAAAAACAAAAACTTATCGAACATCACCCGACGAACTGACGAGCGCCATGAGTGGTCATGGCGGCCAGCGCCCGCCGGGAGGAAAGATGCGGCGGCACGCGAGCCCCCGGCTTGCATAACGGGCAGGCGATCAGCGCCGCTCCTTTGCGTGGCGGGAGCAATCCCGGCATTTTTCAAGCTCATCGACCGCCGTCACCCAGGCCGTCATCCGCCGGCAGCGCGCTCCACTCGTCGACGCGCAGCCTGATCTCGAAGACGCCGGCGCGCTCGGCGAAAAGACGCGCCGGGAGAGCTGCCGGATCGTCGTCGCCATAGCCGTATTCGATGTTCCAGTCCTCGAAGCGCAGCCGCAGCGGGCGCCCCAGCGCATCGCGCTCGACGGTCCCGGCGCCGTCGGCGCGGCCGCGGACCCAGTCGGCGAGACGCGCAAGCGGCAGACGATAGCCCAGCACCGATTCGGTCAGCGACGGTATGTCGGGCGCCGTGAAGGCGCTGCCGTCGCTCAGGGTCAGGCTGGCCTGCCCGGGCGCGGCCATGATCCTGGCGATGCCCTGTCCGAAGGGCGAGGCGAGCAGCAGTTCGTCATTCTTCGCGGTGTGGCGCCAGGAAAGGCGTCCCGCATGGTTCTGCTCGTCCTGACGCAGCGAAAAGCGTCCTTCGAGCCGGAAATCCTCCAGCGCCTGCCGAGCCGGGCCCGCCGGCGGCATCGCCGCGCATCCGGTCAGCAGCGCGGCGCACCAAACCCATGCCTTCATCGCCGTCAGGGAACGAGCCTGCGCACGGTCTCGGACAGGACGGCATTGGACGGGAACTTCTTCTGCACGTCTTCCAGCAGGCGCTGCGCTTCGTCCCGACGGCCCATCCTCCACAACACTTCGCCGAGGTGGGCGCCGATCTCCGGATCCTCGCGCTGGTCCCAGGAACGTTCGAGATACGCCAGGGCTCCCGGCAGATCGCCCTGCCGGAAAAGCACCCAGCCCATGCTGTCGAGGATGGCGGCATCGTCCGGCGCCATGGCCAGCGCCTTTTCGATCAGCCGCCGCGCCTCCGGCAGGCGCTCGTTGCGGTCGGCAAAGGCGTAGCCCAGCGCGTTGTACGCCTGGGGATCGTCCGGACGCAATTCGATCAGGCGGCGCAGGCGGTTCTCCATCAGATCCAGAAGGTTCAGCCGTTCGGCCAGCAGCGACGATTCGTACAGCAGGTCGGGCCGCTCGGGATCGTCGGCAAGCCGCTGTTCGAGGAAGTCGAAGGCTTCCCGCACAAGACCGGCCTCGCGCAGCAACGCCGCCTCGGCGATCTGCAGTTGGACCCGGTCCTCGCTACTGTCCGTCCGAGCGCCTCGGAGCAGGGCGCGTCCCTCGTCGATCTTCCCCTGCAGGAAAAGCAGACGGGCCTGCCTCGTCTTCGCCGCCGGATAGCGCTCGCCGGAGACGACCTGCGCGTAGCGGGACATGGCCTCGTCGATCCGACCGTCTTCCTCGGCGATCTGGCCGAGATAGAAGTACGCGGCGCTCTTGTCCCGCACCTCGAGCGTGACGAGGTGTTCGAGCTTCTCCTCGGCGAACGCCCGGTCGTCGGACTGCAACGCCAGCAAGGCGACCGCCTGGATGAGGTCCGGGTTGTCCGGGGCGTCCCGCAGCAGCCGGTCGAACTCGCGCTTCGCGTCGGCGTAGCGGCGTTCGCCGATCAGCACCCTGGCGAACAGCAGGCGAAGCTCCCCGGCCTCGGGATTGCGTCCCAGAAAGTCTTTCATGAAGGCGATGGCGTCCTCGCGCGATTCCCTCATCAGGAACTGCGTCTGGAGCAAGGCCGCCCTCTCCCAGTCCGGACGCAATTCGAGCGCCAGGCCGGCCTCGCGCCGGGCGCGTTCATTCATCCCCGCGCCGCTCGCCGCCGCCGCGACCGCGTAATGCGCCTCGGCGATTCCGAAAAATGGCTGGCACACCGTGTCGATCAGCCGGAAGACCGCCGCTCGGTCGGGGTGGCGCATGAACATGCGATTCAAACTCAGCAGGTTCCCCGGCAGCGCCGCCTTGTCGGACTCCAGCAGACGGATCAGGTGCGGCGCCGCTTCGCCGAGCCGGTTGCCCATGACCAGGACGCTGGCCAGCATTCTCAGGGCGCTTGGCGAGTCCGGCTCGGTATCGAGCCAGAGACGCGCGATATCCAGCGCGGCGTCATGGCGCCGGGCAAATCCGGCCACCTCGATCGCGCGTTCCATGACCTTCGGGTCGCGCGTGCGCTGCGCGAGGCTGGTGTAGGCCTGCACGGCCAGATCGACCTCGTTGCGCCGCAACGCGATCTCCGCCAGCAGCAGCTCGAAGACCGCCTGCCCCGGATCCGCCTCTGCCACCGCTTTGGACACGGCATCGTCGGTCGGCGGCCGGTCCGGGCGGACTTCGCGCGCGGGCGGCTTGCTTCCCGGAGAAGCAGCCACTTCGCCGGCATGAATGAAGCAGGGGAACAGGACGAGCGCGGCCAGACAGGCGAGCCCCCTCCGTCCGGCGCGCAGAAACAGGGACAAGGTCAAGGATTTCATGGATTCCCGTTTCGCCGATCATGCCCGGGCCACCCGGGCGAGAAAGAGATTATCCTACTGAAAGGGCGCAATCCAAAGTGGAGGAGAAACCTTTCCACATCTTCCAGACGAAGCGCGGGCGCCCGGTTTTCCCCAAGCACCAGGCGGAGGAGAGGAAAACAAGCGGCTGTGGATGAAATGCGCGCAGGAGAGATCTGGTTTTTTACCATCTTCACTTCGAGTAAAGGCTTCTATTTGTCAAGCTTGCTTTTCGCTTTCCGCCAATTCCAAGTGGCTCTAAACAGCGTCGATTCGTATCCATTTCGCGGGCGTGTCGGCATCAAGAACTTCATCATGCCAGAAATGGCCGCCCGCTTACTCTCCGCGGAAAATTTCACTCAAAGCGCTGGTTTTGCAAAAGGCTCGCTATTTTTGGAATATCTCCTCCACAACCGCATGCTTGGCAAGGTAGACTGGTTTGTCTTTGGAATTCAAAACTGCTAGAATTCCACCTTGTTACAGGCTTGACTTGCCGGCCTTCTAAGCTTGGGGGTGGTAAGTCCGAGTCTCGCCGGGCGAGCCAGAACGATGGCGATGTTAGCTCAGTTGGTAGAGCATCGGATTGTGATTCCGAGGGTCAGCGGTTCAAGCCCGCTACATCGCCCCAAACATATCGCCCCAAAAGATCCACTGAAATCAGTCACTTGGCTCGCTTTGGCGAGTTTTTACACCGTTATCTCTGATGGACTCCTTGCGCGCCACCTCCGCTTCGCCCCGGAGCGATGTCGACGGCGATTTCGCCGGAGGAGCGCCCGAAGGGATTGATGCCCGGGCCGATACGGGAATGACGAATTCCGACTTGATCAATGTTTCGTTAGAACATGAGAAACAAAACCAGCAAGAAACAAAACGGGTTAGCCGTTTATCGCTAACCCGTTGATTTTACTGGCGCGCCCGGCGAGACTTGAACTCACAACCCCCGGCTTAGAAGGCCGGTGCTCTATCCGGTTGAGCTACGGGCGCGAGACTCCGGGCGTCGGGGCAACATACGAGAACTGGTCGGGGCGGTGAGATTCGAACTCACGACCCTCTGCTCCCAAAGCAGATGCGCTACCAGGCTGCGCCACGCCCCGAGGAAATGCGCATTCTACCCATCGCTTCCGACACGGTCAATCATGAAATTGGGTCGAGCAGGTTCGGTATCCTCAATGCTTGCAGTGTTGCCGCATTTCTGATATTTAATCGCCTCTCCGCAAGAAGGATGATCTTGAAGATGCCCGAAGAATCGTTATCCGGACAGTTCGCCCCTTATGTCCCCAGGAAGGGCGAGGAATACATGAGCGAACGGCAACTGGCTCATTTTCGATCCATCCTTGAAAACCGCAAGGCGGATCTGATACGGGACATCGAACGGACCGTCCATACCATGCAGGACGAAGCCACGATATTCGCGGATCCGAACGATCGTGCCAGCCAGGAAACCGACATCGCCATCGAACTGCGCAACCGCGATCGCGGACGCAAGATGATCAAGAAGATCGAGGATACGATCGCCTTGATCGACAGCGGCGATTATGGCTATTGCAGCAGCTGCGGCGCGGAAATCGGCATCAAGCGGCTGGAGGTGCGGCCGACGGCGTCATTGTGCATCGACTGCAAGACACTGGAAGAAGTGCGCGAAAAGCAAGTCGCCAAGTAGGGCGGCCCTGCGCGCCGTCCGCAAAAAAGGACGCCGAGGCGTCCTTTTTTGATGGCTGGCCGGCAGTATCGGCGCGATCGCGCTTCACTGCCGCAGCAATACGGCTTCCGTCTGGGCGGCCTGCGCCGCAGCGGCGGCTTCCGCGGCGACGGCTTTCATCGACAGGCGAACGCGGCCTTTTTCGTCGGCTTCCAGCACCTTGACGCGCACCTTCTGGCCTTCCTTGAGGTAGTCCGAAACGGCGTTGACACGCTCGTTGGCGATCTGCGAAATATGCAGCAGACCATCGCGTCCTGGCAGGATGCTGACGATGGCGCCGAAGTCGAGCAGTTTCAATATCGTGCCGTCGTAGATCTTGCCGACTTCGACGTCGGCGGTAATCGCTTCGATGCGCGCCCTGGCGGCGTCGGCCGCGTCGGCGTTGACCGAAGCAATGGTGATCGTGCCGTCTTCCTGGATGTCGATCGTCGTGCCGGTTTCCTCGGTGATGGCGCGGATCACGGCGCCGCCCTTGCCGATCACGTCGCGGATCTTCTCCGGATTGATTTTCATGGTATGGAGACGCGGCGCATAGCTGGAAACTTCCTCACGCGGTGCGGCGACGGCCGAGCGCATCTTGTCCAGGATCTGCAGGCGCGCCTCTCTGGCCTGCGCCAGCGCCACCTGCATGATCTCCCTGGTGATGCCCTGAATCTTGATGTCCATCTGCAGTGCGGTCACGCCGGTATCGGTGCCGGCGACCTTGAAATCCATGTCGCCGAGATGGTCCTCGTCGCCGAGAATGTCGGTGAGCACGGCAAAACGGTTGCCTTCCTTGATCAGGCCCATGGCGATGCCGGCCACGTGCGTCTTGAGCGGCACGCCGGCGTCCATGAGCGCCAGCGTCGAGCCACAGACGGAGGCCATCGACGAGGAGCCGTTCGATTCGGTGATTTCCGAGACCACGCGCATGGTGTAGGAGAAATCCTCCGTCTTCGGCAAGACGGCGATCATCGCGCGCTTGGCCAGGCGGCCGTGGCCGATCTCGCGGCGCTTCGGGCTGCCGACGCGGCCGCACTCGCCCGTGGCGTAGGGCGGGAAGTTGTAGTGCAGCATGAAGCGCTCGCGGTATTCGCCGGCCAGCGAATCAATGATCTGTTCGTCGCGCCCGGTGCCCAGCGTGGCGGCCACCAGCGCCTGGGTTTCCCCGCGCGTGAACAGGACCGATCCGTGCGTGCGCGGCAGGACGCCGGTGCGAATCGAGATCGGCCGCACGGTGCGCGTGTCACGCCCGTCGATGCGCGGCTCGCCGGCCAGGATGCGGCCACGCACGATGCGCGATTCGATATCGAACAGCAGCTTGCCGATCGTCGCGGCATCCGGAGCATTGTCTCCGGCAGTCAGCATTTCGACCGCCCTGGCGCCGATTTCGTCCAGGCGCTGTGTCCGCTTCTGCTTGCTGGTGATGCGGAAGGCTTCCTGCACGTCGGCTTCGACCAGGGCATCGAGCCGCGCCGCCAGTTCCTCGTTCCTGGCCGGAGGCGCCCAATCCCATTCCGGTTTGCCGGCTTCGTCGACGAATTCGTCGATGGCATGGACCACGGTCTGCATCTGCTCGTGGCCGAAGACCACAGCGCCGAGCATCACGTCCTCGGGCAGCACGTCGGCTTCCGATTCGACCATCAGCACCGCGCTCCGGGTGCCGGCGACGACCAGGTCAAGACGGCTGTCCTTCAACTGCGTCGCCGTCGGGTTGAGCACGTACTGGCCATTGACGTAGCCGACGCGCGCGGCGCCGATCGGACCGTCGAACGGGATGCCCGACACGGCGAGCGCCGCCGAGGCGCCGATCATCGCCGGGATGTCCGAGTCGACCTCCGGATTCAATGAGACGACCATCGCCACGATCTGCACTTCGTTGTAGAAACCGTCGGGAAACAGCGGGCGCAGCGGACGGTCGATGAGGCGCGAGGTCAGCGTCTCCTTTTCCGAAGGACGTCCCTCGCGCTTGAAAAAGCCGCCCGGAATACGGCCCGCGGCATAGGTCTTTTCGACGTAGTCGACGGTCAGGGGAAAGAAATCCTGGCCGGGCCTCACGGACTTGGAACCGACCACGGACACCAGAACGACGGTGTCATCCATCGATACCATGACGGCCGCATCGGACTGGCGGGCGATTTCCCCGGTTTCCAGCGTGACCTGATGCGCGCCGTAGGAGAAAGTCTTTTTGAAGATCCTAAACATTATTACCTCTCGGTCAGTTCTTTGCGCACCCACGACGCCGGCGCGCGATTCATCGATACGCCTCGAAGGCGAAGCCACAGCGTAGCGGACCTTCCCGAGGGAAGGTCCGCTGCAACTCGTTCAAAAGGGGGGAATATCCGGCGCACGGCGGCTTGGCCGGCGATTTACTTGCGCAGGCCGAGACGCTGAATCAGCGAGCGGTACGAATCGACGTTCGTCCGCTTCAGGTAGTCCAACAGCTTGCGGCGGCGGCTGACCATGCGCAGCAGGCCGCGGCGGGAATGATGATCCTTGATGTGTTCCTTGAAATGCTCGGTCAGGTCATTGATACGCGCCGTCAACAGCGCGATCTGGACTTCCGAGGAGCCGGTATCGCCGGCGGCGCGCTGGTATTCACTCATGATCTGCGCTTTTTGCGCAACGGTGATCGCCATGTCAAACTCTCTTTCCTTGATTGCGGCGCCGCCCCGGTTTGATAGAGCCTGCGCCCGGTTGAAAAACAAGCATCCTGCTTGGCGAGAAGAAGAGTGGATTATAGCGCCGGGCCGTTCGGTGGACAAGGGCGGGCAACCAGGCGATCGCATGGGAACGGAACGAAGCCGGCGCCAGCGTAGCCAAAATCTCCGGGCGATCGCTCGAGGCGAACCGATCGGCTGCCGCTGTTTTGCCGCCGTCCCGCGCTACCATGTCGTTTTTCTACCCGCATCCTTCATGCCATGTATCCGAATCTTGCCGTGGTCTGTCTGTGCGCCGAATGGTGCGGAACCTGCCGGGAATACCGTGCCGGGTTCGAAGGCTTGGCCCGACAGTTTCCCGACGTGAGGTTTCTCTGGCGGGACATCGAAGAGGACGCCGAGCGCCTGGAGGATCTCGAGATCGAGAATTTCCCGACGATCTTGGTGCGCCGCCGGGAATGGGTGCTTTTTTTCGGCGCCATGCCACCGCAGGTCGGACACCTGCGTCGGCTGATCGAAACTTTCCTCTGGCAGACAGCTGAAGAGAGCCGGCGCCACGCGCTGTCTACCCCGGAACGAAGCGCCTGGCAGACGGACCCGGATCTCAGGGATCTGGGGCGTGATGCCGGGGACTGCTAGCGCAAGGTTCGTCCCGGCGAGGGTGGGGACCCGATTCGTTTTTCGGATTTTTCGGCGCCTGGTGTCCCTTCCGCCAGATCGTCGGCCATCTTCAACAGCCTGGCGCGATTCCTGGCGTTCAATCTGTCGAATTTGAAAATCCACTCCGCCAGCGCGTCGTCGGTGGCGTAGAAAAAGGCGGCCGGTATCCCCATGACCTTGGCCAGCCGCTCCTCCGTGCCGAAATCCGGCCAGTGCTTGCCGCGCTCATACTGGTTGATGCGCGCGCTGGCCGAGTATTCGTCGATGTGCGCGGCCACGCCCAGTTGCATCTGTGTCAGGCCCGCCTGAAGGCGAGCCTGTTTCAGGCGCGAGGCGAAGATCGTGGGAGCGGTCATCATGAACGAAGCTTCCGAAAACTCAGAGAATCTGAGTTTTTTCTTGACCGCAAACTAAGGAATCCTTAGTATTCGCCGTTATGATCTTCGGGTCCGGGTGTCATCGGACGCTTGCGGGTGCGGGCGGTGGAATCCGGTGATGGTCTTCTTTCAAGGAAAAATAGTATGGTGACGAAATACAAGGCAGTTTTCATCGGCGTAGTGCTGGTTGCGTTGTCAGGCTGCGGCGTTCCGGCTCGCTATGCGGACAGGCCGTACCCCACGCGCTTCGACAGGATCGAGCAACCCAAATTGCAAAGCGCGGGCCACTGGCAGGCCATCGCGGCCAATGTCGCGCAGGATGTCGTTGCCGATCTCGGGCAAAAGAATCTCATCAAGGCACCGATCTACATCCCCCGCGATCAGGATGATTTTGCCTTCGTGGAAGGGTTCACCGAATTGCTGACCACTTCGCTGGTAGCGCAAGGGCTAGATGTGCGTACCTGTATCCAGCGCACGTGCGGCGGCACGAACGCGACGGGTGATGCGCCGAACGCCCTGGTGCTGGACGTGCGCTATTCCGCGTATGCGTTCCAGCCCAGGGACATTTATTACACAGGTCAGGCGACCACGCTGATGGCGGGGCTTTTCACCGCCGGCGGAATCATTGCCGGCGGCTCCAGCGTAGGGGTGAGTGATGGCGGACCTCTGGAATTTCCACCTTATAGATATTTGTCATGGGGCGCCAAACTCCTCGGCGTTACCGCACTGGCAGACGCGTCTTTCTGGGCATCACACAATTTCGATACCGGACCGGATGGCAAATACATGGGACAGGTGCCGAAGACCGAAATCCTGGTGACGGCCTCGGTCACTCAGGGCGACCGGATCGTCGTGCGGCGCAGCAACGTGTATTTCACTTCGGATGAGGATGCCGCGCTGTATTGGAACCAACGGCCTAGTCCGGTGCCGGTCACGACCTTGCCGGTGAAGGGAGAGAAATGATGACACGCAGATACTTGATCATGCCGCTGTTCGCTGCGCTCGTCTTCGTCGGCGCCTGTGAGACGTCCGGCCCGAAACCGGAACCGGAGCCAACCTATGAAGAGGCCGCGATGTATCAATTCACGGCCACCAATCACCAGGCGGCCGACCGATTGCTGGCGGGATATGGCGCGGCGGTTCCTTACACGGCTTCCGTCAGCAATTTTTCTTCGCCGGGTGGGGGTGGCACCATTCTGGTCGCCACGCTGGCGGATGTTTCCCGCCTGGAACATTCCTCGCCGTTTGGCCGCATCATCAGTGAGCAACTGGTCTCGCGGATTGCGCAGAATGGACGCTCGGTGGTGGAAATGAAGTTGCGCGGCAGTGTGTTCGTACAGAACAACAACGGTGAATTCCTGCTCACGCGCGAAGTCCGCGAACTGGCCAGCAGCCAGAACGCCGGCGCGGTGTTGGTCGGAACCTACGCGGAAAGCGGGCGCTTCGTTTTCATCAGTTTAAAGCTGGTCAACCCGGCCGACAGCCTCGTGCTGTCGTCTCACGATTACACGCTGCCCATCGACAGGGTGGTGCGCCGTCTGTTGTCCGAACGCCGGTGATGGCCCTCTCCGAATCCTGGGTTTGGGAATTCGGAGAGCGTCAAATCATCTCATAACCGGTAACCATAAAGCCGCGTCTTCCTCGCATCGTCTACCTCGATTTCGAAGGCGGCCTCGACCCCCAGCGCTTCGAAGCTGTTGCTGACGAACAGCGTACCGGGGCGCATTTCGCGTTTTACCTTGAGCCACAGATCGGCCATCGGCGCCGGCGAGAGGAAAGCGTATACGAAGTCGTATTCGGCCAGCGAAACCTGCCAGAAGTTGCCCAGCGTCCAATGGCAGTTTTTGCGCCTCACCACGCGCAGCCGGCCGATCGCCCAGGGCAGATACGAATTTTCGACGCCGGAGACCTGGATATCCTGCCTCGTTTCCGCGAGCGCGCAAACGACGCCGCCCGTACCCGCTCCGAGATCGATGAACTTCGCGCCCGGCAGGTCGGCGAGAAGTCCGGCCAGGACGCGGGCCGTCTCCCGGCTGGAAAGATACAGCGGCACCCGGCTGGTCAGCGCGCCGCGATAAACGAGAAACATCAGCGCGAAAGCCGCCAGATACCACTCTGGAGCGATGCTCAGGCCGGTAAGGAGGACGGCGGCCGGCGCGAACGAGGCGTGAATGATTCGCCACCACCAGTACTGGGAAGTCAGGCTGGCGAGCAGGAAAGCCAGCGCGCCGATCAGGAGGGAGGTTTCGAGCCACGGCAGGGATATCTGGCGAAACAGGCAATAGGGCCAGGCCACGCCGAGCGCGATGAAGGCCGCCGCCGCCTGGAGCGCCAGTTGTCGTGAATAGGGTGATTGATTCATGGCGAATCCCTGGGGCTAAAAAAACGTATTTTGCCGTGATATTCCGGCGTGCTCATCATGCCCGTGAGCCGGATGGAGCCGTCGACTTGCATCGAAAAAATATCCTCATGGCGCGTTTTCCCTGTTCAGGTCGTCCATGATGGCGCGGACGACTTCCCGGCCGCGCGGCATGGCCCTGGCAACGTCGATCGACGAAGCCGTCCCGCCGCCGCAGAGTTCGGCGAACAGTTCCGCGAAAGCCTCCCGACGACCGTCGGCGCCCTCTTGCAGAAGATAGCGTATTTCGTCCGCCGCGTCGGGATGCAGTTTCTTGTTCAACCAGGCGCTCAATTCTTTCGTATCCTCCGCGTAGGTCGCCACGAACGCGGGGAAATCGTTGGCGCGGATCACCCGGTCCAGCGCGTGCCCGTGCTCGTGCCGGAGTAACGCGCCGACGCGGGAAGCGGAAGTCGCCTCGACCGCGCCGTCCTTCCGTTGGATCGTCGAGGCAATGACGATGTGCTTTTCTTTGAGTTGCGTGACCCCTTCGACGTTTTCCCAGGTCGCGCCCGACGGATAACCGCGCGGCAACGGCCCATCTTGAGATCGGGAGAGATTTCGACCAGCGTGCGAGCGCCGAGTACGGTGAATCCAGCGCGCGCGGTGCCAGCCGTCGATCACCTGGGCCGGCGTCTGGAATCCCGGCTCGCCGTGCCGCCCGCGAAACAGGTCGTCGGCGGTTTTGATCGGCTCGAAGAGGATGTCATATTTCGGGTCGTGTGCCATGGATGAGTCCCTTTGCAGAATATTGACTTTGATTGCCCGCGAACGCGGGCGTATCGAAAACACGGAAGTTCATCCGCGTGCGATACATATCAACATTCGTGCCATCTTTTGGCGGCGAAGAATATGCTTGATTATCAGTGAGTTAGGAATTCCCCATGCTGCGTCCGATGCAATTTCGCAGCATTTTCCGTGTGCGCGATGCAAAAAAACGGCGGCCCGCCAGGCAATTCCCGCCCAGTTCTCAGCAAGAACCGTAAATGCGACCTTTCCGACGACGGAACACGGAACCACCGGCGCGGCCGGCGCCAGAGAAGAGACAGGCGTGCTGACGGAGAAGTTGGAGAAAGTCATCCACCCGCTGGAATGGGTGCGGGTGGAAGAATTCATTGAATCCATGCGGTATGGCGTCGGGCGTGTGCCGCATGCACGGGCTTGGCTGGCCAATGCCTTTGTAGCCAAGGCGGTGCTGGAGTTTTCGACGACGGTGGGTCTGATCGAACGGGGTCGAACCCGCCGCGCTTGGTTTCCCCATGCCGTCTTGCCGTTTGCCCGGGCTCATTTGCCTTCGGTCTTCTCCGTGTTCTCTGTCAAGCGGCCCTCCTCCATCACGCGCACCGCTTCGCCTTCGATGACCTTCCCGACGCCGGCCTGGCTCCGGTGATCGGCGGGCGTTCCGCATCTTTGCGTGGGCGTTTCTTCCCGCAGCGACCGCCGCAAGGCGCGCGTCTTCCACCAGAACCAGCCCCAGAACGCCAGCCCGGCGAGCGCGAGGCCCGCCAGGATCACGACGGAAAACATCAGCGCCGCGCCGGCGGCAAGCAAGGCGAGCACGGCAGCGATGATCCTGGCCGCGAGACTTGGCGGCGTGTCAAAGTGGATACGCATCATTCGCTCCCATTCCCTAAGTCGATCTGCCATGGCTTTCGCTCATCGATGCCTCGGCCAGGGGCAGTTCGACCCAGAAACGGATTTTTCCCTCGACACCGGGTTCCGCGCCGGCCCGCCCGCCGTGCTTGGCGGCGACGGTGCGCACGTAGTAGAGCCCCAGGCCGGCGCCTTTCGGCCGGCGGCCCGCCGGATCGTTTTCCTTGCCACGGCGGAATTTTTCGAACACCCTGGACAGTTGTTCGGGATTGTATTCGCCTCCCGCGTTTTCGACCCAGAAGCGCACGAACTCGCGGGCCGATCCGTCGATCCCGCGATGCCCGCGCTCCGTTTCCAGGACGATCGACGAATCGGACAATCCGTGCGTCACCGCGTTCTGCAGCAGGTTGATGGCGCAGCGCTCGATGGCGTCGAAGTCGCCCACCACCCACAGAGGTTCGGCTGGCAGATTTCGTTCGATGCGCATACCGCGGTCCCGCGCGGCCAGGAACAGTTCATCGGCCGCCTGGTGCAGCAGGAAAATGAGATCGAGCGTCTTCATGTCCTTGCGATCCAACGCCTTGGCGCGCGCCAGGTGGAGAAAATCCTGGGCCATCGACTGGGCTCGCCGCAACGACGGCAACAGTTGTTCCGGGCGGCAATCCGCACCGCTTTCCAGGCGCTGCACGGCGCAAGACAGCGGCACGTGCAGGTCGTGCGAAATGAAGGCCAGCGTCTCGCGGCGCTGCTCTTCGAGTTGCCGCACCCGCTGCCGCGCCGTCTGGACCTGCGCGATACGCTGCTCGAATCCCATTTTTCTCGCCGACAGTTGACCCGGATCGTCTTCGCCGGAGATGGATCCGGCGAGTTCCCGCAGTTCGAAATCCAGATCCCGGCGCACCACTTCGAGCCGCCGCCAGCTCCACAGGGGATAGGCGAAGAAGCTGGCCAGGACGGCGCTCATCGGCGGAAACCACCATTGCAGGCAGGTGAGGCCGAGCACCGAAAACGCGACCGGAAAAAGCATCCACGCCAGCGAGGAGAAAAGCGCCGAAGAGGGCATCAGGCGCGGCAGCCAGGACAGGGGTACGAGCGCCAGGGCGACGGAAAAAAGCGCTGCGATGCCTGGCGGCATTTCCCGCACCAGTGTTGCCGTGCGCAGTCCGAGCCAGACGTTGGCCTGAATCTCCACGCCCGCCATGGGCAGCGCGTTGGCGGAAACAGGCGTCGAGAACTGATCGCCTAGACCGACCGCGGCGGCGCCGACGAGGATCGTCCGGCCGACGATCATGGCCGCCGGAACCCGGCCTTCGAGCGCATCCGCATAGGAGACGTGCGGAAAACTTCCCGGCGGCCCGGCGAACCGCAGGCGCCGCCGCCCATCCTGCACGAGTTCATAGCTCGCTTCTGCCGGCGGCGAAACGGCGGACACCACCGGCGCTTCGCCGCCTACCCGCAGCAATTCCGCGGCGAACAGGGGCCAAGCCGCGGCGCCCACGCCTTCTTCCAGATCGACGCTGCGCGCCATGCCGCCTTCGTCGATGCGCACGCCGACACGACCCAGCCCCGCCGCCGCGTCGCGCAGAATCGGAATCGGTGGCGATTCGATGACTTGTCCACCCATGCTTTCCGTTTCCAGCACCAGCGGCAGCACGACCATGCCGCACCGCCGGATGGCTTGCGCCAGGCGCTCGTCGACTTCCGGCGACTGGGGTTCCGGGAAGGCGACGTCGAATCCGACGACCGCCGGCCGCGCCCGGCACAAGGCGTCGAGCAGGCGGGCATGGACTTGGCGTGACCAGGGCCAGCGGCCGAGACGGTCCAGGCTGTGCTCGTCGACCGTGACCAGCAGGACGTCGTCGGGAATCGGCTCGGAAAAGGCCATCTGGCCCAGGTCGAACACCATGTGGTCGATCCGCTGGAGCGCGCCGGAGAGACTGCACGTCAAGGCGATCACCAGCAGGATCAGGATGACGATGCTCTTTTCCCGCATTCGGGAAGAGGCGGAGAGGACGGCAGACTCCTTCACAGGAGCGCGAGCAGCGGCAGCAGCAACAGCCACAGCCACGGCCGGCCATCGGCAGGAATGTCGATTTTCTGCACGGATGCCGGCCCCGGCGTGCCGTCGGACAGATCGACCAAGCGAACTCCGAGATAGAAGCTTCCACTCCCCGGACTGGTCAGTTCCAGCGCGTCATCGTCGGAACAGGCCCGGGCCAGCGTCGTCCGCAGGTCCCTGTCCGCCGCGAGAAACGCTTCGTAGCCCATGCCGGAGACTGGCGGCAGAAAGAGCGCCACACGCTCGTGATCGACACGCAGCGCGGCCTGGCCCAGGTCGACCGGGCCGGGCCCCGGCCGGTAAACAAAGGCCGCCGGCTGGCTCCAGGGTCCTTGTTCTCCCGCTTCGGAAAGCGTTGCCACTCGCCAGAACAGGGGGCCGGGCGGCAGATCCCGACCGGCTTCCCCGCTTTCCGCCGCGACGACAGCATCCTCCAGCAGCGACGAAAAAGCGGCATCGGCAGCCACCTGGAAACGATAGCGCGAAGCCTCGAGCACGTTTCCCCAGGCGAAACCCGGCCGCGCGCTGCGCACGACGGCGCCGTCTCCGGGCATCTTGAGAGCGGGCGGAAAAGGCCGGGCAAAGACGGTGAATCGGTGCAGCGCGTCGCGCCCCGACAGGCCGTTGACGTCGATGGCGCGCAAGGCCAGGACGTAACTTCCGTTCGGCAGGTCGGCGAAGGTCAGGTGCGCCGAGCGCGTCCGCTTGCTGGCCAGAATGGAATGCGGCTCCCGGTCCGGCGCGATCAGTCCGTGCCACTCCGTGGCGCCGGCCAGCTGCGGCAGATCGAAGCGCATCGGCAGGATTTCGAAACGCGTCGGCAGGGAAGACACATCGGCGGCGGGCAGCAGGGCGACGGGAGCGATCGGCGGTTTTCCGGCCTTGACCAGCGTTCCCTTCCCCGCGGGGATGGTGACGCGCCTGCCTGCCGCCGTGACGCTCACCACGCCGGAGAGCGTTTCCTCGCGCGAAGCCGTCTCGTCGGCCTCGAGACGGAAATGGGTGCCGCGCACGACCGCCTGCGCCGACGGCGTGCGGATGCGCAGGTTCCGGCGCCTCTCCGGATTGGCCTGGACGTCGGTCTGTCCGCGCGGCAGATGCAGGCGCGTGTCGACCATCAGACCGCCGGCGAAGACACTGAGGGTATCGAGCTCGAGCACGGAATGCGGGGCGAGAATGATGCGGCTGCCGTCGGCCAGCAGGAGCAGCGCGGAAGAATCCTCGCCCGTTTCCACCACCGCGCCGGCGGCAAGCCGCAAACCGTCGCTCGCCGCGCGCCACTCTCCGTTTCCGTCATGCCAGCGCACGCCGCCATGGATCTTTTCCAGGCGAGCCGTTCCCGGTTCCCTGCGCAGCATCGAGGCGGGAATGCGCACCGCCGTCCCCGGCAGTATCCGATAGGGGTCGGCGATGTCGTTGTTCTCCTGTATCCTCGGCCAGTCGGCGGGCCGCGCCAGATAACGCCCGGCGATGGAAATCAGCGTGTCGCCGGGCTTGATGACGTAGCGCCAGACGGAAGCCGCCTCCCCGGACATGGCTGGCGAAGCCATGGCCAGGAACAGCGCCGCCAGACGGCAAACACTCGTCGGGAAGCAGCGATGATGAATCATGGGCGCTCCTCCGGCACGGCGGGAATGAAGTCGACAAGGTACATCTTCAACGCGGGCCGAATGAAAATGGTTTACAGCGATTTCATTCCTTCAGCCTTTCCAGGCGATAACCATGGCCATACACGGAAACGAGGCGCCAGCCGAGTTCGGAGGTAATGCCGATCTTGCGGCGCAGCGCGCTCACGTGCACGTCGACCGTGCGCGTATCGACATTCGCGGACAATCCCCAGACCACCTTGACCAGATGATCGCGCGTCAGCAGTCGGCCGGTGTTCTGGAAGAAGTACAGCGCCAGATCGGTCTCTCGCTCGGTCATGGCGACGACCTGGCCGTCAACCGTGATCTGCCGGCGACCGTGGTCTACGACCAGCCTGCCGAAATCCTGCACCTGCGGCAGGGCGTCGTCGGCATACCTGCGCAGGACCGCCTGCAGGCGCGCCAGCAGGACGGGCTGCGTGAACGGCTTGACGAGATAATCGTCGGCGCCGGCATTCAGCGCCTCGACGACGTCCTCCTCGCTGTTGCGGCCGGTCAGGAACAACACGGGCGGCATGGCCTGGCGCAGCTTGATGCGCAGGCGCGACATGACTTCGATCCCGGTCAGATCCTCCACCGACCAGTCGAAGAGGCAGGCGTCGAACCGCTCCGCGGCAACGATGCGCGCGCACTCCAGCCCGCTGACGAACCAGCGGACTTCGTAACCGGCCTCATGCAGCCACGAGTAAACCATGGCGGCATGTTCGCTGTCGTCCTCAAGATAGGCAATTCTCATATTTTTCAACGATTTCCCGACAATTTTTGAGAGTGAGTAGACTGTAACAAATAATCAAAGCATGGACAAAAAGCGACCAAAGCACTTCCGGATCGGATAGAATCGAAAAGCGATGAACGGTCATGACGATTACCGTCGCCCGCGCGAGGAGGAAAGATGTGGTGGTACGCGAGCCTCCGGCTCGCATTGCGGGCAGGGTGCCCGCGCTCCCATACCCGGCCTTCAAAGGCCATTCTTCCGACGAAAATCCTTACCTATAGGTCATTTTATTGTCTCGGTCTCCGTCCAATTCGCCTCCATTTGCCCACTTGTTCAGCGTTTCCCCGATCAGGAAAAGATTTTGTCTTCTCTGTGATCAATGGTTTTTCCATTCTCTGTTCAACTACAGCAAGGCTGATGGATTCGCTCGTTGGGTGAAAACATGAGTTTTTTTCGGTGTATTTGTGGTTTCCAGTGCGGACAACCGAAGAATTTAGGGTGAACCGGCACGTCGCGCGCAAACGCTTCGGGCAGCATTTCCTGGTCGACGCGCGGGTGATCGGCGCGATCATCGATGCCGTCGCGCCGCGCCGCGACGATATCGTCGTCGAGATCGGCCCCGGACTCGGGGCATTGACCGCGCCCCTGCTGCACAGGCTCGATCATCTGCACGCCGTCGAGATCGACCGCGACATCGTCGCCCGGTTGCGGCGGCGTTTTCCCTCCGACCGCCTGAGCGTCCACGCGGGCGACGCGCTGCTCTTCGATTTCGGACGGCTGGCCGTCGCCGAAGGCAAACTCCGCATCGTCGGCAATCTGCCGTACAACATCTCGACCCCCCTGTTGTTCCGCCTGGAGCGCTTTGCCGGCTGTGTCCGCGACCTGCATTTCATGCTGCAGAAGGAAGTCGCCGAACGCCTGGTGGCCACGCCGAAAAGCGCCGATTACGGACGGCTGTCGGTGCTGCTGCAATACCGTTTCGTCATGGATCGGCTGCTCGATGCGCCGCCGGAATCCTTCGAACCCGCGCCGAAGGTCGATTCGGCGGTGATCCGCCTGATCCCGCGCGACCCCGTCCAGCCCGCGGCGCGCGACGAGGCGCGCTTTGCCCTGCTCGTCGCCGCGGCTTTCTCGCAGCGGCGCAAGATGCTGCGCAACACCCTCAAGGGCCTCGTCGACGAGGCCGAACTGGAATGCCTGGACATCGCCCCCACCGCCCGGGCCGAGGAATTGTCCGTCGCCGATTACGTGCGGCTGGCCAATGGCGGCTGACGGGGAGGAAAGCGCTTTCCAGTGATCAGCGGCAGGCGGATCGCCGGAAACGCGCATCGACCGTCGACGTGCCACATCCAGATGCCATTTACGTCGCGCGTCCAGGTCGGCGTGCCGGCGCGCGCCACGGCCATTGTCGACAATCCAATGTTCCCGGCAGACAGGGATGGGGTGTTCGCGGACCGAGGTCTTGCCCCTGCGTCAGCACAGCGCCCATTGCGCGACGGGCGCGAAACTGCGCCGGTGCGCGGGGCTGGGTCCGTGCAGGCGCAAGGCTTCCAGATGGAACGCGGTGGGATATCCCTTGTGCCGGTCGAAACCATAGACCGGATAGGCGGCGTGCAGCGCCAGCATGCCGGCGTCGCGCGCGGTCTTGGCCAGAATCGACGCCGCGGCGATCGGCGCGACCTTGCCATCGCCGCCGACGATCGCTTCGGCCGGGCAATCCAGCCGGGGGCACCGGTTGCCGTCGACCAGGGCAAGCCGCGGACGCGCGGCCAAGCCATCGACCGCCCGGCGCATGGCCAGCAGACTGGCCTGCAGGATGTTGATGCGATCGATCTCCTCGACGCTGGCTTCGGCCACGGCCCAGGCAAGCGCCCTGGCGCGGATTTCCACGGCCAGCTCGGCGCGCCGCTTGGCGGAAAGCTTTTTGGAATCGTTCAGGCCATCGATCGGTTTCTTCGGATCGAGGATGACCGCCGCGGCGACGACCGGGCCGGCCAGCGGACCGCGCCCGGCCTCGTCGACGCCGCAGGTCAGCCCTTCAGGCAGCCGCAGGGACGGCATTTTTCCGTGCCTCGGAGGGCAGCAACGCGAGCACCGCCTCGGCGGCTTTCTCCGCCGTGTTCTGCCTGAGCCGCAGATGGATCTCGCGGAACGCTTCCGCGATGCGCGCGCGGGACTCCTGGTCGGACAAAAAACCCAGGAGCGCCCGCGCCAGATTTTCCGGCGTCGCCTCCTCCTGGAGGAATTCGGGAACGACGAAGCGGCCGGCCAGGACGTTCGGCAGGCCGACGTAGGGCAGATAAGCCATGCGCCGCATCAGCCAGCAGGTGAGCGGCGCCATCCTGTAGGCGATGACCATCGGACGCTTGAGCAGCGCGGCTTCCAGCGTCGCCGTGCCGCTCGCCGCCAGCACCGCGTCGGAGGCCGCCATGGCCTCGTGCGCATGTCCGAACAGGAGGCGGATCGGCAGTTCGCCCGCCTCGCCCCGGCGCAGCGCGGCTTCGAACAGCAGGCGCGTCTCGCGGGTGGCCATCGGCGCCAGGAACAGCGCTTCCGGAAGGCTCTGGTGAATCAGGCGGGCGGCGGCGATGAAGGTGTCCGCCATGTATTCCAGTTCGGACTGCCGGCTGCCGGGCAGCAGCGCGAAAACCGGGCGTTGCGGCGCGATGCCGAGCAGCTCGCGCGCCGGGGCGCGGGCGTCCTCCAGGGGCAACAGGTCGGCCAGCGGATGGCCCACGTAGGTGACCGGGATATTCTCCTTTTCGTACAGCGCGGGCTCGAAGGGGAACAGCACCAGGATACGGGAGACCGACTTGCCGATCGAATGGATGCGCCTGCCGCGCCAGGCCCAGATCGACGGGCCGACGTAATGGATCGTCGGCACGCCGCGGCGCTTCAGCGCCCTTTCCAGCGTCAGGTTGAAATCCGGCGCGTCGACGCCGATGAAGAGGTCCGGCGGCTCGGCCAGCAGGCGGCGCTTGAGATCCCGGCGTATCCCGAAAATTTCCCGATAGTGCCTGAGCACTTCGGCGTAGCCGCGAACGGCGAGAGATTCCAAGGGATGCCAGGTCTCGAAGCCCTGCCTGATCATTTTCGGGCCGCCGATGCCGAAAAAGCGCGCATTCGGCAGTTTCCCGCGCAGGGCGCCGATCAGGTGGCCGGCCAGAAGATCGCCCGAGGCCTCGCCGGCCACCATGGCGATGCGCGCGCCCCGCGAAGTCATCGGATGATGCCGCGCTTCGAAACCGCCAGGAAATCGAGGATCGGCTGGATCTCGGGATGTTCCCGGGCCTCCTGCGCCAGCCTGGTGCGCGCCTCTTCGAGCATCAGCCCGGACTTGTACAGCGTGCGATACGCGCGCTTCAGGGCCAGCAGCGCTTCCGCCGGGAAACCGCGCCGCTTCAGGCCCTTCACGTTGATGCCGTAGGGCGTTGCCGTGTTGCCGGCGGCCATCACGTAAGGCGGAATGTCCTGCAGCACGACGGTGCCGACTGCGGTCATGGTGTGCGCGCCGACGCGGCAGAACTGGTGCACCCCGGTATAGCCGCCGAGAACCGCCCAGTCATCGACATGCACGTGCCCGGCAAGCTGCGAGTTGTTGGCGAAGATCGTGCGGTCGCCGACCCGGCAATCGTGCGCGATGTGCACGTAGCCCATGATCCAGTTGTCGCTGCCGATGCGCGTCACGCCGGCGTCCTGCACGGTGCCGGTGTTGAACTGGCAGTATTCACGGATGGTGTTGCGCTCGCCGATTTCGAGCCGAGTCGGCTCGCCGCCGTATTTCTTGTCCTGCGGCGCGTCGCCGATCGAGCAGAACGGGTGGATGCGGTTGTCGCGACCGATGCGGGTCACCCCGGTGATCACGACGTGCGGACCGATCCAGGTATTGTCGCCGATCTCGACGTGTTCGCCGATGATCGAATACGGCCCGACGCTGACTCCGGCGCCGAGCCGGGCATTGGAGTGGATGATCGCCGTGGGATGAATCATGCCGCCGCCTTCGATCACGCCACGTCACGCTTGGCGCACATCAGCTCGGCTTCGGCGACCACCTCGTCGTCGACGCGAGCCTCGGCCCTGTATTTCCAGATGCCGCGCATCCGGCGCGCGATCTCGACGAAAAGGTGCAACTGGTCGCCCGGCATGACGGGTTTCTTGAAACGCGCGTTGTCGATGCCGACGAAATAGAACACCGAGTTCTCGTCCGGCATCTCGCCCATGGTCTTGAACGACAGGATGCCGGCGGCCTGAGCCAGCGCCTCCATGATCAGCACGCCGGGCAGCACCGGGTGATGCGGGAAATGCCCGGTGAAAAACGGCTCGTCGATGGTGATGTTCTTGTAGGCATGGATGGATTTCCCCGCCTCGAAATCGACCACCCGGTCTACGAGAAGAAACGGATGGCGATGAGGAAGATGCTTCAATATTTCGTGGATGTCCATTGTATTCAAGGCGCTTTCTCCAAAAGTTCAAGTTTTTTTTCCAGTTCGGCCACTCGCTCGGCCAGCCCGGCCAGACGTTTGATCTGCGCCGCGTTGCGCAGCCATTCCTCGTGCGCTTCCAGGGGAAAGATACTGGTGTATCGGCCCGGCCGGCGCAGGCTCTTGGTCACCATCGTTCCCGCCGAAACATGCACGTCGTCTACGAGATCGAGATGCCCGATGATCATGCCGGCGCCACCCACCGTACAGCGCCGGCCGATGCGCGTGCTGCCGGCGACGCCGACGCAGCCGGCCATCGCCGTGTGCTCGCCGATGACGACGTTGTGGGCGATCTGGATCTGGTTGTCGAGCTTGACGCCGTCGCCGATCACGGTATCGTCCAGCGCGCCCCGGTCGATCGAGGTATTGGCGCCGATTTCGACGTCGTCCCCGATGACCACGCGCCCGATCTGGGGAATCTTGACCCAGCGATCATTTTCCAGCGCAAAGCCGAAACCATCGCTACCGATGACGGCTCCGGCATGAATCACGGCGCGTCGGCCAATGACGCAGTCGCGATACACCACCACCCTGGGGTACAGCACCGAGTCCTCGCCGATCGAGACTCCCTCCCCGATGACACAGCCCGGATAGAGCGTCACGTTCTCGCCGATCACCGCGTTCTCGCCGATCACCACGTTCTCGCCGATCCGCGCCGTCCTTGGCACGGCGACGTGCGCCACTGCGCTGGGATGAATCCCGGCCGACCGCTCAGGCGGCGGATTGAGCCAAGCCGCCACGCGCGCATGAAAGGCATAGGGATTGGCATGGATGATCCTCGGCAGCGCCGTGTCCTCGGCAAAGGCCGGGGGCACGATGACCGCCGACGCCCCGGTCGACCGAAGCTGCTGGCGATATTTCGGATTGGCCAGGAAAGCGATCTGGCCGGCTCGCGCCGACGAGAGCGCGGCTACCTGCGTGACGACGACCGAGGCATCCCCCGCGACCTGCCCGCCGAGTCGCGCGACGATCTCGTCGAGACGAAGCCCTCCGCGCCTTGCCACGTCGATTTCTTACTTGCCTTCGGCGGCCAGGGCCTTGATGATCTTGTCGGTGACATCGAGCCTCGGACTCGCCCACACCACGTCCTGGACGATCAGGTCGTATTTCTCGCTTTCCGCAAGCTGCTGGATCGCCCGGTTCGCCTTCTCGATGATCGCCGAGTTCTCCTCGTTCTGGCGCAGGTTGAGATCCTCGCGGAACTCGCGCTGCTTGCGCTGGAACTCGCGCTGCAACTCATTGAATTCCCTCTCCCTGGAACGCCGCTCGGTTTCGTTCATCGTCACGGCATTCTTCTCGAGCGCATCCTGCATATTCTGAAGCTGCCGGGCCATGCTCTGCAACTCCTGATCGCGCCTGGAAAACTCGGCCTCGATCTTTTCCGCGGCCTTCCTGGCAACGGGCGCGTCACGAAAGATTCGCTGCGTATTGACGTAGCCGATCCTCACCGGCTCCTCCGCCGCCACGTGCGACGCGGGCATGGCGAGCATCAACGCGACGAACGTGGCGGCAAATTTCGTTTTCACAAGCTGTTTCTCCTAGAACATCGTCCCTATCTGGAACTGGGCTCTTTGAATACTATCATTTTTCTGGGAATTCAAAGGATGCGCGATACTGAATTTTAGCGGCCCCAGGGGAGACAGCCAAGTCGCGGCAATTCCCACCGACATCCGCACGGGGCCTCCGTCGCAAACGATCTTGTTGCCGCTCCGGCAGGCGCCGGTCTTCTCGTCCGAATACACTTGTCCGGCATCGAAGAACGGTCCGAAGCGGAAGGATTTGTCGGCGCCCAGACCGGGCAGCGGAAAGGTCAGCTCGGCATTGAAGAGGAAACGGCGCGTGCCGCCCAGGCGCACTTCGTCGCCGAAATTGTCGATTTCATAAGGCCCCAGGCTGGAACTGTCCCAGCCGCGGACGGAACCCGTCCCGCCGGCGTAGAAATTCTTGAAGAACGGCATTTCCTGGCCGCCCAGGCCCTTGGCGTAGCCGAGTTCTCCATTCAGCATCAGCACCAGGTCCCGGGTCACCGGGAAATAACGCTGATGCTGGTAGCTCGCCTTGTAGTAGCGCAAATCCCCGCCCGGGCTGACTTCGAAGGTCGCCCGCTGGAACGTGCCCCGCGTCGGATTGATCGCGCTGTCCCGCCCGTCGCTGACCCAGCCGGCGGTGAGCGGCACCGAGAGATTGCCGCAGCTGTCGGCACTGGTGCCGCAGAACCGGTCGACGAAACGCTCGTACTGGTAGGGCGTATACAGATCGGTGCGGTCGATGGTGACCTTGGTGTAATCGATCCCGGCGCCGAACTGGATCGTCTGCGTTTCGCTGATCGGGATGCCGAACTTGATGCCACCGCCGGTCGATTCCGTCTTGTATCGATAGGTGTCGTCGTAGCTGCTGTGGGTTGGATCGAACTTGCGATGATAGACGTCGAAGCCCTGGCTCACGCCGTCGACCGTGAAATACGGATTGTTGTACCCCAGGCTGATGGCGCGGTTGAGCTTGCCGGTGCCGACCTCGATCGAGGCGAAACGGCCGCTGCCGAAAATGTTGGCCTGGGAAATCGACCCCGACAGGATGATTTTTTCCGTCTGCGAATAGCCCGCCCCCAGCGTGATGTTGCCCGTCGTTTTTTCGGTCACGCCGAAATTGATGTCGATCTGGTCGGTGGTCCCGGGAACCGGAACCGTTTCAACCGTCACCTCGGAAAAATAGTCGGTCTTGTCGATGCGCTGCTTCGACAGCTTGACCCGCTCGTCGTCGTACCAGCCGCCTTCCATCTGGCGGATTTCCTGGCGGATGACCTCGTCGCGCGTCTTGGTGTTGCCGCCGATGTTGATGCGGCGCACATAGACCCGACGGCCCGGATCGACGAAGACGGTAAAGGCTACCTGCCGCTTTTCCTTGTCGACTTCGGGCGCGGCGTTGACGTTGGCGAACGCGTACCCCTGTCTCGACAGCCGGTCGCTGATGGCCTTGGTGCTTTCGTTCAAGGCTTCGCGCGAGAAGACGTCTCCGGCCTGGACCTTCATGGCCGCCCTGATCTCTTCCTCCGTGAGGAGCAGATCGCCCGCCACCTTGACCGAGGAGACGATGTAGCGCTCGCCTTCCGAAATGGTGACCGTGATGTAGATGTCCTTCTTGTCCGGACTGATCGAGACCTGCGTCGACTCGATATTGAATTCGAGAAAACCGCGGTTCAGATAAAAAGAGCGCAGCGTCTCCAGATCGGCGGCGAGTTTCTGCCTCGAATACTGGTCGTTTTTCGTATACCAGCTGATCCAGTTGGGCGTCCGCAACTGGAAATTCTCCAGTAGATCCTTCTCCTGGAAGGCGTGGGCCCCGACGATGTTGATCTGCCGGATGAGCGCGGACTCCCCTTCGTCGATGTTGAAGTTGATGGCCACCCGGTTGCGTTCGAGCGGCGTCACCGTCGTCGTCACCGTCATCGCGTACTTGCCGCGGGTCAGGTATTGCCGCTTGAGTTCCTGCTCGGCCCGCTCCAGCATGCCACGGTCGAACGAGCGCGAGATCGCGAATCCCGCGTCCTTCAGCCCCTTGATGATCTGATCCTTGTCGAATTCCTTGAGACCGACGAAATCGATCGAGGCGATGGCGGGCCGTTCCTCGATGATGACCACGACGACCGAACCGTCGATATCGATGCGGACGTCCTTGAAGAAGCCGGTGGCGAACAGCGCCCGGATGGCCTGCGCGGCCTTCTCGTCGGTCATCGTATCCCCGACCTTGATCGGCAGATAGCTGAATACCGTCCCGGCTTCGGTCCGCTGGATGCCTTCGACGCGGATGTCCGTCACGGTGAAGGGCGTCAAGGCCAGGGCCTTGGACAGGCACAGTACGAAGATCGTACCGGCAAGCAGAATTCTTTTCATGGTCAACCAGGAATCAATCGGGCGAAATCGTTATAGAGCGCGAAAGCCATCAACATCAGGATCAATGTCAGTCCGATCTTCTGGCCGATCATCAGGTATCGATCGGACAACGGCCGGCCTCTCACGGCTTCGACGACATAATACAGTAAATGGCCGCCGTCCAGCACCGGGATCGGCAGCAGGTTGAGCACGGCCAGGCTCACGCTCACCAGCGCCAGGAACTGGAGGTAACGGACGAGGCCCATCCGGGCGGACTGTCCGGCGTAGTCGGCGATCGTCACCGGACCGCTGATGTGGCGCCAGGAAAGCGCGCCGGTCACCATCCGGCCCATCATGCGCAGGGAAAACGCCGACTTTTCCCAGGTTTCCTCGATCGCCTTGCCGAAAGCCTGCAAGGGACCGTGGCGCACGATGACCAGCAGATCGTCCCGGGTCGGCGCCGAATCGGCGACCAGCGCGCCGATCCGCCCGATTTCACGGCCCTTGTCCAGGACCCGCGCCGGCGTGATCTCCACCGACAGCGTCTTGCCGTCCCGCTGGTACGCGAAGCGCAGCGGCCGCTCCGGCGACTCCCGCACCGCGCGCACCACCTCGTACCACGACTCGACCGGCCTGCCGTCGATGGCAAGCAGCACGTCGCCCGGCGAGAGGCCCGCCGCCGCGGCGGCGCTGTCCGGCTCAACGCGCCCGACGACGGCGGGAATGAGCGGCTGAAAAAGGCGCAGGCCCAGGACCCCGATGGGGTCCTGTCCGGGCTCGGGATTTCTGGCCTCCTGGAGCGCCAGGTGGCGAACGCTGGTCTCCTTGTGTTCATCGATCAGTTCCAGCTCGATCGAATCCTGCTCCACCATCCGGCGCAGCAGAATCCAGCGCAGGTCGGCCCAGGTCTCGACGGCTTCCCCGCCCGCCCTGAGCACCTGTTCCCCGTTCCGTATGCCGGCCCTGTCCGCCGCGCTCGCCGCGACGGGCGGCCCCAGGACGGGGCGCAGTTCCTCCGTGCCGTGCAGGAACACCACCCAGTAAACCAGGACGGCCAGCGCGAAATTGGCCAGCGGCCCGGCGACGACGATGGCCATGCGCCGGGCCGTGCTCTGCCGGTTGAAGCTCCGATGCGCCTCCTCCGGCGCCACCTCGCCCTCGGTCTCGTCGAGCATGCGCACGTAGCCGCCCAGGGGAAAGACGCCAATCGCCCATTCGGTGCCGTCGCGACCGGCGCGCCACAGCGCGAGCGGGCGGCCGAATCCCACCGAAAAACGCAGCACCTTGACGCCGACCAGGCGGGCCACCGCATAGTGGCCCAACTCATGCACGACGATGAGTACCCCGAGCAGCAGGGCGAAGGCCAGGGTATAAAACAGAAAATCGTTCATTTTGGGAATCTTGCCAACGGGTTTTCAGGAATTCATCTCACCGGCGAGTTCTTCGGCCATTCGCCGCGCGGCGGCGTCGGCGGCGAGTACGTCGCCCAGGGATTCGAGCCGGGAGGCCGGCGTTCGTTCCATGACGCGCTCGATCAACCCCGGGATGTCGACGAATCGGACGCGCCCTTCCAAGAAACGCCGCACGGCCACTTCGTTGGCGGCGTTCAATGCCGCGGGCGCGCCGTCGCCCGCTTCCAGCGCCCGATAGGCCAGCGCGAGGCAGGGGAAGCGCTCGAAATCCGGCCGCTCGAAATGCAGCGCGGCGACGGCGAACAGATCGAGCGGCTCGACTCCCGAGAAGATTCTTTCCGGATACGCAAGCGCCTGCGCGATCGGCGTGCGCATGTCCGGATGGCCCAGTTCGGCCAGCACGGAGCCGTCAACGTACTGGACCAGCGAATGGACGACGCTTTGCGGATGGACGACGACCCGGATGTTCTCCGCCGGCACGCCGAACAGCCAATGCGCCTCGATCACCTCCAGCCCCTTGTTCATCATCGTCGCCGAATCGACCGAGATTTTCCGGCCCATGCGCCACTTCGGATGGGCGCAGGCCTCGTCCGGCGTGACGCTGGCGAGTTCCTCGCGCGGCGTCGTCCGGAACGGCCCGCCCGAAGCGGTGAGCAGGATGCCGCGCACGCCGCTTTTTTCCATGTCTCCCGAATAATCGGCGGGCAGCGACTGGAAGATCGCGTTGTGCTCGCTGTCGATCGGCAGCAGGCGGGCGCCGCTGTCCTTCACCGCGCGCATGAAGACCGGCCCGGCCATGACCAGCGCTTCCTTGTTGGCGAGCAGGATCTTCTTTCCGGCAAGCGCCGCGGCGAGCGTCGGCGGGAGTCCCGCCGCGCCGACGATGGCCGCCATCACCATGTCGGCCTCGGGATGACTGGCCACCTCGCACAGGGCTTGCGCCCCGCCGAGCGCCTCGGTTGGGCAGGAAACGTCTTTCAGCAGACGTTGCAACTCCTTCGCCGCGCCCTCGTCCGCCATCACCGCGTAGCGCGGCAAATGCCGCAGGCACAGGCGGGCAAGCCGCTCGGCGTCGCGGTGCGCGGTGAGGGCGAACACCGCGTAACGCTCCGGATGACGACTGATGACGTCGAGCGTGGAAGCGCCGATCGAGCCGGTGGCGCCGAGGATGACGATTCGCCGGGGAAAGGTCGCGGGCATGGGCGTTATTCCGATTCACGATAAAGATGGCAAAAAAACGGATCACTCCTGCGCGAATTTCGTTCAATGCCGCTTGCTTTCCCCTCCCCCGCATGGCGGGGGAGAGTGCCCCGGCAGGGGCGGGAGAGGGTGCCGTTTCTTCCGGCATGGCCGCAAAATGGTCGTTTCCGAGGCAATTTGGAATTACGCCATACAGGGGAAAGACTTGCCCATCGTTTCAAACACAGGGCACTGGGAAAATGAAGTCCAGGAGAACCAGGCAGGGCGCCAGGCAAGGCAGTGTCGAAGTCAGACTATCGATCCGGTCGAGAATGCCGCCGTGCCCCGGCAAAATTCGGCTGCTGTCTTTCAGGCCCGCCTGACGCTTGAGCAGCGATTCAAAAAGGTCGCCCATGATGCTCACGACGGCCAGGCCGATGAATACCAGTTGCAGCAGAAACATCCATTGCGGGGCAGGCGGCGGTCTATCCCAAAAGCAGAAAACTACGATATTGCAATACAACGACACGCCGATGAGCGCGCCGACCGCGCCGGCCCATGTCTTGCCGGGGCTGATGTTCGGGGCCAGTTTTTTGCCGCCGAACGCCCGCCCGGAAAAATAGGCGGCGATGTCGGCAACCCACGCAATCGCGCACCACGCGAGCAGTGGCAGGGGTCTTGGTCCCATCCCCATGGACAGCGTGGGCGGAAGCAGCACGACGATCCCGGTCAATGCCGCGCTCCAGTCGCGCAGCGGCCACTTGTACCGCAGACAGAGCGGCACGATCAGCAGCCAGAAAGCAACGGCCAGCAACATGAGGAGCGCGAGGGGATCGAAGAGACTTCCCTGGGAAGCGCGCGCAGCCACGACCCAGGGAACGCAACATCCCCCTCCCAAAACGACCCCGTAAGCGATCCGCCCCTTCTTCCCCCAGCCCGCCAGCCCGCCCCATTCCCAGGCGGCGAGCGCGCCAATCAGCGCGCAAAACGCGATCCACTCCCGATCCGGCAGGAAAAAAAGCGCTCCCAGCAGACCGGCGAGCAAAAAAATCGCGGTAATGATCCGCGTCTTAAGCATCGAGCCTGGCGTCCACAGGACGATTTTCTCCGGCGGCGCTGTTTCCGTCGGCGACCCGTTGTTCGCTGATGCGCCCGAAACGGCGCTCGCGCCTCTGGTAGGAAGCGATGGCTTCATCAAACGCCGCGGCGTCGAACTCCGGCCACAGCGTTTCGGTGAAATAGAACTCCGTATAGGCCAACTGCCAGAGCATGAAGTTGCTGACCCGTTCCTCGCCGCCGGTACGGATGAACAGGTCGGGCTCGGGCGCGTAGCTCATGGCGAGATACGGCGAAAGATCGTCTTCCGTCCACTGGCCCTGTTTTTCCGGACGTTCGACAGCCATCCGATTCATCGCCTGGACGATGTCCCAGCGCCCGCCGTAATTGGCGGCGATGGTCAGGGTCAGCTGGTCGTTGGCGGCCGTCTTCCGCTCCGCGGCGTGAATCAGCGCCTGCAATTCCGCGCCGAAGCGCGACAGATCGCCGGCGATCTTGAGCCGCACCCCGTTGGATTCCAGCTTGGAGACTTCCTGCATCAGCGCCCGCGAGAAAAGCTGCATCAGCAGCGAAACCTCTTCCTCCGGCCGCCGCCAGTTCTCGGAACTGAAGGCGAACAGCGTCAGGTAGTCGATCCCGTGGCCCAGGCAATAACGCACCGCCCCGCGCACCGTCTCGACGCCGCGGCGGTGCCCGGCGAAGCGGGGCAGGAAATGCTTCTTGGCCCAGCGCCCGTTGCCGTCCATGATGATCGCCACGTGCCGGGGAACACGGCCAAGCTCGGGAATCGTCCGGGTCGAGCTGGTGAAGGAAGCCATCCGCCGATGCTCCGCGGCCTAGACGGCCATCAACTCGGTTTCCTTCTGGGAAAACTGCTTGTCGACTTCGGCGACGTATCTGTCGGTCAGCTTCTGGATCTCGTCCTGGGCCTTGCGCTCCTCGTCCTCGGAACACTCTTTCTTCTTGAGCATGTCCTTCAGCGCCGCGTTGGCGTCGCGGCGCAGGTTGCGCATGGCCACCCGGGAATTCTCGCATTCGTGCTTGACCACCTTGATCAGGTCGCGACGCCTCTCCTCGGTCAGCGCCGGCATCGGGATGCGCAGCAGTTCACCCTGCGCCACCGGGTTCAAGCCCAGGTCGGAGTTGCGGATCGCCTTGTCGACCTTGGCGACCATGTTCTTTTCCCACACCTGCACGCCCAGGGTGCGCGGATCGAGGACGGTGACGTTGCCCACGCTGCCAATCGGCGTCATCGAGCCGTAGTAGTCGACCTGCACGTGGTCCAGCAGGCCGGCATGGGCCCGGCCCGTGCGAATCTTCGCCAGATCGACGCGCAAGGCTTCGAGCGATTTCTGCATCTTGTGTTCGGCGGTCTTCTTCACATCGGCAATCGACATCGCATCCTCCTAACAGTACACCAGGGTGCCCTCGTCCTCTCCCAGCACCGCTCTCTTCAGCGCGCCCGGCTTCAGGATCGAGAAAACCTTGATGGGCAGCTTCCGGTCGCGGCACAAGGCGAAAGCCGTAGTATCCATGATGGCGAGGTTTCTGGAAATAGCGTCGTCGAAGCGGATGGCCTCGAAGCGAGTCGCCGTCGGGTCTTTTTCCGGATCGGCCGTGTAGATGCCGTCGACCCGGGTCGCCTTGAGCACGATCTCGGCGCCGATCTCCGCGCCGCGCAAGGCCGCCGCGGTATCGGTGGTGAAGAACGGATTGCCCGTTCCGCCCGCGAAAATGACGATGCGCCCCCGCTCCAGATAGCGGATCGCCCGGCCCCGGATGTAAGGCTCCACGACCTGCTCGACGTTGAGCGCCGACTGGACGCGGGCGATGATCCCGGCGACGCGCATCGCGTCCTGCAGCGCCAGGCCGTTCATCACCGTCGCCAGCATGCCCATGTAGTCGGCCTGGGCGCGGTCCATGCCCGCGGCGCCCGCCGCGATGCCGCGGAAAATGTTGCCGCCGCCGATGACCACGCCGATCTGCAAGCCGAGCTCGACGACGGTCTTGATCTCGCCGACGACCTCGGCGATCGTCTGGCGGTTGATGCCGAAGGAATCCTTTCCCATCAGCGCCTCACCCGAAAGCTTGAGCAGGACGCGTTTGTATTTCGGGGTGACGGCGGTCATGGCGACGATCCTTTCGATGCCTTCAGTCCTTCCCGGTCTTTTCGCTTTCTTCGGTCTTTTTCGCGGTGGCCGCTTGGGCGGCCACTTCGGCGGCGAAATCGTTCGCGCGCTTTTCCAGCCCCTCGCCGACCACGTACAGCACGAAGCCGGCGACCGAAGCGCCCCTGGCCCCGAGCAACTGCTCGATCGTCTGCCTGCCGTCTTCCGCCCGGACGAAGACCTGCGCCAGCAGGGTGACCTCCTTCAGGAACTTCTGCGCCGCGCCGTCGGCGATCTTCGCCAGCATGTCTTCCGGCCTGCCGTCGGCGCGCGCCTTCTCGGTCGCGATGCGCCGTTCGGTCTCCAGCAGTTCGGCCGCCACTCCCTCGGCGGTCAGCGCCCTCGGCTTGGAGGCGGCGATGTGCATCGCCAGATCCTTGCCCAATTGCTCGTCGCCGCCGATCACGTCGACCAGCACGCCGATCCTGCCGCCGTGAATGTAGGACGAAAGCCGTCCCTTGGCCTCGAGGCGCGAAAAACGGCGGATGCTCATGTTTTCCCCGATCTTGCCGATCAGCGCGGCGCGGGCCGATTCGACGGTGCCATTGCCGAGCGGCAGCGCCGACAGCGCGGCCACGTCCGCCGGATTTCCATCGACGACGAGGTCGGCGCAGCGCTTCACCAAGGCCTTGAATTCGTCGTTCCTGGCCACGAAATCGGTTTCGCAATTGACTTCGACGATCGCCCCCTTCCTGCCATCGTCTACGATACTGACGGCGACGAGGCCCTCCGCGGTGATCCGCGCCGCGGCCTTGGTGGCCTTGCTGCCCAGCTTGATACGCAGGATTTCCTCGGCCTTGCCCATATGCCCCTCGGCTTCGGTCAGTGCCCTCTTGCACTCCATCATCGGCGCGTCGGTCTTCGCGCGCAGTTCTGCCACCATGCTTGCGGTAATTGCCGCCATTTTTCTCTCCATTTATGGGTACGGCCGGAAAACCGGCCGTGTCCTGCTTGAACACGAACCACCGGAAAATCGCCGCGCGGAAATCATTCGACCTGGGCTTCCTCGACGAACTCGTCATCCTCCGCCACGGCGATGATGTCCTCGATGAACTGGCTGCGCCCTTCGAGAATCGCGTCGGCGGCGCCGCGCGCATACAGCCGGATCGCGCTCGACGAATCGTCGTTGCCCGGGATGACGTAATCGATTCCGTCCGGGGAATGATTGGTGTCGACCACGGCGATGATCGGGATGCCCAGCTTGTTGGCTTCGGAAATGGCGATCTTGTGGTAGCCCACGTCGATGACGAACAGCGCGTCGGGCAGCGTGTTCATTTCCTTGATCCCGCCCATCGATTTGTTCAGCTTGGCCAGCTCGCGCTGCAACATCAGCGCTTCCTTCTTGCCGAGCTTGTCGAGCGAACCCTCCTCGACCATGGCTTCCATTTCCTTCAGGCGCTTGATCGACTGCTTGATCGTCTTGAAATTGGTCAGCATGCCGCCCAGCCAGCGCTGTTCGACGAACGGCGCCCCGGCGCGCGTCGCTTCCTCGGCGATGATCTCGCGCGCCTGGCGCTTGGTGCCGACGAACAGGATGCTGCCCTTCTTGGCAGCGAGCTTGCGCACGAAAGCCATCGCCTCGTTGTACTTGACCAGCGTTTTTTCCAGATTGACGATATGAATCTTGCTGCGGGCGCCAAAAATGTACGACGCCATCTTGGGATTCCAGAAACGGGTCTGATGGCCGAAATGAACGCCGGCCTCCAGCATCTGACGCATTGTCACGGACATGTCGTTTTTCCTTTCAGGGTTGGACCACCACCCGCCCGGCTACCCTCCCTCGCGGCAAGGCACCCTGCTATGGACGAGTGTGCGTATTTGCAGACGGACTGTCGCCGCTGCCCGGCCTCGCCTGCCTGTATGACCGGCAAAGCCTTGGGATTGTATCACCGCGACGGAGCCGGCGCCAGTATCCGCGGGCCGAATGGATTGCCGCGGGGCGAAAGCCCCTCGCAATGACGATAATCAGAGGTTCTTCTTGTGCTTCAATTTGTTAATCTGCTCCAAGGGAACCCGTTGGCGGCCCGTTCCGACCAAACACGGTCCGACGCGCCGAACCGCATTCGTCGCGATGTGGATCGAGCCATCCATGTGAAACACGAGGCGCCGATCACAGCGGTTGCATCCACGCCCAGCGCCGCGTTGCGGGTATGCGTCCGCAGGCCAGGGAGGGGTTGAGCCAGGCCAGCAGCAGGGTGGTAAGTGGAATGGCCAGCGTGCGGCGTCGTCTTGCCGGCGCCGATCCGTCATGGACGGACCCCTTTCCTCTTGGGGCGAGGAAAAATACGGGACTTCGGCCGCAAGGAAAAGCCTCCGGAAACTCGGTCGTCCAATGAAATCCTCCGCTTGGGAATGCGCCCGCTTCGGACGGTGGTTTTGTACGCAAGTCTTTGGACGGTCTATACTCACTGCCTGACTTTTGGAATGCGAAGCAAAAACGTGGAAACGCCAGAGAACGAATCGGGCTGGGAACGGCAACTGCTCGAAAAAATCGCCCTGCAATCCCTGAAGGAAAGCCGGGCCAAGCGCCGCTGGGGTATTTTTTTCAAACTGGCGGCGCTCGTCTATTTCGTCGCGGTTCTGGCCCTGGTCGTCGATTTCAACCGGGGCGCCAGGGAAAAACCGGCCGACGGCAAGCATACGGCGCTGGTCAACGTGCGCGGAACGATCGAAGCCGGCGGGAACGCCAGCGCGGAAAAGATCAACGGCGCGCTGCGTTCGGCCTTCGCGGACAAGGGGACCGCCGGCATCATCCTGCGCATCAACAGTCCGGGGGGAAGTCCGGTACAGGCCGGCATCGTGCATGACGAAATCCGGCGCCTGCGCCAGAAACATCCGGACCTCCCCCTGTACGTCGTGGTCGAGGACCTGTGCGCCTCCGGCGGTTACTACATCGCCTCCGCGGCGGACAGGATTTTCGTGGACAAGGCCAGCATCGTCGGCTCCATCGGCGTGCTGATCAACGGATTCGGCTTTGCCGGGCTGATGGATGAACTGGGCATCGAGCGGCGTCTGCTCACCGCCGGGGAGAACAAGGGCTTTCTCGATCCGTTCTCACCGCGGGACGACCGGCAGGTCGCGTATGCCGAGACCTTGCTCAGGGAAATCCACGAACAATTCATCAAGGTCGTGCGTCAGGGACGGGGAGACCGGCTGAAGGAGACACCGGAGATGTTCTCCGGGCTGATGTGGACGGGCTCGCAAAGCGTGCAGCTGGGACTCGCGGACGATTTCGGTACCGTCGATTCCGTGGCCCGCGAGGTCATTCAGGCGGAGAACGTGGTCGATTATTCGGTCAGGGAAAACCTTGCCGAACGCGTGGTCAAACGTCTGGGAGCGAGCGCAGTCCAGAGTCTCCTGCCACTTCTGTTCGATACCGAGCGCGTCGCCGTCCGCTGAATCGTTCCGGCTTCTCTCTTCGCCCCGCGCGCGGGACTCGCAGATCAGGTGAAAGCCAACCTGGGGCATGGACTGTATGCCCTGCCGCAGGCAAACCTGCCTCCTCAGGGATCAGGAGTCAGGGATCAGAACACAGACGTTGTTGATATCCGTCGAGGACTGGTTAGGAGAGTATGACTGCTACCACACGGGTTCCAGCGAGGCCCTCCAGCTGGTCAGATAGGCCCTGGGGACAATCGTCCGCGGAGGGTGTGGGACGGCCTGCCCGAGGGTGCCGAATTCGATCCCGAAGCACTCGAAATCAGCAACTCATTCCCACGGGGAGCGGCAGTCCGGCGGGAACCTCTTTCTCTCAGGTTCCGAATGAAATCACCGTCACTGGACGCGTGGGCGACGTGATCGAGATTGACGCCAGAAGACAGTTTGCCCGCATGCTCCTGGGAATGCCGCCCGTCGATGAAGCCAGGGAACCGGAAGAAACGGACCCGGGCGTCATCGACAAGATCGACGGCGCGATCAATACGGCCAAGGACAACGCCAGGAGGGACTACCTGGGCAAGCTGGCTCAAGCCGCCAGGCTCGGGTCGATACCCCCGGCGCCGACGGCAAGATCAGCGCGAAGACCGCCTACGACGCCATCTACGACCAGATCACCGTCGACTGGCTCAACGCCTACAACGCCCCGCACTGGATGGAATTTGAGATCGGCGAGAACACGCAGTTCTCATTTTGGAGCAACGGCAGGCCCGGCACCTCCGCTGTCTTGAATGAAAACTGGAGGACCAACAATCCTTTGCTGCCGATGTTCGACATTTCTTTTCCGGCAACAAAAGGCGCCGTTTCCGGCACGAGCCGGGTCTACG
>JAITIQ010000265.1 GCA_031279425.1 Accumulibacter sp.
CCCAGGCTCATGATGTATTTCTCGCCGAGCAGGTAGAGCATCGGCAGTTCGTTCTGGCCGAAGGCGCTGGTGATCTTGGTGATGGCCTGCGACGAAGCCTCGGCGAGCATGACCTGCGCCGCGGCGTCGCGCTTGGCCGATTCCAGGCGGGCCTCGGCGGACAGGATCATCGACTGCTTTTCGCCTTCGGCCTTGGTGACCATGGCCTTGCGCTCCCGCTCGGCGGACGCCTGCATTTCCATCGCCTTCTGCATCGAGGGCGAAGGCTTGATGTCCTGGATCTCCACCGATTTCACGGTGAGCCCCCAGTCCAGCGCCTCGTCGGCGACGCCGGCCTTGAGGCGGGCCTTGATCATGTCGCGCGAGGACAGCGCGTGGTCGAGCTCCATCTCGCCGACGATCGAGCGCAGCGTGGTCATGATCATGTTGCGGATGGCTTCCGAGAAATCCTCGACGCCGTAGACGGCCTTGACCGGGTCGGTGACCTTGATGAAGGCGATGGCGTTGACCACGATCACCGCATTGTCGCGGGTGATGACTTCCTGTTCCTGCACGTCGAGGATGATGTACTTGGTGGTGACCTTGTGCGCGACGGAGTCGAAATACGGGATGATGAAGCGCAGTCCGGGCAGCAGGGTGACGCGGTACTTGCCGAGACGCTGCACGATCCATTCCTCGCCCTGCGGGACGATGCGCACGCCGCGCGCGACGGTGACGAAGACGAACGCCAGAATGACGAGAGCGATGATCGTGGCTTCCATTATTTGCCTGCCTCCACTTTGATGAAATTGCCTTCCACGGCGACGACGCGCACGCGCTCGCCCGCCGCGAGGTGCTGGTCCGCGTAGCATTCCCAGACGTCGGCGCCCAGGATCGGCTTCTGGAAGCGCACCTGACCGCGGCCCCGCGGCGACAGCTCGCTCACCAGGATGCCGATCTCGCCGGCCACGCTGTCCGCCGACGTGCCGACCGTGGTGCGGGTCTGCGGACGCAGGAAACGGAACCAGAGCGCGGCGAGCGCGCACGACGCCGCCGCCCAGACCAGCAACTGCGTAGCCAGCGCAAGACCGGGGGCGAGCAACAGCAAAAGCCCGACGCCGACCGCGCCCAGGCCGAACCAGATGATGAAAAACGCCGGCACCGCCAGTTCGGCGATCGCCAGGCACAAGCCCAGAGCCACCCAGTGCCACCATTCGAACATCGCCACCCGTCTCCTTCCCGCGCCGTGCCCTGGATTCTATCCCGGATTGCTTCCCGGCCGCGTTTTTTCCATCGCCCCGGCAAGCTTCACCGACGATGGCGCGGTCACGCCGGGCCTTGCGCTAAAATCCCCACGTTTCATCCACCGATTCGCGGACTTTCGGATGGCCCGGACTGATCCTCGTTGCCGGCACGAGGCGCGATTGGAACGGCGGGGCAACGACGTTCAGCGTGTCGCTGGATTTCGTCTTCTGAGCGAAGCCGGCGGCTCCGCGGTCATGGGAGAATGGTCTTGCTAGCGAAGGAAATCACGCCAAGGGCGATCGTCGAATATCTCGATCAATACGTCATCGGCCAGGAGGAAGCCAAGCGGACGCTCGCCGTCGCGGTGTACGCGCATTACCGCAAGTTGTCCGCCCTGGATCAGCGGGCAGGGCCGATCGCCAAGAGCAACGTGCTGATCATCGGTTCGTCGGGCACGGGCAAGACGCTGGCCTGCGAGACGCTGTCGCGCTTTCTGTCGGTGCCTTTCGTCACCGGCGATGCGACCTCGCTGGCGCAGACGCGCTACGTCAATGAGGAAATCGAGGCCATTCTCCTGCGCCTCCTCGACAAGGCCGGCGGCGACGTGCAGCAGGCGGGCCGCGGCATCGTTTTCATCGACGAGATCGACAAGCTGAAAACAAGCCCGGGCGAGTCCCGCGCCACCTCGGGCGAGAGCGTCCAGCACGCGCTGCTCAAGATCATGGAAGGCGCGCCGGTCAAGCTGAACGCCGACCGCTACGTCGATACCACCAACATCCTGTTCATCTGCGGCGGCGCCTTCGTCGGCCTGGACAAGATCATGGCGCGGACGCACAGCTTCGGCTTCATCGCCACCACGGAGGCGGACAACAAGAGCATCCTCGACCGCCTGAACGACCGGGTGAAACCGGCCGACCTCTTCGAATTCGGCCTGATCCCCGAGTTCACCGGGCGTCTGCCGGTCATCGCCCGTTTCAACGATCTTTCCAAGGACATGCTGGTGCGCATCATGAGCGTGCCGAAGAACGCCATCTATCACCAGTTCCGCGACATCTTCCGCGCCGAGGGCGTCGAGCTCGTGGTGGCGCCGCGCGTGTTCGAGCAGATCGCCGAGATCGCCATCGAGTACAAGACCGGCGGGCGCAGCCTGCGCGGAATCTTCGAGGAACTGATGACGCCGGTCCTCTACCTCGTTCCCGACCATCGGGAGATCTGCCGCGTCGAGATCGATTCGCTGTTCGAGGCGCCGCGTTATTTCAGGCGGAGCGCGGCGCCCTGATCACTCCGGCGCGCGGTAGACCAGCACCGGGATCGTCGAGTGCTTGAGCACCTTCTCCGTTTCGCTGCCCAAAAGCAGGCTGGTGAATCCCCGCCGCCCGTGCGAGGCCATGAAGATGAGGTCGCAGCCGCTGCTCGTTGCCGCCTCGATGATGGCCTTGTAGGGAATGTCGCTGGTCGTCGTCCGCTTGTCGCAGGAAACGCCCGCGTCCGCGCACAGGGCCGCGGCGGAGTCGAGAATCTCGTTGGCCTGCGTTTCGGCCAGCTCCGCGAACTGTTCGGGCGTCGTGTCGATGAGCACGCCTTCTCCGTAGTAGATGACGGGATATTCGGGCTTGGCGTAGAACACGGTGATCGTCGCGCCGGCTTCCCTGGCAAAGGAAACCGCATGCCGCAGGCTGTCCTGCGAAAGCTCCGAACCGTCGGTGGGAATGAGGATGTGTTTGAACATGGCGACTCCTTCCTTTCATTGACCCGCCTCGATGCAGATCCGGGAAATACGGTCTGCCGATCGAGCGTTTGACGAAGTTTGGCTGCTGAAAGCCTGGACCCAAAAGCTGCCTGGAACTCCCTCTCGTCGTGAATGAACACGATGCCAGTGTGAGGATTTTTTGGCATGGCGGCAAGGGGTCAAGGGGTGATAGAGTGAAAACTTTCCCGGCTGCCGGTGATTCCGGATTTTTCCTCCCAATCTCTCCTTTCATGGCGTCCCTGACCGGTTCCGTCGTTTTTGACGAGGCGCTGATCCGCCGTTTCGACATTCACGGCCCGCGCTATACCTCGTATCCGACCGCCGATCGCTTCGCTCCCGAGTTCGGCGCCGACGCCTATCGCCAACGGCTCGTCCAGCGGCGGGACGAGCCGCGGGAGCGGAAACCGTTTTCCCTGTATTTCCATCTGCCGTTCTGTTCCACGATCTGCTACTACTGCGCGTGCAACAAGATCATCGCCAGGGATCACGGACGCTCGGCCAAGTATCTGAAATATCTGGCGAAGGAACTCGAACTGCAGACCGGCTTCCTCGCTCCGGACGATCGCGCGGTCGAGCAATTGCATTGGGGCGGCGGCACGCCGACCTTCCTCTCGCACGGTGAAATGCGCCAATTGATGGCTCTCACGCGCCGGCATTTCCGCTTGCTCGACGGAGGCGAATATTCGATCGAGGTCGATCCGCGTCGGGTGGACGGAGCCACCGTGGTCCTGCTGGCCGAACTGGGGTTCAATCGCATGAGCGTCGGCGTGCAGGATTTCGACGAGCGCGTGCAGCGGGCGATTCACCGCATCCAGAGCGAGGAGGAGACTTTCGCGGTGATCGACGCGGCGCGGGACGCCGGCTTCCGGTCGGTCAGCGTCGATCTGATCTACGGTCTGCCGAGGCAGTCGGCCGCGGGTTTCGAGCGCACGCTCGAACGCCTGCTGGCGGCGAGTCCCGACCGGCTGTCGATCTACAACTACGCGCATCTGCCGGCGCTGTTCAAGCCGCAGCGGCGCATTCCGGAGTCCGATCTGCCGACGCCGGACGAGCGCCTGCGCATTCTGGCGCTGGCCATCGACCGGCTGACCGCGGCCGGCTACGTGTTCATCGGCATGGATCACTTCGCCAGGCCCGACGACGAACTGGCCGTCGCCCAACGCGCCGGGCGCCTGCATCGCAACTTCCAGGGCTATTCGACGCACGCGGGCCGCGACATGCTGTCCTTCGGCGTCACCTCGATCAGCCAGGTCGGCACGAGCTACGGCCAGAACGTGAAGACGCTCGACGAATACTATGCGCGCTTGGACGAAGGCATTCTGCCGGTCTTCCGCGGCGTCGGGCTGACCCCGGAAGACGTGTTGCGGCGGGCGCTCATCGGCTCGCTGATGTGCCACTTCGAGGTGGTGTTTTCGGCTTTCGAAAAAAAATACGACCTCGATTTTGCCAGCCATTTCTCGCTCGAGCTCGCCGAGCTCGCCGAAATGGAGCGGGCTGGGCTGCTGCGCGTCGAGCCCGGCCGCATCGCCGTCCTGCCGCCCGGCCGCATGCTGGTGCGCGCCATCTCGATGGTCTTCGACGCGCACCTGCGCGCCCGCCGGACGCGCAACCGGTATTCAAAAGTCATTTGACCGGGGCGAACGCGGCAGGTAGCGCTGGACAAGCGCAGTTCAGGGATCGTTTCAGACGTTTCAAAACCAGCGATTTTTTACGCCGAGGCACGGTGGTGTTGAGCCGCGGCCTTCGGCCTGTCCAGGCCACGGGGCCGGATGGCCTCAAAGCGCGTTGTCCAGACTGCGCGGCACGCGCCTCCTGCCGCCCATGACCAGGGTCACGAAGCGAAGCGTTGCTCTTCGGCGCAGTCCGGGTCTTCCCGTGTCAACGCCCAAGGGCCCAGAAAGACCGTTTCAGCTTCATGAAACGTCACGCCTTCATGACGAAGCGGGTTGGCGGCGGCCTTGTCCGGGTCGAATTCGTCACCCCGCGCAGCGTCGAGGACGAATTCGGCGTGGTTCACGAATACCGCGACATCGCCTCGGGCGAAGCCTGGGAGGGCGGCCCCCTGCTCGTTTCCTGGCGCGACGCGCAGATGTCCGGCG
>JAITIQ010000102.1 GCA_031279425.1 Accumulibacter sp.
CGCGTACGGGTTCTCCGTGGTCTTGAACTGGATGCGCAGCGGCGTTCCCTGCAGCCTGAAGACTTCCCGGAACACGTTCTCCAGATAACGGCGATAGGAATCCGGCACCGCGCCGAGCGCGTTGCCGTGAATCACGATCAACGGAGGATTGCGCCCTCCCTGATGGGCGTAGCGCAGCTTGGGGCGGGAAACCCCGCTGCGCGGAGGCGACTGCCGCGTCACCGCGTCGATCAGCACGCGCGTGAGCCGGGGCGTGGACAGATCGCTGGCTGCCGCTCGCCAGGCCGCGTCGACGGAACGGAAAACGGCTTCCAGTCCCTGCCCTTTCAGCGCCGATACATGGTGGAATCTGGCGAAATCCAGGAATTTCAGCCGGATGGCGATCGCTTCCCGGATCCGGTCGCGCCGGTAGGCATCGAGGCCGTCCCACTTGTTGACCGCCACGACGAGCGCGCGGCCGGATTCGAGAACGAAGCCCGCGATGTGCGCATCCTGATCGGAGATGTCCTGCCGCGCATCGAGAACGAGGACGACGACATGGGCATTTTCGATGGCTTGCAGGGTCTTGATCACCGAAAACTTTTCGATCGTCTCGAATACCTTGCCCTTGCGCCGCAGTCCCGCCGTGTCGACGAGCGTGTATTTTTTCCCGTTCCGTTCGAAATCGACGAAGATGGCGTCGCGCGTCGTGCCCGGCTGATCGAATACGATGACCCGTTCCTCTCCGAGCAGGGCATTGATCATCGTGCTCTTGCCGACGTTCGGGCGGCCGACGATGGCGACCTTCAGCGGCTTTTCCCCGGCCCCGTCCTCTTCCTCCTCTTTCTCTTCGGATTCCGGAAACGGCGCGAGCACGTCGTCGATCAGATCGCGCACGCCCTCCCCGTGCGCGGCGGAGATGGCACAGGGCATGCCCAGGCCGAGTTCGTGAAAATCGGCGACCACCACGCCGTGATTCATCCCCTCGGACTTATTGACCGCGACCGTCACCGGACGCCGCGCGCGGCGCAGCTTCTCGGCGATCTCCTGGTCGAGCGCCGTGATTCCCGCGCGTCCGTCGACCAGGAAAATGACGGCATCGGCTTCCAGGATCGCCTGCTCGGCCTGGCGCGCCATCTCGAGCGCGATGCCGTCACGGGCCAGGGGCTCGAATCCCCCGGTGTCGACGACCAGGCAGGGTTTGTTCCCCAGCCTGCCATGGCCGTAATGACGATCGCGCGTCAAGCCGGGAATGTCGGCCACCAGGGCATCGCGCGTCCGGGTCAGACGGTTGAACAGGGTCGATTTGCCGACGTTGGGCCGGCCGACGATGACGACGCTTGGCTTCATTGCGAAAATCTCGATGCAAGGCACAGCGCATTGTATCGAAACCCTTCGGGCCGGCCACCCGGCGAGCGCGTCAGGCGCGACGCCGGCGCGGGGTGCTCCTCAACCGTGGCGCAGCGATTCGTTGATGGCTTCGAGAGTCTTGGCGCCGGGACAGAGTTCGGCGACGCCGAGCGCGTTGAGCGGAGTTTCGACGGTGTTCAGGTAGTGGTGCAGATCCTGGGCGCCGGCATCGACGTAAATGAGACCGGTGACGATCTCGCCCAGAGCGTGCCGTTCCTGCAGGTAGTTCATCGCCCCGACGCGGTCGGACGGGTCGTAGTCGGCGTGCAGCTTGCGCAGACAGAGCACCGAGCCGTCGTGCTGCACGATGCGCCGCAGTTCGCCCGGCGCGTAGCTCACCGTGATCCTGTCCTTGGGCAGGATCACGTCGAGCCGGTTGATCGTTTCGTTGTGCTCGCGCACGTAGTCGTAGCTCCTGGTCGAGCCGGGGTGGTTGTTGAAGGTGACGCAAGGGCTGATCACGTCGATCAGCGCAGGGCCCAGGTGGCGCATGGCGCCCTTGATCAGCGGCACGAGCTGCGTCTTGTCGCCGGAGAAGCCGCGCGCCACGTAGCTCGCGCCGAGCTGCAGGGCGAGCGTGACGAGGTCGATCGGGGCGTCGTTGTTCACGAGACCGCGCTTGTTCTTCGATCCCTTGTCGGCGGTCGCCGAGAACTGGCCCTTGGTGAGGCCATAGACGCCGTTGTTCTCGACGAGGTAGGTCATGTTCACGCCGCGCCGCATGGCGTGGGCGAACTGGCCGATGCCGATCGACGCGGAATCGCCGTCGCCGGAAACGCCGAGATAGAGGAGGCCGCGATTGGCCAGCGCGGCGCCGGTGAGCACCGAGGGCATGCGCCCGTGCGTGGTGTTGAAGCCGTGCGAGTTGCCGAGAAAATAGTCGGGCGTCTTCGACGAGCAGCCGATGCCGGAGAGCTTGGCCACGCGGTGCGGCTCGATGTCGAGGTCGAAGCAGGCCTGCACCACGGCGGCGCTGATCGAATCGTGCCCGCAGCCGGCGCAGAGCGTGGAGATGGCGCCCTCGTAGTCGCGCCTGGTGTAGCCCAGGGCATTTTTCGGCGTGTCGGGGCGAAACAGTCTGGGTTTGGCGAGATAGGTCATGAGGCGAGCGGTTGACGCAGCGGGGTGACGTTGTTCTGGGTGACGATGTCGGCGATCCGGCCGGCGATGAAGCCGGCGGTGATCGGCGTGCCGTCGTAATGCAGGACGCAGACGAGACGCCGGGGATCGAGGTCGCCCTCGTTGACCAGCAGCGTGCGCAACTGGCCGCTTTCGTTCTGCTCGACGACGAAGACCAGTTCGTGATCGACGATGAAGTCCATTACCTCGTCGGCGAAGGGAAAACCGCGCACGCGCAGAAGATCCACGTGTATGCCGCGCGCTTCGAGCAGGGCGAAGGCCTCAGCCATCGCCGGGCTGGTCGAGCCGTAGTAGATGGCGCCGAAGCGCGTCGGCAGGCGGGCGTTCTTGCGCACCGGGCCGGGGACGAGCGATCTCGCGGTGACGAACTTGCGCCGCAGGCGCTCCATGTTGTACACGTAGTCGGTGCCGGCCTCGCTGTACTTGGCGTAGGCGTTGCGCGTGGTGCCGCGCGAGAAATACGCGCCCTTGGTCGGGTGCGTGCCGGGAATCGTGCGGAAGGGGATGCCGTCGCCATCGACGTCGAGATAGCGGCCGAAGTTCCTGCCGGCGTTAAGGTCGGCGGCGCTCATCAGCTTGCCGCGGTCGTACTGCCGGCTGTCATCCCAGTCGAAGGGCCTGCACAGCACTTCGTTCATGCCGATGTCGAGGTCGGACAGGACGAAGACCGGAGTCTGCAGCCGCTCGGCGAGGTCGAACGCCTGCGCGCCCAGGGTGAAGCATTCGTAGGGATCCTCGGGAAACAGCAGGACGTGTTTGGTATCGCCGTGCGAGGCGTAGGCGCAGGAGAGGAGATCGGACTGCTGGCTGCGCGTGGGCATGCCGGTCGAGGGACCGCCGCGCTGCACGTCGAAGATGACCGCCGGTACCTCGGCGAAATAGGCGAGTCCGAAGAATTCCTGCATCAGCGAGATGCCCGGCCCGGAAGTGGCGGTAAACGCGCGCGAACCGTTCCAGGAAGCGCCGATGACCATGCCGATCGAGGCGAGTTCATCCTCCGCCTGAACGATGGCATAGAGCGCGCGGCCGTTGTTCGGATCGGTGCGGTATTTGCGGCAGTAGCTGGCAAAGGCCTCGATGACCGAGGTCGACGGGGTGATCGGATACCAGGCGGCCACCGTGGCGCCGCCATAGATGGCGCCCAGCGCGCAGGCATCGTTGCCGTTGACGAAGATGCGCTCGCCGACGCCGTCGGAACGCCGGACGGTGAGCCCGATCGGGCACGGCAGCGCGGCCCTCGCCGCGTCATGGCCGAGCCTCAATGCCTGGACGTTGGCCGCGATCAGCTTCTCCTTGCCGCGGAACTGCTTGCCGATCAGGCGCTCGACCACGGCGAAGTCGATGTCGAGCAGCGCGGTCAGCGCGCCGACGTAGAGGATGTTCTTCATCAACTGGCGCTGGCGCGGATCGCCGTATTCAGCCAGGCAGATCTCGGTGAGCGGCAGCCCCAGGACGGTGAGATCGTCGCGGAAACGCGAGCGCGGCAGCCGCTTCGTGCTGTCGTACAGAAGATAGCCGCCCGGCGTGACTTCGGCCACGTCGCGGTCCCAGGTCTGCGGGTTCATGGCCACCATCAGGTCGCAGCCGCCGCGCCGCCCGAGCCAGCCCTCGCCGGAAACGCGCATTTCGTACCAGGTGGGCAGCCCCTGGATGTTCGACGGAAAGACGTTGCGCGGCGCCACCGGGACGCCCATGGCTATCACCGCGCGGGCGAAGAGTTCATTGGCCGACGCCGAACCGGTGCCGTTGATGTTGGCGAACTTGATGACGAAATCGTTGCATTTCTGCAGGGAAGGCACGGTACTCATATTCTCGGAGCCTCTTTTCCGGCCTGGGCGGTTTCAAGATGGAACTTCTGCATGTCCCAGGCGCCCGTCGGGCAGCGCTCGGCGCACATGCCGCAGTGCAGGCAGATGTTTTCGTCCTTGACCATGATCCGCCCCGTCTTCAGGGGGCCGGCGACGAGCAGGGGTTCCGCCGTGTTCCTGGCCGGAGCCTTCAGCCGGCCGCGCAGATCCTCTTCCTCGCCGTCGGTGGTGAAGGTGATGCACTCGGTCGGGCAGATGTCCGCGCAGGCGTCGCATTCGATGCACGCCTTCGCCGCAAACACCGTCTGCACGTCGCAGTTGAGGCAGCGTTCGGCTTCGGAACAGGCCATCAGCGGATCGAAGCCCAGTTCCAGTTCGAGCTTGATGTCCTTGAGCGTCTTTTCCAGCGCTTTCGTCGGCACCTGCTTGCGCCCTTCCTCGGACACCTGATTGTCGTAGCGCCATTCGTGGATGCCCATTTTCTGGCTGACCAGGGTGAAGCCGTGCGGCGGACGGACGTCGAGCGGCCGGCCCCGGCAGAAGAGATCGATGGAGATCGCCGCTTCATGCCCGTGCGCGACCGCGGTGATGATGTTCTTGGGGCCGAAGGCGGCATCGCCGCCGAAGAAGACCTTCGGCAGGGACGACTGGAAGGTGGCGGGATCGAGCACCGGCAGGCCCCGCCTGCCGAATTCGATGCCGATGTCCTTTTCGATCCAGGGGAAGGCATTTTCCTGGCCGATGGCCACCAGGACTTCGTCGCATTCCAGAAAGACGTCCGGCTCGCCGGTGGGAACGAGGCTGCGCCGCCCCGCCTCGTCGTATTCGGCGCGGACGATCTGGAAACGCACGCCCTTCAATGCGCCGTTTTTGTGTACGAATTCCTGCGGGACGTGGTAATTGAGGATGGGGATGCGTTCGCGCTGCGCCTCTTCCTTTTCCCAGGGCGAGGCTTTCATTTCCTCGAAGCCGCTGCGCACGACGATCTTCACGTCGGCGCTGCCCAGACGCCGCGCCGAACGGCCGCAATCCATGGCGGTGTTGCCGCCCCCCAGCACGATGACGCGCTTCGCCGCCTTCTCCGTGTGCCCGAAGGCGACGCGGGCCAGCCATTCGATGCCCAGGTGGATGTGCGCCGCCGCCTCCTTCCGCCCGGGCAGATCGGCATTCCGTCCGCGCGGCGCGCCGGTGCCGACGAAGATGGCGTCCCAGCGCGGATCGTCGAGCATCGCCCCGAGGCTTTTCACCTCATGCCCAAGATGGAGTTCCACGCCCAGCCCCAGAACATGGCCGCACTCCTCGTCGATGACGCCGTCGGGCAGGCGGAACTTGGGAATCTGCGTGCGCATCATGCCGCCCGGCGCCTTGCCGTCGTCGAAAACGCCGACCTCGTATCCCTGCAGGGCGAGATCACGGGCGACGGTGAGCGATGCCGGGCCGGCGCCGATGCACGCCACTCTTTTCCCGTTCTTCCTTGCCGGCGGATGCGGGAGAAGCGGCGCGAAGTCCTCTCTCATGTCGGCCGCCACGCGCTTCAGGCGGCAGATGGCGACCGGCTCCCTGTCGATCCGCCCGCGCCGGCACGCCGGCTCGCACGGCCGGTCGCACACCCGCCCCAGAATTCCCGGGAAAACGTTCGACCGCCAGTTGATCAGATACGCCTCGGTATACTGCCCTCCGGCGATCAACCGGATGTATTCCGGCACCGGCGTGTGCGCCGGACACGCCCACTGGCAATCCACGACCCGGTGGTAATAAGCGGTTCCCGCTGTCTCCGTGACCCTCACCCGAGATAGACTCCGTTGGATTGAACGAAAGACCGGGATGAATTTCCGATCCCTTGCGAAAAGCAATCATATGTTGCATTTTCCGGACGAAAGTTCCATGCGCGGTTCAAAGACGTGCCGCGCGATTCAAAAACCGCCGGCGTCCGTCCCGCAATCGCGGAAAATCGGCTAGCCTTGCGGGACATCCGTGATTCACTTTTTCGGGCTGAGAAGATCATGGCCTTGCGCGCAATCCTCTTCGACGTCGACGGTACCCTGGCCAACACCGAACGCGACGGGCACCGTCCGGCATTCAACGCGGCTTTCGCCGAACTGGGACTTTCCTGGTACTGGGACGAATCATTCTACGGCAAGCTGCTCTCCAAGGGCGGCGGACGGGAACGGCTTTATTTCTACGCCGAGCATTTCGATCCGGCGACGCGGGCGCGTCCGGATTTCGACGAGCTGATGCGGCGCGCGCATGAAATCAAGACGCGCAATTACCAGCGCCTCCTGGCCGCGGGCGCGATCCCGCTGCGCGGCGACGTGGGCCGCCTGATCTGCGAGGCGCGCACGGAAGGCGTGCGCCTGGGGATCGCCTCGAGCTCGCGGCAGGAAAACGTCGCCGGCCTGCTGCGCGCCAACCTGGGTCCCGACGCCGACGCCTGGTTCGACGTCATCGTCACCGGAGAAAGCGTCTCGGACAGGAAGTCCTCGGTCTGCAAGACCGACGTCTACAAAAAGGCGCTCGAGGATCTCCAGCTGCCGGGGCGCGACTGCCTCGCCGTCGAGGATTCGGCGCACGGCCTGGCGGCCAGCCTGGCAGCCGGCATTCCCACCGTGATCACGCTGTCCGACTACACGCACGACGAGAATTTCGAAGGCGCGCGCATGGTCCTGCACGAGACCGATCCGCTCTCGCTCGAGGCGCTGCGGCTGTGGCACGCGACGGCGAGCACTTCGTAATTTTTTGCCCGTCATCGCTCGGGCTACGCGCCGTGGCGATCCGGATGGCGGCTTACCGCTTCTTGTCCGGACTTGGGCGCGGCTCGTAGAGCCATTGCTTTTGCCAGGCGCTGCGTACCCTGTTCGGATATTCGGAACGGCCGAGGCTGCCGTTGTAGCGCCCCAGCGCCCGGAAGAGATCGCCCCGTTCGATGTCCAGATAATGGCGCAGGATGGTGCAGCCGTAGCGCAGGTTGGCGCGCAGGTGGAACAGATTGTCGTCCGCGCGGCCGATCAGACGAACCCAGAACGGCATGACCTGCATGAAGCCGCGCGCTCCCGCCTTCGATACGGCATATTTCTTGAATCCGCTTTCCACCTGGATCAGGCCGAGGACGAGCTGCGGATCGAGTCCGGCGCGCGTCGCTTCGTAATGCACGGCGCGCAGAAACTCATGCCGGTTGTCACGATTGGGCATCCGTTTTTCCAGCCGGCGCGACATCTCGGTCAGCCAGTCGGCGGCTTCGATCGGGCCGCGAAACGAACTCGCGGGCGGCGCCTGGTCGGCGATCACGCCGGAGAGCGCGGCGCGCACGCTGTCCGACAGAGGTTCGTATTGCTGCGCTCCGGCCCACGCCACGGCCGGCGACAACAGGACCGGAAGAATGAGGATCAGGCGGCGCACAGCCTGGTTTGGAGGAACTCGCCGATGGCTTCGAACGGCACCATTTCCGCCTGGGCGTCGGTTCTTCCCTTGTATTCGAGCTTACCTTCCTTCAGTCCGCGCTCGCCGACGACGATGCGGTGAGGAATGCCGATCAGTTCCATGTCGGCGAACAGGACGCCCGGGCGCTCGTCGCGGTCGTCGAGCAGAACGTCGATGCCAGCGGCGGCAAGGCCGGCGTGGAGCCGGTCGGCGGCCGTCCTCACCGCTTCGCTCTTGGCGTAGCCCATCGGCACGATGCACGCTTCGAAAGGCGCGATCGCGCGCGGGAAGACGATGCCGCGCTCGTCGTGGCGCTGCTCGATGGCGGCGGCGACGATGCGCGAGACGCCGATGCCGTAGCAGCCCATTTCCATGGTCTGGCTCTGTCCGTTTTCGTCGAGGAAGCAGCACTTCATGGCTTCCGAGTATTTCCGGCGCAGCTGGAAGATGTGGCCGACTTCGATGCCGCGGCAGATTTCCAGATTGCCCTTGCCGTCCGGAGAAGGATCGCCGTCGACGACCTTGCGCAGATCGGCGACC
>JAITIQ010000164.1 GCA_031279425.1 Accumulibacter sp.
CTACACCTGGAAGGCTAAGGGCGAGGACATCTTGCGCAAAATCGAGCGGGCGCGACAGACACTGGCACAACAGACCGCAATCACCTGATGTAAAGATATTTGTGAGACACTACACTAGCGCAGCCCGCCGCGCCGGGCGCAAGCCACGAACTGATCGACGTGGCGAGCTTCTTCAACGGCGGATTTCCCTCCACCTCCGAGAAATATTTCAACTCGGATCGGATTCACAACCAGTTCCGGGCGATCAGCCAGGGGCGCACGATCAATCCATTTCACGGCGATGATCGCAACAACCAGGATGCCGAGCTTTTCTACGCGCTGGCGGCCCCGGCGACGATCGAGTCCTTTCGGGTCGGCGGGAAAGACAAGCGAGACCATATCCCGCGCCGGATCGCCTTCGCGGTGTCCATGTCGCCCGCCGGCAATTTCCAGACGGTGGCGGAGTTCGCCATGCCGGAGTCCGCCGTCGCGCGCGCGAGCTACGATTTCCTCATCCCGGCCCAGCGGAAAATCTCCGGGCGCTACTTGCGCGTCACCCTGTCTCCCCCGCCCGGCAAGAAATATGCACAGTACCGGCTTTCCCGCTTCAGCGCCCTGGGCCGTTTCGATCAGCCGGTCGAACTGCGGGAAGACTTCAGCGGTATTTACCGTACATATGGGAGCAAGGACGCGGCTTCCCCCGCCAATACCGCCATGGTGGAGCAGCAGAAAGGCACGTCCTATTTTCCTTACCTGATTCTGCATCAGAACGGCAGCCAAATGAGCGGCTGCTACGTCTATGGCGCGAGCAGCGGCGGCGGAAAGCTGTTCCTCCGGGAAATCAGCGAAGTGAACGGCACCTTCACGGGCGGCGTGGAGAACAACGTCTTTCGCTTCACCCGCACCTACGCCGGGGACGGTAGCCAGAACCGGGGGGCGATGGCGCTTTTCCCCGTCGCGGAAAACATCACCCAGGGTGATTACCGCCTGGTCGGCTACCTCTTGGTGGAACGGGACACCGAAGGCAAGGAAGGCGAAGGCGCGTTTCGGGTCGACCTCACCCGCTTCTCCAACACCCCCGCCCCCTGCGCCGTGACCGGCCAGAAAGAGAAGAGCGCCGATGAAGTCATGGCCGAGAACCTGGAGAAAACCGGCAAGGTGCAACTCTACGGAGTCAATTTCGATTTCGATTCCGACACCCTGCGCCCCGAATCTGGCGCGGTGCTGGACGAAGTGGTCAAGCTCGCCCGGGCCAACCCGACCTGGAAATTCGAGATCGGCGGCCACACGGACAGCCTGGGTTCCGCCGAATACAACCGGAAACTGTCGGAACGGCGCGCGGCTGCGGTCGCGCGCTACCTCACCGGCAAGGGGGTCGACGTCGCCCGCCTGCAAGCCAAAGGCTACGGCGCGAGCCGCCCGCTCGTCCCCGAGAAGGACGGCAATGAAGCCGCCCGCGCCCAGAACCGGCGCGTGGAACTGGTCAAACCATGAACGCCGTGGCAAACGGCAAGCAACAAGGGGGAGTCCCATGAAAAGCCCTGCGATCTTCCAGAAAACCGCGCTCCTGACCACGGCCCTGCTGGTCACAGTGCCCTTGCTGTCCGGCGGCTGCGCCTCCCGGCTGGGCGGCGACGATTACGCGCGCGGGGAGGCGCGCCAGACCATGAGCATCCGCTTCGCGGTGGTCGACAGCGTGCGCCGGGTGAAGATCGAAGGCACCAAGAGCAAGGTGGGCGTCACCGCCGGGGCGGTGGCTGGCGGCGTGCTCGGGCAGGCGATCGGGCGAGAACTCGGGGGGCGTCACCACCGGGGGGTGAGCGGCAGCGTCGGCGCGGCGGTGGAGGAAGCCGTGACCCGGCAGGACGGGGTGGAGATCACGGTGAAGCTGGAGAACGGCGAATACCTGGCCATCGTGCAGGCGGATGAAGGCGAGAACTTCCAGCCCGGCGAACGGGTGCGGCTGATCGGCGGCGGCCAGGCGACGCGGGTGGCGCGCGCGCCCGCCGGGCAGGGTTGAGGCCCAAGGAGCGCGCCATGCTGCATCCCCTGTTCCTGAATCCGCGCGCCGGCGTCCGGCGCCGTCAGTGCGGCCAGGCCATCTACCTCGCGCTGGCGGCGATCGTCTTTTTGTCGCTGATGACCTTTGCTTCATTCAACCTCAGCCAGATGACGCACGGCAAGACGCAGACCATGAACGCCGCCGACGCCGGGGCGTACACCTTCGCCAACACCGTGGCGCGCGACCTGAACTTCATGGCCTACACCAACCGGGCGATGGTGGCCAATCACGCGGTGATCGGGCAACTGGTCAGTCTGGCCTCGTTGAGCGAGATGATCTACCTTGCCGCGGACGATCTGGAGGAGCTTCAGAACCTGAAGGGCATCCCCTACGTCGGGCCGATTCTCGCCGCCATCGGGAAAGCATTCGAGCTCGTGGGCCAGGCCATCGACAATATCGTCCTGCCCGCGCTGCAATACCTTACTCAAGGGCAGAACTTGCTCATCCAGGGCATTTCCTATATGCAATGGGCGATACGCAACCTTGTCACCGTGGCGGACATTGCCAAGGTCGGGGAGGTCGTCAAGGCCAACGACCCGGAACTGAAATGGGATTTGACGAGCGCAGGCGGATGGCTGTCGACCGCCGCCAATGTGACGGCCTTTCTGGACGGCTTCACCGAACGGCGTTCGGACGACGCGGCCTACGACCGCATGCGCGAAGTGGTCAATCTTTCGCGCGATGGCTTCACCGTGCGGCGCGAGTGGATTCCCGCGCCGCCCTTTCCGGTGTTGAGCGACACGCTTTTCCACGGCGGCACGCAACTATCCAGCGACAACAAGACCTGGGTGGGCGTGGACGGCTTCGAGGTGGAAATCTGGATGCCCTGGCCGAAGAAAAACCAGTGGATTCGCCTCTGGCTGACCGGAGAAGTCGCCGGCAGTTCCGGCGCGGACGATTGGCAGAGTTTAAGCCACGGCGGCCTGAGCAGCCGGGGGCACAGCGACGCCTACGACAATCGGAAAGACCGGCTGGAGAACTCGTACAGCGGCATCCAGCCGTATTACGAACTGTCGGGCGACCCCAAGCCCGGCGAGCGCCCGAGCGACACCTTCGTGGTGCTGGTCTACAAGCCGGTGCAGAACGCGACCACGCCGAACGCCACGCAGACCTTCGGGACGGACGCGGACAATCCGTTCCATCTCGCCGAAGGGCGCGTCAAGATTTACGGGGTGGCCGCCGCGCAAGCGTATTTCCGCCGCCCCACGCAGTCCGACAACGACCCCACCGCCGGCCAATTGCCCACCGCGCTGTACAAGAACGGCACCTATGCCACCCTGTTTTCCCCGTACTGGCAGCCCCGCCTGACCGACGTGCCCGGCTATGTCACGGCGGGGCTATTGATGGCTGCGGACAAATGAGTTTTCGAGATGAGTGGATAGGGCAATTCAGGAGACGAATATGAACCGGAAAACATGGCTGAACCAAAGAACGCTTGCGGCCGCTGCCGCGCTCGCCTGCCTGTCGCCGGTCTCGTGGGGCGAATGCGTCCCGTCGGCCGTCGTGCGGGGCGCCGATGTGACGACGATCAGCAAAACCAGCACGGGCGAGTGCCTGAAGACCGAGGGTCATGTAGGCGAGGAGGAAGTGCGCGGCCATACTGTCACCCTCTCCCCGGACGGCAGCGTCAATCCCCAGGGACAGGACTCGACCTTTGTCTTCAACAAAGAGGTCATGCGCTTCGACGAGAAGGGAGGCAAGAAAGACTACTACGGGCAATTCGGCGGCGAGTGGCCGGACGACGAGCACACGCGCCGCCTGCCGAAGCCGGACATGCCCCTGGCGTTCGCTGGCGTCAACGAAAAGGATCGCTCCTTCACCGCCACCTTCGTTCCGGACGAGGGCAACCGTCAACGAGACGTTACCCGGATGAAAGCCTACGCGGAGAAGCTCAAAGCCAGGGGATTCACGATCCAACCCAAGGAGAGCGAGAGGCCGGGCGCTCAAGGCTATTCCTACCGGGCGAAGAACAGTACCGGCTATCTGGTGCGCGCCACTTGTCCCGCCGTGCCCCAGGTTCCTTGCGGCCTGGAGTTGTTTACCCCCGAGACCGTGAAGAAACGCGAGGCCAAGGGAACCCTGTAAGGCGCAACGAGAGGAAGCTCGGTATGACGGCAATGTTTTGACCCCTATTCGTTCAAGGAGAAAACTTTATGAATCGCAAGCATGGCCTGAAGAAATTCCTGTGCGTCGCCCTGTGCGCGGCGTGTCTGCCCGTGGCGTTCGCGCAGGACGCGGAGAAGCGGGAAATGTCGGCAGCGGACTTGGAGAAGATGGCCCGCTTCCTTCTGGGCGACGAGATTCGCGCCGGGAAGCTGACGCTGAAGCAGGGGGCGGACTACGTGAAATGCACACAGGACACCTATGCCAAGGATTTCTACCACACGCCGGCGGGCGAGAAATACCTCGAAGCTGTAGGGCGGCTCTTCGACGGCGAAAAGAAGAGTGCGCAGGAGACGGCCCGCTTGCAGGCGGAAACCGACCGCCTGCTGCCCGAACTCAAAAAGTATCAGAACAAGGCCGAGGAGACTTGCATGAAGCAGCTCGGCGTTTCCGTGCCGAAGGGAAAAGTCTTCGGCCAGCAATGACGCAATGACGAGGATCGCCAACATGTCCATTCATTCCCGTTCATCCTCTTGCCAGCGCGGACAGGCGCGCACCACGGCGCGCTACGCGGCGTGGGAGCGGACGGTGTGGCGCGAGGACAAACGGTCGACGAGCGACATCGAAAACCTCATGATCGAGCGTTTCTTCGCCCGGCCCGAGGCGGCGATCCAGTCGAGTTATTCCCCGCAGGCGACCAACGCGGACTTGCCTTCGTTCTATTCGCTGCACAACGGCGACCAGGTGATCGACATCGAGCGGAAGACCGCCG
>JAITIQ010000207.1 GCA_031279425.1 Accumulibacter sp.
GCTTGCGAAAAGCCACTCCGCACTGCAGAATGCAACGGCTTAGGCCGAAGGCGAGCGCCCGCCGCCGTCGGAGAATCGGGGCGCGGAGGTTTCCTTCCTCCGGAAGGTCGTGGTTGACAGTGGTTGACGGATTCCACTCCGGGGGCGAGTAAGAAATGAGCTCATCAAAGGAGATAATGATATGGCATGTGTAATCGTCCCGGCGGCGGAGGCGGTCATCGTTTCCGTGATCCTGAAGAAAATGAAGCGGCGTGAAGCGGCAGCCGGCCGCGGTCCCCGCCCGGGCTGGACGCGCAAGCTCGAATGGCTGTGCCGGGCGCTGTGGGGCGGCGTGTTCCTGCTGTTCATCGAGCACGTCTGGCACGGTGAGATCACGTTCTGGCCTCCGTTCCTGACCGCCATGGAAAATCCCGCCGACCTCGAAGCGATGTTGCACGAAATGGCGACCGTTGGAGTCGGCATGGCGTTGTTCGTCACCGGGGCCTGGCTCATTGTGGTTCTGATCATAGACCGTTTCCATGGGCGCGAACCGTCGGAAACGACGCCGGCGCGATAGGAGTCCGATATGTGCCTGTTGATCACCCTTGCGGCAGCGATGGCTGCCTCGCTGGTCTGGTATTGCAATCGCCGGAAAGGCGGGGCGACGCTCGAAATCCTCAGTTTGATGTATTGGGGAGCGGCGATGATGTGGATGGTGGACGGCTTTTTTCGCCTCGCGGAAGGCGAACCCTTCCTGGAAATCACCCTCGACGACACGCTTCTCGGCCTGCTGGTGGCGGTTTCCGGCCTGATCGCATGTTTCGCGCTCCGACACCATCCATGGCGGGCTTGTCAAGCCGAAAACTGAGGTGGCAGTGGCGGCGCGGCGAGAAAAGATGCGGCGGTACGCGAGCCTCCGGCTCGCATTGCGGGCGGGACGATGACGGAAGTCCGTCACGAATCAAGAACAATATTGGCGCGGCGATCATATGTACAGGCATGAACGCACAAAGTGATCGTTATTTCGATCCATATGATTCATGCAGAAATGTCGAAGTAGCCCAAAAAACCATTTATCACACTGTTTTTATTGAGATAATTATTGATCTCCGGGAAGCTTGCCAAAACCTGCGCGCCAACGATAAAATGAACCCAATCGATCATTATGATCGGTGGCGTCGTGATCAGCGTCATCGTCGAACGGTTCAAAAAGACCATGACGATCGTGATTACCAGATTACAAGAGGGGGCGGATGGGAGCGTTGATCCTGCGAGGGCCGGGAAAATGAGCGCCGGCGTCGATCTGATCCAGGTCAGCAAGCGTTTTGGCGACGATACGATCGTCGACGGCATCAGCCTGTCCGCCGCCGCCGGGGAGTTCATCGTGCTCGTCGGCGCGTCCGGCTGCGGCAAATCGACGACGCTGCGCATGATCGCCGGACTCGAACCGGTCAGCGGCGGAAGGATCCTGATCGGCGGTCGCGACGTGACGACGGCGCGTCCTGACGAGCGCGACATCGCCATGGTCTTCCAGAATTACGCGCTCTATCCGCACATGTCGGTCGCCGGGAACATGGGTTTCGCGCTGAGCCTGACGCGTACGCCGAAGGACGAGATCGCGCGGCGCGTCGGCGAGGCGGCGCGCATCCTGGGCATCGAGGATCTGCTCGAACGCAAGCCCAGGGCGCTGTCGGGCGGGCAGCGGCAGCGTGTGGCGATGGGCCGCGCCATCGTGCGCGAGCCCTCCGTGTTCCTGTTCGACGAGCCGCTCTCCAACCTCGACGCCAAACTGCGCGCCCAGATGCGCGTGGAACTGGCGCTCCTGCATCGGCGGCTGGGCAAGACCACCATTTACGTGACCCACGATCAGGTGGAGGCGATGACGCTGGCCGACCGTATCGTCATCCTCGACCGCGGCCTCATCCAGCAGATCGGCACGCCGGCGGAAGTGTTCAACCGGCCGCGCAATCTGTTCGTCGCTGGTTTCATCGGCTCGCCGGCGATGAACCTGTTCCGGGCGACGATCGCCGCGCCGGACGCGGTCGAACTGCCCGGCGCTGGCGCGCGCGTCCGGCTGGCCGCGCCGCTCGCCGGCGTGGCCGCCGGGAAGCCGGTGATCCTCGGCATTCGTCCGCAGGGCCTGTCGCTCGGCGAAGGCGGTGGAGCTTCTTCGCTGCACATGCGGGTCCGGGTCGCCGAGTTCCTGGGCACGGAAACGGTCTTGAATGGCGTGCTCGCCGTCTCTGGAGAGGCGGTGACTGCATCCGTCGACGGAGAACGCGCTGTTCTCGCCGACCGCGAAATCGATCTGTCGGTCGACCCCGTCCACGTACACGTCTTCGACGCGGAAACGGGACTCAATCTGATCCAACCAGCAAAGGAGGAGGAAAAATGAAACGACGTGAACTGTTGAAAGCCGGCGGCCTTGCCGGAATCCTCGCGGCGGCGCAGTTTCCGCTGATCAAGGGTGTTCTGGCGCAGGACCGCTACGCCAAATACCGCGGCCAGACCGTGGTCATGAGCATCCCGTCGCACCCGCACTACGACGCGATGACCAAGATCCTGCCCGACTTCACGGCGGAAACGGGCATCAAGGTCGAACTCGACCGGATCGCCATGAACCGCATGAAGGACAAGCAGATCCTCGAAATGGCCAAGCCGCAGGGCGACTACGATCTGGCCTGCTACATCGTCATGTGGAAGACCGAGTACGCCAAGAAGGACCTGATCGTGCCGCTCGAACCATTCTTCAGTAATCCGGCGCTGGCCGATCCGAACTACGACATGGGCGACATCGTCAAGGGTTATCTCGAGGTCCAGGGCCTGGTCGGCGGGCCGAAGACCTACCTGCCCGGCCCCGGCGCCAAGCTCTACGGCCTGCCCTACGGTTCGGAGACTTCGGTGCTGGCCTATCGCAAGGACATCTTCGAGAAACACGGCTTCAAGGCGCCGCAGACCTACGACGATTTGCGCAGGATTCTCGCGCCGCTGAAGGAAAAATCGGGCATCGGCGCCCTGTCCTCGCGCGGTCAGGCCGGCCACCAGTGCGTACATGCCTGGCTCCTGCACCTCAACCCGCTCGGCGGTGAGGTCTTCGACGCCAACTGGAAGCCGGTGTTCAACAGCCAAGCGGGCATCGACGCGCTCAAGATCCTGAAGGAAATCTCCGACACCGGGCCGGCCGGCATTCCGGGCTACGGCCAGGGCGAGATGATCAACGCCTTCGTGCAGGGGCAGGCGGCGATGTACCTCGATTCGATCCTGATCATGGGTCTGGTCAACGACCCCTCGAAGTCGAAGGTCGTCGGCCAGGTCGGCTACGCGCTGCACCCGAAGGGCGTGCGCTACGCCTCGCAGTCGGGCGGGTTGGGCCTCGCCATTCCGAAGAACGCCAGGAATCAGGACGCGGCCTTCCTGCTGCTGCAATGGCTGACCTCGAAGGCGGCCGACATCAAGGTTACCCGGGCCGGCGGCAACGCCTCCCGCATGTCGACGCTGAACGACCCGGACATCCTCAGACAGTTCCCGGACTTCGAGATCCTCAAGGAGCAGTTGAAGTACGTCGAGCCGGATTGGCGCCCGATCATCGCCGAATGGGACGAGATCAACATCCAGGCGCTCGGCGTCGGCATCTCCGAAGCCCTGACCGGCAAGAGGTCGATCGAGGACGGGCTGAACAGCGTCGTGCCGAAGGTCACCGACATCATGAAGCGCGGCGGCTACCTGAAGGCCTGATGAACCCCTGACGCCAGTTCGACGCCGCCTTCCGGCACGCCGGAAGGCGGCATGACGGCGATGCGCCCATGAGCACAAACTCCCGTTCCAACGCCCGCGCGGCCTGGTTCTTCGTTCTGCCGGCGATGATCGTCATGTTCGTCGCCTGTCTGTACCCGGTGATTTCCGCGATCCGGCTTGGATTCTACGACTGGAGCATGGGCACGCCATGGGCGCAGGCGAAGTGGACGGGCTGGACGACGTTCGAGATCGTCTTCTCCGACCCGGCCATCTGGCGCAGCCTGTGGACGACGCTCAAGTTCGCGGCGGTCAGCGTCTCGGCGGAAATGTTCCTCGGCATCGCCCTGGCGCTCGCGCTCGAAGGAAATCTCCGTGGCATGGCCTTTTTCCGCACCTTGTTCATCCTGCCGATGATGGTCGCGCCGATCGCCGTCGGCCTGACCTGGCGCTATCTCTTCGATGCCCAGTTCGGCCTGGTCAACGCGCTGCTCGGCGTGTTCAACGTCGCCGCCAAGGGCTGGCTGGCCGATGAAACTCTGGCTTTCGCGGCGATCATCGTTTCCGACATCTGGCAATGGACGCCCTTCGTCTTCATCATGGTCATCGCCGGACTGGCCGGCGTCGATGCCAACGTGCTCGAGGCCGCGCGCATCGATGGCGCGCGTTGGTGGACGCTGACCACCCGCGTCAAGCTGCCGATGATCGCGCACGTGCTGGCCATCACCCTGGTGATGCGCCTGATCGACGCCTTCCGCGTGCTCGAAGTGATCTACGTGCTGACTTTCGGCGGCCCGGGCGATTCGACCGAAGTCCTGTCGATGTACATCTACAAGACCGCCTTCATCGGCCAGAAACTCGGCGCCGCCTCGGCCATCTCGGTCCTGTTGCTGGCCGTGGTGATGCTGCTGACCTGGCTCGCGCTGCGCATGTCGAATCCGCTCTCCGACGGAGAGAACAGGCGATGAGCGAACGCGCGCGGCTCGCCCTGCGCTACGCGGCGCTGGCCGCGCTGGCGGTCCTCTGTGTCGGCCCGATCGTGGTCATGCTGCTGACCTCGTTCAAGACGCAGGTACAGACCTTCACCACCGAGCTCACCTTCTTCTTCGCACCGACGCTGGAAAACTACCGCGACGTCATTTTCGACGCGAGCTTCGGCCGCTACCTCGTCAATTCGCTGGTCGTCGGCGTCGTCGCCACGCTGCTGACCTTGCTCTTGGGCTGCATGGCCGCCTATGGTCTGGCGCGCTTCTCCTTCGCCGGACGCCGCGCCATCGCCTGGGCCACGCTGATGCTGCGCACCGTGCCGCTGGCAGTGATCGCCGTGCCGGTGTTCATGATCTGGAGCAACTGGCAGCTGACCAATTCACTCGGCGGGCTGATTCTGCTCTACGTCGCCGTCAATCTTCCCTTCACCATCTGGCTGCTCTACGGCTTCGTCCTCCAGGTCCCCGTCGAACTCGAGGAAGCCGCTGCCATCGACGGCTGCCGCCCGTGGAAAACCTTCCTGCGCATCGTCCTGCCGCTGATCCGCCCCGGCCTCGCCGCCGCCGCCATCTTCACCTTCCGCATCGCCTGGAACGAATTCATCCTGGCGCTGGTGCTCACCGACCGCTCGACGCGCACGCTGCCCGTCGCCGCCTCGCTGTTCGTCACCGACATCGGCGTCGAATGGGGCAAGCTGATGGCGCTCGCCTCGCTCATCGCCCTGCCGCCGCTCGCCTTCGTCTTCCTCGCCGCCCGCCAGGTGATCAGCGGATTGACCGCCGGCGCGGTCAAGGGTTGAACTACGCGGTTCCTGCGGGGAATCTGCTTCGCTATTGAATTTGCGCCCAAGCGGGAAGGGGAAGGCAAGCGGCCGCGCGATGGACAGGGCCAAGGGCCACAGTCCAACGGTCGTACCCTTCGCCGCGAAGCGTTGTCGATATTGGTTATCAGCGATGCTGCGCATCGTTTCTGGCGCGATTGAATCTGCTCACCCTTTACTCCTTGCCTTGATCCCCACTCCCTTCGCCTGGCTCGCCCGCCACCTGGGCTACGCCCGGTAAGCCTGCTTTGGTTTATCAAGTGGCTTTTTTTGTTCAGTCAATGTCGGGCTGCCCCACCAAAGACCGAACTCATCGGTGTATTCGACATCCCGATTCTTGGCTGGAGTTGCAGTTGGGTTCAAACATTCCGCCCATGAAATCAACGCGGCGGTGGAGAGCCTCCCATCAGAAACGCATCGACTTCCCGCGCGCACTGCCGTCCTTCGCGGATCGCCCAGACCACCAATGATTGTCCGCGGCGCGTGTCGCCCGCGACGAACAGTTTGGGGACGTTCGTCGCATGGACACCCGGGCCATCCGTCACCCTGGCATTGCCGCGCGTGTCCCTGTCCACGCCGAAGGCTTCCAGCAGGTTGGCGGCCGGGCCGGTGAATCCCATGGCCAGGAAGACGAGGTCGGCGGGAAGGGTTTTCTCGCTGCCGGCGATCTCGCTCATCCTGCCGTCCTTCCAGGCGAGGTCGACGGTGCGGACGGCCTTGAGCGCGCCTTTCTCGCCGATGAACTCCCGGGTGGCGATGGAAAAGAGGCGTTGTGTATCGCCTTCGAGGTGCGAGGACGAGGTGCGCAGCTTGAGCGGCCAGGAGGGCCAGGTCAGCGCCTTGTCCTCCTGTTCCGGGGGGCGCGGCAAGAGTTCGAGTTGGGTCACCGACGCGGCGCGGTGGCGGTAGCTCACGCCAACGCAGTCGGAGCCGGTATCGCCGCCGCCGATCACCACCACGTGTTTACCCTTGGCGTTGATTGGATTGGCTTTGCCGCCGGCGATCTGCCGATTCTGCGGAATCAGGAATTGCAGCGCGGCGTAGACGCCTTTCAGTTCGCGTCCGGGGACGGCCAGGTCGCGCGGTGTTTCCGATCCGGCGGCGAGGATGACGGCGTCGAATTCCCGCAGGATTCTTTCGGCGGGCAGATGTTCCGTGGCATCATTGGCGACGCCGGCCGGGACGCTTTTGGCGCCGACGATCGTCCTGGTGCAGAACACCACGCCTTCCGCCTCCATCTGCCGTATCCGGCGCTCGACCAGGGACTTGTCGAGCTTGAAGTCGGGTATCCCGTAACCCAAAAGACCGCCGGAACGATCGTTCTTTTCGAAGACGGTCAGCTCATGTCCGGCGCGCGCCAGCTGCTGCGCGGCGGCCAGCCCGGACGGTCCGGAACCGACGACGGCCACCTTCCTGCCGGTCTTCGCCGTGGCCGGCCGCGGCGCGATCCAGCCCATCTGCCAGCCCTTGTCGGCGATCGAGTGTTCGATCGACTTGATGCCGACCGATTCGTCATTGATGTTGAGCGTGCACGCTTCTTCGCAGATCGCCGGACAGATGCGCCCGGTGAACTCGGGAAAGTTGTTGGTCGAATGCAGCACTTCCAGCGCCTGTTCCCAACGGCCGCGATAAACGAGGTCGTTCCAGTCCGGGACGACGTTGTTGAGCGGGCAGGCGTGGTTGCAGAACGGCGTGCCGCAGTCCATGCAGCGCGATCCCTGCACACGCGTCTGCTCGTCGTTCAGGGTGGCCACGAACTCGCGATAGTGCTTGAGCCGGACCTGCACGGGCTCATACGCTTCCGACAGACGTTGGCGTTCCAGGAAACCTGTTGGCTTTCCCATTTCAGGCGACCTCCGATTGCTTTTGCGCGGCCAATCGCGTCATTTCGGCGATCGCGCGACGATATTCATGCGGCATGACCTTGATGAAGCGGACGCGGTGCTCCGGCCAGTCGTCGAGAATCCGGCGCGCGACCGCGCTGCCGGTGTAGCGGGCATGGCGCTCCACCAGATCCCTGAGCAGAACTTCGTCGGCCATGCCCAGATGTCGGATGTCCACCCGGCCATGTTCTTCCAGTTCGTCTCCCGACGCGCTGCCCTGGCGCGCCGCGATCTCTTCCTCCACGGGTTCCAGCGCGACCTGCGCCAGATTGCAGCGGGAGGCGAAACTGCCCTCCTCGTCGAGCACGTAGGCCACGCCGCCCGACATGCCGGCGGCGAAATTGCGCCCGGTCATGCCCAGCACGACCACCGTTCCGCCCGTCATGTATTCGCAGCCGTGGTCGCCGACGCCCTCGACCACGGCGCTCGCTCCGGAGTTGCGCACGGCGAAGCGTTCCCCGGCCACTCCCGCGAAATAGGCTTCGCCTTCGGTGGCGCCGTACAGGACGGTGTTGCCGACGATGATGTTGCGGTTCGATTCGCCCGGAAATTCCGGTTTGGGCCGCATGACGATACGCCCGCCCGACAGTCCCTTGCCGGCATAGTCGTTGCCGTCGCCCGAGATGTCCAGCGTGACGCCATGCGCGAGAAAGGCGCCGAAACTCTGGCCGGCGGTACCCTCGAAGGCGATGTGGATGGTGTCGTCGGGCAGGCCGGCGTGCCCGTATTTCTCGACGACGCGGGAAGAGAGCATGGCGCCGACGCTGCGGTCGGCGTTGCGGATCGGTAGCTCGATGCGTACCGCCCTGCCTTTTTCGAGCGCGGGCCTGGCGAGTTCGATCAGGCGGTTGTCGAGCGCCCTGGCGAGACCGTGATCCTGCTTTTCGCAATGAAAGAGCGGTTCGCCGTTTTGCGCGGGACTCTGGAAGATTCGGCCGTAATCCAGGCCGCGTGCCTTCCAGTGTTCGATCCCCTTCTTCATGTCGAGGAGATCGACTCGCCCGACGAGCTCATCGAACCTGCGGATGCCGATTTGCGCCATCCGTTCGCGCAACTCCTCGGCGACGAAGAAGAAATAGTTGACGACGTGTTCCGGCTGGCCGGCGAAGCGGCGGCGCAACTCGGGATCCTGCGTGGCCACGCCGACCGGGCAGGTATTGAGGTGGCATTTGCGCATCATGACGCAACCAATGGCGACGAGCGGCGCGGTGGCGAAGCCGAATTCGTCGGCGCCGAGCAGCGCCCCGATCAGCACGTCGCGCCCGGTCTTGATCTGGCCGTCGACCTGCACGCGCACGCGAGCGCGCAGGCGGTTCAATACCAGCGTCTGCTGCGTCTCGGCGAGTCCCAGTTCCCACGGCGAGCCCGCGTGCTTGATCGACGACAGGGGGCTCGCGCCGGTGCCGCCGTCGTGGCCGGAGATCACCAGATGGTCGGCCTTGGCCTTGGTCACGCCGGCGGCGACCGTGCCGACGCCGACTTCGGAGACCAGCTTGACGCTGATCGAGGCCTTGGGACTGGCGTTCTTCAGATCGTGGATGAGCTGCGCCAGATCCTCGATCGAATAGATATCGTGGTGCGGCGGCGGCGATATGAGGCCGACGCCCGGCACCGAATGGCGCAGAAAGCCGATGTACTCGGAGACCTTGTGCCCCGGCAGCTGCCCGCCCTCGCCGGGTTTGGCGCCCTGCGCCATCTTGATCTGGATCTGGTCGGCATGGGTGAGGTATTCGCTGGTCACGCCGAAACGCCCGGAAGCGACCTGCTTGATCGCGGAACGCAGGCTGTCGCCCTTCCTGAGCGGAGTGTCGCGCGCCACGCGGTCCTTGCCGACGATGTCGGAGACCATCTGGCCGGCCTTGGCCGGCGCAAAGCGCGCCGGGTCCTCGCCGCCCTCGCCGGTGTTCGAGCGGGCGCCGATGCGGTTCATGGCGATCGACAGCGTGGTGTGCGCCTCGGTCGAGATCGATCCCAGTGACATGGCGCCGGTGGCGAAGCGCCTGACGATCTCCCGGGCCGGCTCGACCTCGTCGAGCGGAACCGCCGGCCCCGCCGCCCGGACTTCGAACAGGCCGCGCAGGGTCATGTGCCGCTGCGACTGGTCGTTGACGATCCGCGCATAGTCCCGGTAGGCGTCGGACTTGCCGGTGCGCGCCGCCCGCTGCAGGCAGGCGATGGCCTCCGGCGTCCACATGTGCTCGTCGCCGCGCATGCGGAAGGCGTACTCGCCGCCGGCGTCGAGCGCGTTCCCGAAAATCCGCTCGCCGCCGAAGGCCTGCCGGTGCAGGCGGATGGCCTCCTCCATCACCTCGAATACGCCGATCCCTTCGACACGCGAAGCGGTCCCGGTGAAATACTTGTCGACCATCCTCTTCTGCAGACCGATCGCTTCGAAGATCTGCGCGCCGGTGTAGGACATGTAGGTCGAGATGCCCATCTTGGACATGACCTTGAGCAAGCCCTTGCCAACGCCCTTGACGAAGTGCCGGATGGCCGCCTCGCGCGCTTTTTCGTCCGCACCGGCCATCTGCTCGATCGTCTCCAGCGCGAGGTAGGGATGCACGGCTTCCGCGCCGTAGCCGGCGAGCAGGGCGAAGTGATGCGTCTCGCGCGCCGATCCCGTCTCGACCACCAGGCCGACGCGGGTGCGCAAGCCCTGTGTGACGAGATGCTGGTGCACCGCCGAGAGCGCGAGCAGCGACGGGATGGCGACGCTCTCCCGGCCGAGCCGGCGGTCGGAGACGATCAAAAGGCCGCAGCCGCGCATCACCGCGTCCTCCGCCTCGGCGCAGAGCGAAGCCAGGCGCGCCTCGACGCCCTCGTTGCCCCAGGCGAGCGGATAGCAGATGTCCAGCTCGGCTGAGCGCACCTTGTCGTCGGTATAGGCCGAAATGTGCCGCAGCTTGGCCATGTCGGCATAGGTCAGCACCGGCTGCGAGACTTCCAGGCGGTAGGGCGGATTGATTTCGTTGATGCCGAGCAGATTCGGCTTCGGGCCGATGAACGAGATGAGCGACATCACCAGCTGTTCGCGGATCGGGTCGATCGGCGGATTCGTCACCTGGGCGAACAACTGCCGGAAATAGTTGTACAGCGGCTTGTCCCGGTGCGACAGGACGGCGAGCGGCGAATCGTTGCCCATCGAGCCGATGGCTTCCTCGCCGGTTCTCGACATGGGCTCGAGGATGAACTTGATGTCTTCCTGGGTGTAGCCGAAAGCCTGCTGGCGGTCGAGCAGGCTCGCTTCGCTCTTGGGCGCCGTGGCATCCGGCGGCGCGGCGAGGTCGTCGAGCTTGATGTTGATGCGCGCGACCCAGTCCTGGTAGGGCTTCTGCCGGGACAGCGTCTCCTTGAGTTCGACGTCGTCGATGATGCGCCCCTGGTCGATGTCGATCAGGAACATCTTGCCGGGCTGCAAGCGCCACTTCTTGACGATCTTCGCTTCCGGAATCGGCAGGACTCCCGCTTCCGAGGACATGACCACGTAATCGTCGTCGGTCACCAGGTAACGCGCCGGCCGCAGGCCGTTGCGGTCGAGCGTCGCGCCGATCTGACGCCCGTCGGTGAAGGCGATCGCCGCCGGGCCGTCCCACGGCTCCATCATCGCCGCGTGGTATTCGTAGAACGCGCGCCGCTTCTCGTCCATCAGCGCGTGCGCCTCCCAGGCCTCGGGGATGAGCATCATCATCGCGTGCGCCAGCGAATAGCCGCCCATGACCAAAAGTTCCAGCGCGTTGTCGAACGACGCGGTATCGGACTGGTTGGGGTACATCAGCGGCCAGATCTTGTCGAGGTCGGCACCCAGCAGCGGCGACGAGGTGCCCTTCTCGCGGGCGCGCATCCAGTTGTAGTTGCCGCGCAAGGTATTGATCTCGCCGTTGTGCGCAATCATGCGGAAGGGGTGCGCCAGCGGCCAGGTCGGGAAGGTGTTGGTCGAGAAGCGCTGGTGCACCAGCGCCAGCGCCGAGACGCAGCGCGCATCCTGCAGGTCGGGATAATACCGGCTGACCTGGTCGGCGAGCAGCAGGCCCTTGTAGACGACGGTGCACGCCGACATCGACGGCTGGTAAAACTCCTTGCTGTGCTCCAGCCCGAGCGCGCGGATGGCGTTGGCCGCCCGGCGGCGGATGACGTAGAGCTTGCGTTCGAGTTGGTCGGTGACCATCACGTCCGGCCCGCGGCCGATGAACACCTGGCGGATCACCGGCTCCAGCGCGCGCACCGCCGGGGACATCGGCATCGTGCGGTCGACGGGGACGTCGCGCCAGCCCAGGACGACCTGACCCTCGGCCCGCGCGGCGCGCTCGATCGCCTCCTGGCAGGCCAGGCGCGAGGCCGATTCCTTGGGCAGGAAGACCATGCCGACGCCGTAGTCGCCGACGCGCGGCAGGGTCACGCCCTGCCTCGCCATCTCTTCGCGCAGGAGGACATCGGGAATCTGGATCAGGATCCCGGCACCGTCGCCCATCAGCGGATCGGCGCCGACGGCGCCGCGGTGATCGAGGTTTTTCAGGATCAGCAAGCCCTGCTCGATGATCGAATGACTTTTCCGGCCCTTGATGTGCACCACGAAACCGACCCCGCAGGCGTCGTGCTCCTTGGCCGGATCGTAAAGCCCCTGCCGCTCTGGTATCGCCGAGTTGATCACGCTCGAATCCTCATGGGAAAGACCGCATAAAAGAACCGGGGGTTCCGGACATCAAAAAAGCCGGCATGGGCCAGCTTTTCTCAGGATTTCAGGAACCCTCATGGATGCGTCGCCAGTATATCCGGAAACGTTCCGGCATGATTCGCAAAAAGCACGATATTCTTCCAAAACGTCAAGAACTCACTTGCGCCGAGGATTCCCCGTACAAGCCGCGCAGCGGCGCAGTCCAACGACCGCCGCCGACTTCCTCTGTCTTCTGATTCCTGTCCTCTGTCAAGAAGACGGAAAAGACGCCCTTGAACGAACGGCGAATCGCCGAAAAGCGAATGCAGGAGATCGAAGATGATGCCGCATGAAGAATTGAAGGCCAAGGCTCTGTCCGACCCCAAAGTGCGAGCGGAATACGAACGACGCATCGAGCGTGGGGAAATGCCCATGCTGGACGCGATTCTCAAGGCGCGCCACGAGGCTCATCTGACGCAAGCCGACGTCGCCGCGCGCATGGGAACCCAGGCGAGCGCCGTCGCGCGTCTCGAAAATGCACTGATCACGGGCGGCAAGCCCGTCGCCCTCGCTCGCCACGCTCAGAAAGAACGCGGCCGCCCTGGGCAAACGCCTGGAAATCAGACTCGCATAAACAGGGGGGCCGTCGCAAATCTGCGACGCGAGAAGCGCCGGATGATTGCATCCCCGGACGGCGCTCCACTGGTCCAGGTTCGCTTGCTCTCAGAAAACGCTTTGCCCCCTCGATCAAGGAAGGCAAAGCGTCGCAACAAGCCTCTATCTCGTGCCGAAGAAGGCGCTTCCGGCAGTTTGACTGCTGTTGGTCCCGGCAATCAATAGCTGGCGCATTCCAGTCACCAGTCACGAACGTGCACCCTTTTCGGCTGCGCAGCCAAAGTCCGGATGCGATCACCCCGAGAGATGTTCGCCCCGGCCATCGCCGGTTTTGGGTTAGAATTCGCCTTTGCGCAGAATCGACGAAGGGTGCCCCGGCACCCTTTTTTACAGGCGCGGCGACGCCGCGACGGCAAGGCACGATGCAACTGCAATTCATCCGAAACTTTTCGATCATCGCTCACATCGATCACGGCAAGTCGACGCTGGCCGACCGCATCATCCATCTCTGCGGTGGCCTGTCCGACCGGGAAATGGAGGAGCAGGTGCTCGATTCGATGGATATCGAGCGGGAACGCGGCATCACCATCAAGGCGCAGACGGCGGCGCTCAGGTATACCTCGCGCGGCGGAGAGATCTACAACCTGAACCTGATCGATACGCCGGGGCACGTCGACTTCTCCTACGAGGTGTCGCGTTCGCTGTCCGCCTGTGAAGGGGCGCTGCTGGTCGTCGATGCCTCGCAGGGTGTCGAGGCGCAGACGGTCGCCAACTGCTATGCCGCCATCGATCTCGGCGTCGAGGTCGTCCCGGTCCTGAACAAGATCGATCTTCCCTCGGCCATGCCGGACAACGCGCGGCAGGAAATCGAGAATGTCATCGGCATCGACGCCTCCGCCGCGGTGGAAGCTTCCGCCAAGACGGGCCGGGGGGTCGAGGACATCCTGGAAGCGGTCATCGCGCGCATTCCGGCGCCCAAGGGGGACCCGCAGGCGCCGCTCAAGGCGCTGCTGATCGATTCCTGGTTCGACAATTACGTCGGCGTGGTCATGCTGGTGCGCGTGGTCGATGGCATCCTGCGCCCGAAGGACAGGCTGCGGCTCATGTCGACCGGCGCCGATTATCTGTGCGAACAGCTGGGCGTGTTCACGCCCAAGGCCATGCCACGGGATTCGCTGTCGGCCGGGGAGGTCGGTTACGTGACGGCGGGCATCAAGGAATTGCAGGCCGCCAAGGTGGGCGACACGCTGACTTTCGTCGGCCGGCCCGCGCGAGAGCCGCTGCCCGGCTTCAAGGAAATCAAGCCGCAGGTCTTCGCCGGTCTCTACCCGGTCGAGGCGAACCAGTACGACTCGCTGCGCGAGGCGCTGGAAAAACTCAAGTTGAACGACGCTTCCCTGCATTACGAGCCGGAAGTCTCCCAGGCGCTGGGTTTCGGTTTCCGCTGCGGATTCCTGGGGCTTTTGCACATGGAGATCGTGCAGGAGCGGCTGGAACGCGAATTCGACCAGGACCTCATCACCACGGCGCCGACGGTGGTCTACGAAGTGCTGACGCGGGACGGGGAGACCCTCCGGGTCGAGAATCCGGCGAAGCTTCCGGATCCGGCCCGGATTCTCGAAATCCGCGAACCGATCATCACCATCACCGTGTTCGTTCCGCAGGATTACCTCGGCAACGTCATCATCCTGTGCAACCAAAAGCGCGGCAGCCAGGTCAACATGACGTATCACGGGCGTCAGGTGCAACTGGTCTACGAAATGCCGATGGCCGAGGTCGTCATGGATTTCTTCGATAAGCTGAAGTCGGTCTCCAGGGGCTACGCCTCGCTGGACTACGAGTTCAAGGAGTTCCGGACGGCGGACGTGGTCCGGCTCGACCTCCTGATCAACGGCGAGAAGGTCGACGCGCTGTCGGTCATCATCCATCGCGCCAATTCCGTCCATCGGGGACGCGAACTGGCGTCGAAAATGCGTTCGCTGATTCCGCGCCAGATGTACGATGTCGCCATCCAGGCGGCCATCGGTTCGAACATCGTCGCGCGCGAGAACGTCAAGGCCCTGCGCAAGGACGTGCTGGCCAAGTGCTACGGCGGGGATGTCACCCGCAAGCGCAAGTTGCTGGAAAAACAGAAGGCGGGCAAGAAACGCATGAAGCAGGTCGGGTCGGTCGAGATTCCGCAGGAGGCTTTCCTGGCGGTTCTCCGCGTTGACAAGTAAAGGAGCCGTTCATCGTGAATTTTGCATTGATCCTGTTTTGCCTCCTGGTCGCCAGCGCCGCCATCTGGCTGGCCGACCTCTTGGTGTTCAGGAAGCGCCGCCAAATGCAGCGCGCCCGGATACTTGCCCATGCCAGGGGAGAAACTCCGCCGGAAACCGGATCGCCGAACGCCGGTCACGGCTCGTCCGAGGAGGAGATCCAGCACACGGTGCAGGGCGCCGGGCTCGCGGATGTTCGCGACAAGTGCCGCGTCTCGATTCGCATGGTCCAGAGGCTGCTCGCCCAATACGGGGAAAAACTCTCGGACGAGGAAAGGATGAGGATTGCGGCTGCCATCAAAGGCGCCGAGGAAGTGCTCCATGGTGGCGACATCGAGCTCATCCGGCAGAGGAACGGGGCTCTGGACGCCACGACGCAAATGTTCTTCAAGGATCCCTGGTGGGTGGAGTACGGGGCCAGTTTCTTCCCGATCATCCTGATCGTCTTCCTGCTGCGCTCGTTCATCGTCGAGCCGTTCAAGATTCCCTCGGGCTCGATGATCCCGACGCTCCAGGTCGGCGATTTCATTCTGGTCAACAAGTTCACCTATGGCATCCGCCTCCCGCTGATCGACCGGAAGATCATCGAGATCGGCACGCCGCGGCGGGGCGACGTGATGGTCTTCCGTTATCCCGAGGACCCGTCGCTCGACTACATCAAGCGCGTGATCGGCGTGCCGGGGGACAGGGTGGCCTGGCAGAACAAACAGATCTCGATCAACGGAAAGCCGGTCGAAAAACACCGGATCAACGATTACCTGCATCCCGAGCGCCTGTACTATTCCCGGCAGTTCGCCGAAAAGATCGACGACGCCGAATATCGCGTGCTCAACGATCAGGATGTGCCGGCGTTCATCGCCGATCCGTCGTCGTTTCCTCATGGCGAGAATTGTCTTTACAATAACCAGGGCGTGATCTGCACTGTTCCGGAAGGCCATTATTTCATGATGGGCGACAACCGGGACAACAGCCGCGACAGCCGTTACTGGGGATTCGTCGCAGACGAGAACATCGTCGGAAAAGCTTTTTTCATCTGGCTCAATTTCAGTGACTGGAAACGCATTGGAACGTCCATCAAGTGAAGGAATATGGTTATGAGATACCAACGAGGGTTTACGCTGACCGGATTGATCGCCTGGGGTGTCGTCCTTTTTTTCGTCGCCGTGCTGTCAGTGAAAGTGGTGCCGGAAGTCATCGACTTCTACAAGATCAAGAAGGCGGTGGCTTCGACCGCGATGCAGGCGGACGGCAGAACGGTGCCCGAGATTCGCGATATTTTCGATCGCCTGGCCAATGTGGATTCCATCAATACGATCAAGGGATCGGACCTCGACATCTACAAGGAAGGCAATGCCGTCGTCGTTGCTTTCGCCTATGAAACACGCATCCCGTTGTTTTATAACGTCAGTTTGATGATCGATTTCCAGGGGGCGTCGAGAGGGCGCTAAAGGGGAATGGCCGATTCTCTCGAACGGGCGCTGGATTACCGTTTCGCCGACGACACCCTGCTGCTCACCGCGCTGACGCACCGCAGCCATGGCGCGGCGCATAACGAGAGGCTCGAGTTCCTGGGTGACGCGATCCTGAACGCGGTGATCGCCCGTCAGCTTTTCGAGCGTTTTCCGCGCATTCCGGAAGGCGATTTGTCGCGCCTGCGCGCCCATCTCGTCCGCCAGGACAGCCTGCACCAGTTGGCGCTGTCGCTCTCGCTCGGCGATCATCTCCGCTTGGGCGAAGGAGAACTGAAAAGCGGCGGCGCGGCGCGCCCTTCGATTCTCGCCGACTCCCTCGAAGCCGTTTTCGGCGCCGTCTGGCTGGACGGCGGCTTCGATGACGCGAGCCGCGTGATCGGCCGGCTGTACACAGGCTTGCTCGCCGGCATCGTTCCCGGAAAATCCCTGAAGGACGCCAAGACGGATCTACAGGAATACCTGCAGGGCAGGCGTCTGCCCTTGCCGAAATACGTCCTGGCCGGGACGGAAGGCGAGGCGCACGCGCAGTTGTTTACCGTCGTCTGCGAAATCGAATGCCTGCGGGTGAGCACCAAAGGGCAGGCCGGCAACCGCCGCGCGGCCGAACAGATCGCGGCGGAAAAAGCCCTGGCGGAGCTGCAAGTCCCTCATGGCTGAAGTGAAATCGGGTTTCATTGCCATCGTCGGCCGGCCGAACGTCGGCAAATCCACGCTGCTCAACCGGCTGATCGGCGAAAAGATCAGCATCGTCTCGAGCAAGGCGCAGACGACCCGCCACCGGATTACCGGCATCCTGACCCGGCCGGGGGCGCAGTTCGTTTTCGTCGATACGCCGGGATTCCAGACGCGCCGCGCGGGCGTCCTGAACCGAACGATGAATCGCGGCGTGAGCGCGGCGCTGGCCGAGGTGGACGTCATCATCCTGGTCGTCGAAGCCGGGCGTTTTACCGACGGGGATGAAGCGGTGGTCCGCCTCCTGCCCAAGGACCGCCCGGTCGTGCTGGCGGTCAACAAGATCGACCGGCTGGAGGAGAAGGCGGTGTTGTTGCCGATGCTGGACCGCCTGCGGCAGATGTTCCCGTTTGCCGCCCTGGTGCCGGTGAGCGCGGCCAAGGGCAGCCAGCTCGAGGATTTGCTCGCCGAACTGTGCGAGCGCCTGCCGCGCGAGGGATTTCTCTTTGCCGAAGACGAGATGACCGATCGCGGCGAAGGTTTTCTGGCGGCGGAATTCATCCGTGAGAAAATCTTTCGCCTGCTGGGCGACGAATTGCCCTACGCCTCGACGGCGCGAATCGAGAAATTCGAACGGGAGGGCGCGCTCCGGCGCATCAGCGCCGCGATCCTCGTCGATCGTCCGGCGCACAAGGGAATCGTCATCGGCAAGGGAGGGCAGATGCTGAAAAGAATCGCCAGCGAGGCCCGCCAGGACATGGAGCGGCTGTTTGGCGGGAAAGTATTCCTGGAAGTCTTCGTCCAGGTCCGGTCGGGCTGGTCCGACGATGAGCGCCTGCTCAGGAGCCTGGGGCACGAGTGACTTCAATGAAAAAAATCTCGACCACGAAGATGCGAAGGCATGGAGAAAATCTGTTTTGCCTGGATTTTTCTCCACGTCTTCGCGCCCCCATGGTCAATGGTTTCTGATTCATGGCGATATGGGAACGCAGGCACACCGGGTCGACAGCCAGCCGGCATTCGTGCTGCATGCCTATCCGTTCAGCGAAACCAGTCTGATCGTCGAGGCCTTCTCCAGGGATTTCGGACGCATCGCTCTGCTGGCGCGCGGCGCGCGGCGTCCGCGTTCGGTACTGCGCGGGGTGCTGATGGCCTTTCAGCCGCTGGAAGTCTCCTGGACGGGAAAAGGGGAGATCAAGACGATCCTCAAGGCCGAGTGGCAGGGCGGACAACCCTTGCTGTCGGGCAGGGCGCTTTTTTGCGGCTACTACCTCAACGAATTGCTGCTCGATCTGCTGCCGCGGGAAGACGCCCATGCGCGCCTGTTCTCGGTGTATGCGGAGACCTTGCGCCGTTTCGCCGGCGGGCCGAAGGAAGCGGATATTCGCTGTTTCGAGCGGGCATTCCTGCGGGAACTCGGTTATGGTCTGACCTTGCGGCACGACGACCGAGGACGGGCCATCGATCCGGCGCGCCATTATGTGTACGAGATCGAACGCGGGCCGGTGCCGTTGCGGGAACCGGACGGTTCCGCGCTGGCCGTCAGCGGAAAGACCCTGATCGACCTCGACGCCGGGGATTTTTCGGATCCGCGCTCCTTGCTGGAAGCCAAGCAGTTGATGAGAACCCTGATCGCCCATTACACGGGCGGCAGGGGATTGGAAACGCGCAAGATTTTTCTGGAGCTACAGGAATCATGATCGAACTGGGAGTGAATATCGACCACGTGGCCACCCTTCGCCAGGCGCGCCAGACCTTCGAGCCGGAGCCCGTGTGGGCCGCCGTCGAGGCGCACATCGGCGGCGCGGACGGGATCACCGTGCATCTGCGCGAAGACCGGCGGCACATCCAGGACGCCGACGTCGAAAAACTGCGCACCCTGACGCAGATCAAGCTGAATCTGGAAATGGCGGCGACCGACGAAATGGTCGAAATTGCCTGCCGCCTGAAACCGGAAATGGCCATGCTGGTACCGGAAGGTCGCCACGAAGTGACGACCGAGGGCGGGCTCGACGTCCTCGCCGAGGAAAGCCGGCTGAAGGAGGCCGTCGATCGGTTGGCGCGGGCCGGCATCCTCAGCAGCGTCTTCATCGACGCCGATCTGGCGCAGGTCGAAGCCGCGGCCAGGATCGGCGCGCGCGTCTGCGAGATTCACACCGGCCCCTACGCACATGCCTTCCATGATCGCGGACGCGACGCGGAAAGCCCCGCGGTGCTGGCCGAACTCGACAAGGTCAGGGCGGCTGGTGAAGCCATTCGTGCTTTGGGCATGCGCTTCAACGCCGGCCATGCGTTGAATTATTTCAACGTGCAGCCGGTGGCGCGCCTGCCCGGCATCCGCGAGCTGCACATCGGGCACGCCATCGTCAGCCGCGCCGTGTTCACCGGCCTGCGCGAGGCGGTGCGCGAGATGAAACGGCTGATGCGCGAGGCGGCCGCGCGGCCTGCCGAACACCGATGATCGCCGGCGTCGGCGCCGACCTCGCGGCCGTGGCGCGGCTCGGCCGGCTGTACGAGCGCCACGGCGCGCGGGTGCTGGAAAGGCTGCTGGCGCCTGCCGAGTTCGCCGAATTCTCCCGCGCGGCCAACCCCGCGCGCTTTCTGGCCAAGCGCTTCGCCGCCAAGGAAGCGTTCGGCAAGGCGCTCGGCATCGGCGTGGCCGCCCCGGCCACCTTGCCCAACATCGCGGTGACGCACGACGATCTCGGCAGGCCGGCGTTTGCCTATGCGCCGCCTCTGGAACGCTATCTTGCCGAGCGCGGCCTGGCAGCTCATCTTTCGATCAGCGACGAAACCGATTATGCCCTGGCGTTCGTCGTCGTCGAACGAACGTGAACTTCTTCGATTGCCTGGCTTCCTCTGTGTCTCGGGGATGATTGATTTAATGATGAGCATCTCAACCACAGTCGCTTGCCGTCTCCTCTCCCGCTTGCGGGAGAGGGTTTCCTTCCATGCGGAGGCAGCGACGCCGATGTATCCGCAGCGGGGAGTGGACAGACATTTCGTTCCTTCTTCCCCTTTTTATCCAGCGGCGCTGCGCGCCAGAGGAAACGAGCCCTCTCCCGCCTTTCGGGCACCCTTGCCGCTCAAGCGGAGGAGGGGAATCCATCGGAAGCCTTCCCCTTCGTCATGGCGAGGGCGAGAGGCCCGGGGCCTCTCGCCCTCGCCATGACGAAACTTCCGCTTCCCCTCGCCCCCCGCAG
>JAITIQ010000011.1 GCA_031279425.1 Accumulibacter sp.
GAACTGATCAAGAACAAGATTCAGAATCTGGATATTGGCGCCGAAACCCGCACGCAGGGCACGGTCGTTTCCATGACCGACGGCATCTGCCGCGTGCATGGCCTGGCGGACGCAATGCAGGGCGAAATGCTCGAATTTCCGGGCGGTTCCTACGGCATGGCCTTGAACCTCGAACGCGATTCGGTCGGCGCGGTGGTGCTCGGCGAGTACGAACACATCAGCGAGGGCGACACGGTCAAGACCACCGGGCGCATCCTGGAAGTGCCGATCGGCCCGGAACTCCTGGGCCGCGTGGTCGATTCCCTGGGCCAGCCGATCGATGGCAAGGGGCCGGTCGGGGCCAGACTCACCGACAAGATCGAGAAGGTGGCGCCGGGCGTCATCTGGCGCAAGTCGGTTTCCGAGCCGGTGCAGACGGGCCTGAAATCGATCGATTCGATGGTGCCGATCGGGCGCGGCCAGCGCGAACTGATCATCGGCGACCGCCAGACCGGCAAGACGGCGGTGGCGGTCGATACCATCATCAACCAGAAGGGCAAGGAGCTCATCTGCATCTACGTGGCGATCGGCCAGAAGGCCTCGACCGTGGCCAACGTCGTGCGCAAGCTCGAAGAGCACGGCGCCCTGCAATACACCATCGTCGTTGCGGCCACCGCGGCCGAATCCGCCGCCATGCAGTACATCGCGCCCTACGCCGGCTGCACGATGGGCGAGTACTTCCGCGACCGCGGGCAGGACGCGCTGATCATCTACGACGATCTGACCAAGCAGGCCTGGGCCTACCGCCAAGTCTCGCTGCTGCTGCGCCGTCCGCCGGGGCGCGAAGCCTATCCGGGCGACGTGTTCTACCTGCACTCGCGCCTGCTGGAACGCGCCGCGCGCGTCAGCGAGGAGTACGTCGAGCGTTTCACCCACGGCGAGGTCAAGGGCCGGACCGGGACGCTGACCGCGCTGCCGATCATCGAGACGCAGGCCGGCGACGTCTCGGCCTTTGTGCCGACCAACGTCATCTCGATCACCGACGGGCAAATCTTCCTGGATACGGATCTCTTCAATTCCGGCGTGCGGCCGGCGATCGACGCCGGCATCTCGGTCTCCCGCGTCGGCGGCGCGGCGCAGACCAAGATCATCAAGAAGCTGGGCGGCGGCGTGCGCCTGGCGCTGGCCCAGTACCGCGAGCTGGCGGCGTTTGCGCAGTTCGCTTCCGACCTCGACGAAGCCACGCGCAAGCAGCTTGACCGCGGCCGGATGGTGACCGAACTGATGAAGCAGCCGCAGTATTCGCCGATGTCGGTGGCGGAAATGTCGATCACCCTGCTGGCGGTCAACCACGGCTACTTCGACGACGTCGAGGTGAAAAAGGCGCTCGTCGTCGAGCGCCAGCTGCACGCCTTCCTCAAGGACCGATACGCCGAACTGGTCGATGAGATCGAGACGAAAAAGGCGCTCGACGCGGATTCCGAACAGGCGCTGGTCAAGGCGATCGAGGCGTTCAAGGCGACGCTGGTCTAGCCGCCGGGGGAGAGAAGCCATGTCGAGCGGCAAGGAGATTCGCAACAAGATCAAGAGCGTCGAGAGCACGCGCAAGATCACCAAGGCCATGGAGATGGTCGCCGCCTCCAAGATGCGCAAGGCGCAGGACCGGATGCGCGCGGCGCGGCCGTACGGCGAGAAGATCCGGCGCGTGGCCGGCAATCTGTCGCATGCGCTGACCGACTACAGCCACCCCTTCCTGGAGGAACGCAAGGACGCAAGGAGCGTCGGCCTGATCGTCGTCACCTCGGACAAGGGCCTGTGCGGCGGGCTCAATACCAACGTCCTGCGACTGGCCCTCTACCGGATGAAGGAGTGGGACAGAGAGGGCAGGAAGCTGAAAGTCACCGCCATCGGCAACAAGGGTTTCGGCTTCATGATGCGCGCCGGAGCGGACGTCGTGTCGCACGTCACCGGCCTGGGGGACGTGCCGCGCCTGGAAAAGCTCGTCGGCCCGGCCAAGGTGCAGATCGATGCCTATATGGACGGCGACATCGACATCCTGCACATCGCCTATACGCGCTTCATCAACACCATGCGCCAGGAACCGGTGATCGAGCAGTTGCTGCCGCTGTCGGGCGAATTGGTTGGAGGCGACGTTCGCAGGCAGTGGGACTACATCTACGAACCCGACGCCCGCTCGGTGATCGACGATCTCTTGCTGCGCTACGTCGAAGTCGTCCTGTACCAGGCGGTCGCCGAGAATCTCGCCTCCGAGCAGAGCGCGCGCATGGTGGCCATGAAGTCGGCCTCCGACAACGCCAAGAACGTGATCGACGAACTGCGCCTCGCTTACAACAAGGCGCGCCAGGCGGCGATCACCACCGAGCTCACCGAAATCGTCAGCGGCGCGGCGGCGGTGTGAGTTCGAGGGAAAGGAGAAAGGTGTCCAAAAGCTACATGACCGACGCCGAACGCGAAGGCTTGAGCCAGAACGGCATGGGTTTCATTCGCCCAAATGGATTGAACGCCACGCCCGCCGACGGGGGATACGGCCCGGGATGGCTGGACGCGCTTCGACCCTGATGAGAAAACCATGACTCTTGCAATTCGACAAGAATCACCATCGGATATCACGGCGATTCATGCTTTGACCAAGGACGCGTTTCTCAACACGCCACATACCGCTGGTACCGAGCAGTTCATTGTGGACGCCTTGCGCAACGCCAACGCCCTTTCCATGTCACTGGTGGCTGAAGAGGATGGCGTCATTCTCGGACACGTGGCCATATCTCCGGTTTCCATTTCGGACGGCGCATCCAGTTGGTATAGTCTTGGTCCCATCTCTGTCATTCCGGAGCATCAGCGACAAGGCATTGGCTCAAAACTCATGTTTGAGGTACTGCAACGTTTGAAGGAGAAGGGAGCTTCTGGCTGTGTGCTCGTGGGAGATCCCGCTTACTACGCTCGCTTTGGTTTCAGTCAGGAAAAGCGTCTTGTCTTTCCAGACGTTCCGTCCGAGTATTTTCAAGCCATTTCATTCTCCCCGCCTTTGCCGCAAGGCGTTGTCAAGTTCCATGAGGCGTTTGGTGCGAAAGGCTGATTATTCATTCAAGCCGACGTCGCCACGCGGCGGCAGACGGTCAATGGTCTGTGCAAACAAGGTGTGGTTCCATATTTTGAGGATGTGACGATGAGTCAAGGAAACATAGTTCAGTGCATCGGCGCCGTGGTGGACATCCAGTTCCCGCGCGAGGACATGCCCAAGGTCTACGACGCGCTGCTGCTCGATAAATCCGAGGAACACGGCGGTTGTGAAAAAGACCTGATGTTCGAAGTCGAGCAGCAGTTGGGCGACGGCATCGTGCGCACGATCGCCCTGGGCTCCTCCGACGGCCTGCGCCGCGGCATGAAGGTCAATGAAACCGGTGGACAGATTTCGGTGCCGGTCGGCGACGCGACGGTCGGCCGGATCATGAACGTGCTCGGGCGGCCGATCGACGAGGCTGGGCCGATCGCCACCGACGAGCGCCGCTCGATCCATCAGCCCGCGCCGAAATTCGACGAACTCTCGCCCTCGGTCGAACTGCTGGAGACCGGCATCAAGGTCATCGACCTCATCTGCCCCTTCGCCAAGGGCGGCAAGGTCGGCCTCTTCGGCGGCGCCGGCGTGGGCAAGACCGTGAACATGATGGAGCTCATCAACAACATCGCCAAGCAGCATAGCGGCCTCTCGGTCTTCGCCGGCGTCGGCGAGCGCACCCGCGAGGGCAACGACTTCTATCACGAGATGAAAGAGTCGAACGTCCTCGACAAGGTGGCGATGGTCTTCGGCCAGATGAACGAGCCGCCGGGCAACCGCCTGCGCGTGGCACTCACCGGCCTGACCATGGCCGAGCGTTTCCGCGACGAAGGCCGCGACATCCTGTTCTTCGTCGACAACATCTACCGCTACACCCTGGCCGGCACCGAAGTCTCGGCGCTGCTGGGTCGGATGCCCTCCGCCGTGGGCTACCAGCCGACGCTGGCCGAGGAAATGGGCCGGCTCCAGGAGCGCATCACCTCGACCAAGGTCGGCTCGATCACCTCGATCCAGGCCATCTACGTCCCGGCGGACGACCTCACCGACCCCTCGCCGGCGACCACCTTCCTGCACCTCGACTCCACCGTGGTGCTCACGCGCGACATCGCCTCGCTGGGCATCTACCCGGCGGTCGACCCGCTCGACTCGACCAGCCGCCAGCTCGACCCGCACATCATCGGCGAGGAGCATTACAACGTGGCGCGCGCGGTGCAGCAGACCTTGCAGAAGTACAAGGAATTGCGCGACATCATCGCCATCCTGGGCATGGACGAACTCTCGCCCGATGACAAGCTCACCGTCTATCGCGCGCGCAAGATCCAGCGCTTTCTGTCGCAGCCTTTCCACGTGGCCGAAGTGTTTACCAATTCGCCGGGCAAGTACGTGCCGCTCAAGGAGACGATCAAAGGCTTCAGGATGATCGTCGACGGCGAGTGCGACAGCATTCCCGAAGCGGCCTTCTACATGGTCGGCGCGATCGAGGAAGCGCTCGAAAAAGCCAAGACCCTCTAAGGGGGAAAGACATGGCACCCAGAATTCAGGTCGATGTGGTCAGCGCCGAGGAGCCCATCTTCTCCGGCGAAGCCGAATTCGCCGTGTTTCCCGGCGAAGCGGGCGAACTGGGCATTTTCCCGCGCCACGCGCCGCTCCTGACCCGCGTGAAGCCGGGCACCGTGCGCCTGAAGATTCCCGGGCGCGACGAATTCGAACTGGTCTATGTTTCCGGTGGTATCCTGGAAGTCCAGCCGACGCTCGTCACGCTGCTCGCCGATACCGCGATCCGCGCCAAGGATCTCGACGAAGCCAAGGCGATCAAGGCGAGGCAGGGAACCGAGGAAGCGGCGCGCAGCCGCGCGGAGAAGTTCAATATCGCCAGCGCGGAGGCCGAACTGGCGCAGGCGATCAGGCTGCATGCGAAGAAAAAAGGAAGAAATACGCACTTAGTCGTTTTTTGCATTGCCAGCGAGGGGGGGTCAGTGGCTTCAATCAGCATCGAGGGCATCAAGAAAGAGTTCAGCGGCAACGTCGTGCTGGAGGATCTGTCGCTACATATTCCGGACGGCAAGTTCTATACCCTGCTCGGACCCAGTGGCTGCGGCAAGACCACCCTGCTGCGCTGCATCGCCGGCTTCTACGAAGCGGACGCCGGACGCCTGTTGTTCGACCGGGACGACATGACGCATGTGCCGACGCATCGTCGCGACATCGGCATGGTGTTCCAGGACTACGCGCTGTTTCCCGACAAGACCGTGTTCGACAACGTCGCCTACGGACTGCGCGCGCGTGGAGTGGTCAAGTCCGAAATCCGGCAGCGCGTCGATCAGGCGGTCAAAAGCGTCGGCCTTGCCGATCTGGCGGAACGTTATCCGGCGCAGATGAGCGGCGGGCAGCGCCAGCGGGTGGCGCTCGCGCGGGCGCTGGTGATTCGTCCGCGCGTGCTGCTGATGGACGAGCCCTTGTCCAACCTGGACGCCAAGATGCGCACGCAGATGCGCGACGTGATCCTCGACCTCGTGCAGGAAGCGCACATCACCACCGTCTTCGTCACCCACGATCAGGAGGAAGCGCTGGCGATGTCCGACCAGGTCGCCATCATGGACCGGGGAAAGATCGCCCAGACGGGAACGCCGGAAGAACTCTACGGGACGCCGGTCAATGCGTACGTCGCCGATTTCATCGGTTCGGCGAACACCATTCCCGTCGATGTCGAACCCTTCGACCGGTCCGCCGGCGGCGCGATGCACTACCGGCTCTGCGGACGCCGTCTCGAAGGCGTGAGCGGCGGCGCCCGGGCGGACGAGCAAGGCGGAGTCCTGGTCGCCCGCCCGGAGGAATTGTCGCTGCATCTCGTGGAGCCCGCCGTGGAGAACGCCGTCCCGGGTTCGGTGCTGCGCCGGCAGTACCTGGGATTCAAGACGAGCTACCGCGTCCGTTTGCAGGACGGCCCGGAAATCCGGGTCGATCTCTCCGGCGGAGACCGGGCGATCGATCCGCATCCGGGCGATCCGGTGCAGGTTCTGTTTCCGCCGCACAGCCGGGTCATCGGCGCGTAGACCATGAACCTCATCAAGTTGAGATGGTGGCCATGGGGCGTATTGACCGTCATCGCGCTCGTCATTCTCGCCTTTTTCGTGCTCTATCCGCTCGGCGTGCTGTTTTCCAACAGCGTGCGCGACGAGTCCGGCGCCCTGTCGCTCGCCGGCTTCGCGCTATTATTGGACAACAGCATGTTCGTGGAGGCGGTGGGCAATACGCTGATCCTCGGCGTCACCGTCACGGCGCTGTCGGTGGCGATCGGCGTGCCGCTGGCCTACATGGTGGCGCGCTATGAATTTCCGCTGAAGAATCTGGTCGCCATCCTGCCGGTGGTGACGATCGTCATTCCCGAGGTGATCGTCGGCCAGTCCTGGCTGCTGATCCTCGGCAACAACGGCCTGGTGACCAACTTCCTGGAAACCCTGGGCGTCGAGCTGCCGTCGTTCTACGGCTGGAACGGCCTCGTCTTTTCGATGACCCTGGTCTATTACACCTACATCTACCTGGGCGTCCTCGCCGCGCTGCGCGGCTTCGACGGCCAGTTGGAGGAAGCGGGCCTGAGTCTGGGCACGCCGCCGCTCATGACGAAACTTCGCGTGCTGGTGCCGTTGATGCTGCCGGCGGTCGCCGTCAACGCATTGGTGGTCTTTTCCCTGGTGGTCGGCAATTTCGTCCTGGCGACGCTGCTTGGCAGCCGCGTCCCGCTCCTCTCGGTGATGACCTACAACGAGTTCATCAATGAAATGGGCGGCTCTCCGCTCCTGCAGAGCGCCATGTCGGTGGTCTCGATCGTCATCGTCGGCATCGTCCTGTTCGTGCAGAAGAAAGTCGTCGAACGCAAGCTCTACACGATGACGCCGGGGCGCGCGCCGCAGGCGGAGCGCGTGCGTTCCGGAGCGGCCGTGCTGTTTACCGGCTGCGTCGGCTTCATCATCTTCCTGTCGATATTGCCGCTCGTCGTCGTCTTCATCGCGGCCTTCACGGAAACCAGCGGCCCGGTCATGCGCTGGGGCACCTGGTCCTTCACCAATATCCTGCGCATCGTGCGCAGCGCGCCCGAACCCATTTTCAATTCGCTCACCTTCGCCTCGATGGCGACCCTGGCCGGTGTCGTCTTCGCGGTGCTGGCGAGTTATCTGATCATCAAGAAACGCAGCCTGCTCACCCAGTCGCTCGACTACATCGTGGTCATGCCCCTGACGATCTCGGGCACCGTCATGGGCATCGCCCTGGTGCAGACTTTCAATACCGGATGGCTCGTGCTGGCGGGCACCAGCGCCATCATGGTGCTGTGCTACGCGGTGCGGCGCCTGCCTTTTGCCGTGCGCAACGCCTCGTCGACGCTGTTCAACATTCCCGACTCGATCGAAGAAGCGTCGATCAGCCTGGGCGTTTCGCCGCTCATGTCCTTCTTCAAGGTGGTGCTGCCGGTGATGAAGGCGTCGATCGTCTCGGCGGCCATCCTGATGTGGGTCACGACGATCGCTGAACTCGCGGCGACGGTCGTGGTATACACTGGCGGCCTGGAGACCATGCCGATCGCGATTTTCCGCCAGATCGACGGCGGCCGGCTCGGCCTGGCGTCGGCTTACGGCGCGGTGATGATCACCGTGATCCTGGTGCCGATCCTCGTTTCGATCAAGCTGTTCCGCATCAACCTTTTTTCCAACCGGTGACATTCAACCAGCGAGGCTCCCATGAAACTGAAACTCCCGCAAATCACGGCAGGCGTGCTTTTTTCCGTGGCGGCATGTCTGGCGCAAGCCCAGACTGTCGTGCTTTATTCCTCCAACAACACCGAGACCATCGAGGCGGCGATCAACGTGACCAAGAAAAAAGTGCCCTCGCTCAATGTGCAGCAGGTGACTGGCGGAACCGGCGCGCTGATGAAGCGCATTCAGGCCGAAGCCCAGAATCCGCGCGGCGACATCCTGTGGAGCGGTGGTTTCGGCACGCTCGGCGCCTACAAGGAATACATGGAACCCTACCGGCCGGCGGACCTCGCCGCGATTCCCGAGGAATTCCGCGGTCCGGACGATCTGTGGGTCGGAACGAACGTGCACCTGATGGTGATCATGGTCAATGAAAGGCAACTGAAGGGCCTGCCCATGCCGAAGACCTGGTCCGACTTCATGAAGCCCGAATGGAAGGGCAAGTTCGCCATCACCGATCCGTCCAAGAGCGCCACCGCGTACCTGCTGGTCTATGGTCTGCTGAAGCAGTTCGGCCGCGAGGGATTGGAAAAGATCGCCGCCAACGCCGTGGTGACCTCCTCCTCGGGCACCACCTACAAGGGCACGGCCATGGGCGAGTATGCGGTCGGGCTGACCATCGAGTACGCGGCGCAGGAATACGTCGCCGGCGGCCAGAAGGAAATCAAGCTGGTGTACCCGAGCGAAGGCAGCTATCTCGCGCCGGAAGGCATGTTCATCATCAAGGGCGCCAAGAACGCCCAGGCAGCCAGGGCTTTCTACGACGTCCTGATGAGCAAGGAGATGCAGCAGGAATTGCTGGTCAAGGCCTTCCGCCGCCCGACCCGCACCGACATCCAGGTCTCCAGGCTGACCTCGCTGCCCGACATCAATTCCGTCAAGATATTCCCGCTCGACCAGGCCGCCGCCTCGGAAGAGTACGAGCAACTGGTTGCCCTGTGGAATCTGGCGGTGAGCAAGGCGAAGTAGGAAGAGATCCCGGTTCGCCGGCAGGGCGCCCGCCCTCCCGGCGCCCATATATTCCGTCGGGCAACGGCACAAACCGCGTCATACCGCCACCGGCGCCGCGATGTGCGGCCACGGATCGTAGCCTTCGAGCGCGAAATCCTCGAAACGGAAAGCGAAAATGTCCGTGACGTCCGGATTGATGCGCATCGTCGGCAACGTGCGCGGCTCGCGCGCAAGCTGCCGCCGCGCCTGCTCCAGATGGTTGTCGTACAGATGCGCGTCGCCGAAAGTGTGTACGAAATCGCCGGCGCGGTAGCCGCAGACCTGCGCCAGCATCCGCGTGAGCAGAGCGTAGGAAGCGATGTTGAACGGCACGCCGAGAAAGAGGTCGGCGCTGCGCTGGTAGAGCTGGCACGACAGCCGGCCGTCGGCGACGTAGAACTGGAACAGCACGTGGCACGGCGGCAGCGCCATGCGGGCGACGTCGGCCGGGTTCCAGGCGGTGACGAGATGGCGGCGGGAATCGGGATTCTTTTTGAGGCTGTCGACGAGCTCGCCGATCTGGTCGATCTCGCGTCCGTCGGGAGTTTTCCAGCGCCGCCATTGCTGGCCGTAAACCGGCCCGAGATCGCCGTTTTCGTCGGCCCATTCATCCCAGATGCGCACGTCGTTTTCCTTGAGATAACGGATGTTGGTATCGCCCCTCAGAAACCACAGCAGCTCGTGGAGGATCGATTTGAGGTGCAGCTTTTTCGTCGTGAGCAAAGGAAAGCCGGCGGCGAGATCGAAACGCATCTGCCAGCCGAAAACCGAGCGAGTACCGGTGCCAGTACGGTCGGATTTCGGAACGCCATGTTCGAGAACATGGCGCATCAGCTCGAGATAAGGCTTCATGGACGCGGCAGGGAAGCGGGAGGCGCCATTGTACCAACGGAGGCCGATCCGAAAATCGCGCCTTGCCGCCGCGCCGCGATCTTGCGCGCCCTCGACGGCCTTCCGAACGACTTCACCGCGAGCCGAACCCGTCTTGTGGGCTTCGGGCACCGCCGCTTCCGTCGGCGGGCATCACGCCTTTCGTCGATCAGTCCGTGATCGATTTCAGGGTTTCGAAGCCCGATGCCTCCAGCAAGGTCGCCGCGCCCGCCGGATCGGCGACGCGGAACACCACGTAGGCGCGACCCTTTTCCTGCGCGACGAAGGCGTAGGTGTATTCGACCTGGATGCCCTGGTCGGAGAGCACTTTCAGAATCCTGGCGAGGCTGCCCGGCTCGTTGCTCATCTTCACGGCCACCACGGGCGTCAGCGAAGCCACCCAGCCGCCCAGCTTCAACAGCGCGAGCGCTTTTTTCGGCGCGTCCGCGATGAAGCGCAGAACGCCGAATTCCGCCGTATCCGCGACGGTGAATGCCTTGAAATCGACGCTCGCCTCCGCCAGCCGCGCGGTGACGTCGGCGAGCGCGCCCGGCTTGTTTTCCACAAATACCGAGACTTGATCGAGTATCACTTGAGCCTCCTAAATCTTTCTCTTGTCGATGACGCGGACGGCCTTGCCCTCGCTGCGCGCGATCGAACGCGGCGCGACCAGCGTGATCTTCGGCTGGATGCCGAGCATGGCGCGCATGGCCGCAAGCAGCGTCTTCTCTTTCTGCTCGATGCCGCGGACCTCGTCCGAGAACATTTCCTCGGTCATTTCGACCTCTACCTCGAAGGTGTCCGTATGGTTGACGCGGTCGACGATGATCCGGTAGTTGGCCGGATAGCCCTCGTTGATCAGCACGGTCTCGATCTGCGAGGGGAAGACGTTGACCCCGCGGATGATGAGCATGTCGTCGGTCCGTCCTCTCGGCTTGGCCATCTTGATCAGCGTCCGGCCGCACGAGCAGGCCTTGCTCGACAAGGCGCAGACGTCGCGCGTCCGGTAGCGCAGCAAGGGGAACGCCTGCTTGCTGAGGCTGGTGAACACGAGTTCGCCCCTGCTCCCTTCCGGCAGGACTTCGAGCGTATCCGGATCGATGATCTCGGGATAGAAATGATCTTCGCACACGTGCATGCCGGTCTGCTCCTCGCACTCGAAGCCGACTCCCGGACCGCTCGTCTCGGTGAGGCCGTAGATGTCGTACGCCTTGATGCGCAGATTCCTCTCGATGTCGCGGCGCATCTCCTCGCTCCACGCCTCCGCGCCGAAGATGCCGGCCTTCAGCCGGATCTTGTCGATCAGGCCGGCGTCATGGATGGCCTCGGCGAGAAACGCCGCGTACGACGGTGTGCAGCAAAGGATCGTCGAACCCAGGTCGGTCATGAACTGGATCTGCCGCTCCGTATTGCCCGAGGACATCGGCAGCGTCAGGCTGCCCAGCCTGTGCGAACCGCCGTTGAGTCCGGGGCCGCCCGTGAACAGCCCGTAGCCGTAGCTCACATGCACCACGTCATCCCTGGTGCCGCCCGCCGCGACGATCGCGCGCGCGCAGCAATCCTCCCAGAGATCGATGTCCGCCTGCGTGTAGAAGGCCACCACGCGCTTTCCCGTCGTGCCGGAGGTCGACTGGATGCGCACGCAGTCGGCAAGCGGCACGGCCAGGTAGCCGTAGGGATATTCGTCGCGCAAATCGTATTTGGTCAAAAACGGAAGCTTGCGCAGGTCCTCGATTCCCCGGATGTCGCCAGGCTCCACCCCCTTTTCCTGCATCTTTTTCCGATACGGCGCCACGCGCTGATAGGCGCGCGCCACCTGTTCGACGAGCCGCGCCGATTGCAGCGCGCGCATCTCGTCCCGTGACATCCGTTCTTCCCTTTCCTGATAGTAGGCCAAGGCCTCGTCCTTTCTCCCCAAAATTATTCTGCGGGCCGTTGCGGCCTCGTCCGAATCGAGGCGGGCATTTTAGCATACGGGTTTGCGCAAGCAGTCGCGGACCAAGCCGTGATCCAGGGCGATCGCATCGGAAAACCCAAGAGCGAGCCGCTGGGTATCCGGAGGGATGGAACCGCCGGGATGCCGGCAAAACGAGACGCAATTCCTCCCTTGAAGGAAGGGAGCAAGCGTCATGCCCTCTTCGGCTGCGCGGCCAAAATCCCGATGCGATCGCTCCGTATTGCGGTGGCGGAATTCCGTCCCTTTCGCACATCAGGCGTTAGAATCGCCTGATTGAAAACCGGTCCGAGCGAAAACCCCGTGTCACGTTCCGAAAATCAAAACAAGCGTTCCTGCCAGCGGATTCGCCTGACCGGTGTGGTCCAGGGCGTGGGTTTTCGTCCGTTCGTCCTGCGCCTGGCGAGCGAGTTGAAACTGTACGGCTGGGTGCGCACCGACGCCAGGGGGCTGGAAATCGAGGCGCACGGCGCGGAACAGAAAATCGACACCTTGGTCGACAGGCTGCAGCGCGAGGCGCCTCCCTTTTCGCGCATCGATTGCGTGCATCGCCGGATGATGGATGCGCGGAAGATCGCCGAGGAGTTCATCATCCTGGACAGCCTGGGCGGCAGGGTGGCGACGATGATCGGCCCGGACATCGCCGTTTGCCGCGATTGCCTGCGGGACATGTTCGATCCGCAGGGCAGGCGCTGGCGCTATGCCTTCACCAGCTGCGCGCATTGCGGGCCCCGCTACACCATTTGCCGGGCATTGCCCTTCGACCGCGAGCGCACCAGCTTCCGGGACTTTGCCATGTGCCGCAGGTGCGAGGCGGAATTCGGCCGCGCGCACGATCGCCGGCTGCACACGGCCGGGATCAGTTGTTCGAAATGCGGACCGCGGCTGTCGCTCATCGATCCGACGGGCGAGCCGCTGCCCGGCGACCCGGTGGCCAATGCCCTGGCCATGCTGAAGAACGGCAGGATCTTGGCCGTCAAGGGACGCGGCGGATTTCACCTGATGTGCGACGCGCGCAGTCCGACCGCCGTATCCGCGTTGCGCGCGCGCAAGCGGCAGCCCGCCGCGCCGTTCGCCGTCATGTTCGCCAACACCCTGTCCGCGGCGACGCTCGTCCATGTCAATGTCGGCGAACCCGGCCTGCTGAATTTGCCCGAGCGTCCGGTCATCCTGTTGAAGAAGCGTTCCGGCTGCGATGCGGCGCTGCCCGGCGTGGCGCCCGATCTGGTCTGGCTGGGCGCGCTCCTGCCCGTTTCCCCCCTGCACTATCTGCTCTTTCACGAAGCCGCGGGCAGGCCCGTGGGAACGGCCTGGCTGGAGCGCGCCTGGGATCTGGCGATCGCTGTCACCAGCGCCAACCCGGCCGGCGAGCCGCCCGCCATCGACAACGAGGACGCGCTCCGGCGCCTGGTCGGCATCGCGGATGCCTTCCTGATGCACGATCTGAAACTTGCCGCCGGCGCCGAGAGCAGCGTCGCCTGTTCCGGCCCCGGCGGCCTCCAGCTCGTCCGGCGTTCGCGCGGATACGCGCCGCGCTCGGTGAAACTGCCGTCGTCGACGCCGCCGATCGTGGCATTCGGCGCGCACAACCGAAGCACGGTCTGCGTCACCCGGGGCAACGAGGCTTTTCTGTCGCCCCACCTGGGCGATCTGTTCGATCCGCTGGTCGCCGAGGCGCTGCGGCAGGCTGCCGAGCACCTTATCACCATGCTGGACGCATCGCCGGCGCTGGTCGTCCATGACTGCGATCCGGACAATCCGGCCACCATCCTGGCGCGCGAATTCGCCGCCCGGCGCGGCGTCCCGCCGCTGGCGGTGCAGCACCACCACGCGCACGTCGCCGCCGTGCTGGCCGAGCATCAGCTCGACTTGCCGATCCACGCCCTGGCGCTGGACGGATACGGGCGCGGCGACGACGGGCAGATCTGGGGCGGCGAACTGCTGCGCGTCGACGGCGCTTCCTGCGCGCGCCTGGGGCATCTCAGGCCGCTGAAGCTGGTGCGCGGCGACCACGAATCAGGGCAGCCGTGGCGTTTTGCCGCGGCTGTCCTGCACGCGCTGGGGCGCGGCGGCGAGATCGAACGGCGTTTCGCCGGCCAGACCGACGCCGGCAGGACGGCGGAACTGCTGCTGGCCGGGGAAAACGTGGAGGAAACCACCAGCATGGGACGCCTGCTCGATGCCGCCGCCGGTCTGCTGGGCATTTGTCCGGTGACGCGCTTCCGCGGTCAGGCGGGGCTCTTGCTCGAAGGTCTGGCCGAGCAGCAGCGTACAGCCGCGCCCTTGCCCGGCGGCTGGTCGATCGAGCGCGGCTGCCTCGATCTCATGCCGCTGTTCTCGGTCCTGGCCGACGAGCGGGACGCCGGGCGCGGCGCCGCGCTGTTCCACGCCACCCTGGCGGCCGCGCTTGCCGAGTGGCTGGTTTCCGTCGCGCCGCCGCGGGCCACGGTGGCCGCCGGCGGCGGCTGCCTGCAGAACCAGGTGCTCGGGCGCGCGCTGCGCGCCGGCCTCGCCGCCGCCGGGCTGCGCCTGCTCGAAGCCCGCCGCATTCCACCCAATGACGGAGGAATCGCGCTCGGCCAGGCGTGGGTCGCGCAGCATCGCCTGGCGTAGGCGCGGGGATCGTCCCGGGGAACCGCCTTCGCGCCCTGGAGGGCGAGGGGAAGGGAGCCGTCCGCACGGTTTGCCGCCGACTCCATATCATGTCAAACCAGCGTCATACGCGCTTCCGCGCTGCCGGGGAAATCCTGGCGCAGGCGGTCTACCGTCGCGTGGTACATCGAGGCGTCGCCGCCGCGCCGGAAGGCTTCGGCGACGAGCAGCAGCAGACCGGGAAGTTCCTGCTGCCGGGGGGAGCGGCGCGCGAGAACCCTCGTCAGGCGTTCGGCGTCGGCGACGTGGCCCGCGCGCGCAAGGCGGCGGATCAGCGCGATCAACTGCCGGACGCTGAAGCGAACCGTCGGCTTCGCCAGGCTCAGGTATTCGACGAAAGTCTCATAGATCAGATCGTCGGTCGCCGGATGCTTGCCGGGCAAGGCGAAAACGAAGGCCGCGGCGCGATGATAGTCGTCGCTCGCCGGAACGTGGCGCGCGATCTGGTAATAGCGATGGACGACGTCCAGGTCGTCCGGACGAAGACCGGCCAGGCGGTGCAATTCACGGCGCGCTTCATCCAGGCGCAGGGAATTGAGCAGCTGGTCGACCCTGGCCAGTTGCGCCTTGCGCGGATCGGCGGGAATTTCATGCCGCGGCGCGACGGGCGGATTCCTGCCGAAGAGGCGGAGCATGCCGATCAGCGCGGCGCCGGTGATGAAGCCGCCCAGGTGCGCCAAGTAGTTGACCATGCTGCCGCGATCCGAGAGATATTGATACAGCTCCTTGGCGATCCAGAACGGCAGCATGATGATCGCCGGCGCGCGGAAAAAATCGAAGTAGACCAGGACCCAGTAGAAGAAACGAATCCTGCGCATTCCGTACAGGACGACGTACATCGCCATGACGCCGGAGATCGCGCCGGAGGCGCCGATGCTCGGAATCATCGTCGGCGTGCCGATGGCCGCGTAGCAGACGCAGGAGCCGATTCCCGACAGGAGATAGAAGAGGGAATAGCGCCACTTCCCCAGCGTCTCCTCGACCATGTATCCGACAATGAACAGGAAAGCCATGTTGCCGAGCAGGTGATCGAAGCCACCGTGCAGAAACATGTGGCCGATCAGCCCGGCGAGCGTCGGCTGCGCCGACTTGAAGGCATAGCGTTCCACCGTCGTCCTGCCGAGCATGCGCTCGAAGGCGTCCCGTTCGCGGCGCCATTCGGCGTATTCGGCCTCGTCGTCCCGGACGATTCTCCCCTCGCGCAGCCGCTTCATGAACCCGGCATCGACCTGCATCATGCGCAGGACGAGAAACCAGCCGCCGCCGGAAAGCGCCGCCCCCGCCTGCTTCGCCTTTTCGGTTTCGCCGGCGCCTTCGAGATATTGGACGTAGCGAGGCAGTTCGATCCGCATCAGTATCGATTTCTCATAGTATCCATAAGCCTCGCGGACGATGTCTTCATCCCTGCTCTGCGGGCCGAAGAAGACCAGGACGTTGATGAGGATCAGCAGGAGAGTGACGACGGGCGGTTTGTGCCAATCGGGACGCCGGCTTACGGGAATGATGAGCATTGAGCGGCAGGACGGGACGGGAGCGGGCAAGAATACACCATTCCACATTCCCGCCGCGTTCCGGGCGGCAGGTCTTCGCCATCCTTCGCCAGGCATGGGTATCTACACCCCCGACCGCGGCGCTTCGCGCCGGGCAGAGCGAACCGGATTGCCACGGCGCATGGCCCGGCAATGACGAGTTCCCCCGATGGATTCCCCTCGCCCCCCGCGGGGGAGAGAGGCATCCACCAAGGCCA
>JAITIQ010000064.1 GCA_031279425.1 Accumulibacter sp.
GTGCGGCGTGCGTCTTGCTGCGTGCGGCTTGCGGATTGCGGCTTGCGGCTTGCGGCTTGCGGCTTGCGGCTTGCGGCTTGCGGCTTGCGGCTTGCGGCTTGCGGCTTGCGGCTTGCGGCTTGCGGCTTGCGGCTTGCGGCAGGATCATGTCGGTCATTTTGGAAATGTCAAGTTTTTTTACAATTTTCCGAGGAATTCCCAACCCCGCTTCATTGTCTGCCTGACGCGACGTAAGGCGGCGAATATATAACCGCGACTGTTCGAGTGTCAATCGACGCCAAAGGGGCATCGACGTTCCAATCGGCCGGGGGCGCGAGTTTGCCACCTGGGTCGGATTCGTGCCGAAGCAGACCGGCTCGGGCGTTTGCCGGAACGCGGAGCTTCGCCTGCCTGCCGATCCGCGTTCGTTCTCCAGGCAAACGATCCGGCGTCCCCGAGGCTTGTTACAATGCTGGACTTACTCAATCCGCTCCCTCTAGTCATGAAACGCAACCGCCTCTCCACGCGCAAACGCATGTCCTCGGATGCCGCCGAACTGAGCCGTCTGGCAACCGGGTTCGCTGAATCCGGAGGACGGCTGGAAGGCGATTTCTGGGAAAGACAGCTCAACGAGCTGATCGACCGCATCCTGCAGAACGGCGCCGAGGATGATCTCAATGCCTCGCTCGACCGCCTGTTCGATTCACACGCCGAAGCGCACGACTGTCTGGCCGACGCCATCGAGGCGCGCGCCGAATCCTGTGTGATGACCCACCAGGGGCGCGACCACGACGTTCTGCTGTTCAACGCGCCGCTGCTCGCCTGGTCGCGTTTCTCGATCCCCGCCGGAACGATCGCGGCGGGGACCCTGCAAACGCTCAAGGTCCAGCTCGGCGCGCACGTGTTTTCCGCCGCCGCGCAGCTCGCGCTGGTCGACTATCTCTACAGCCCCGATCAACTGCCGCGCGGTTTCGTCGACACCTGGCAGCTGTTGCGCGACCTGGGCGGCGCGGCGCTGTGCGGACAGGCGCCGCAACTCGATGTGTCCCTACTGCCGGAGACCAATCAGTTTCTTTCCGATACGCGCTACCTGATCGGCGCCGTCGCCGTGCCGCGCGGCATGCCCATTTTCCGCTGGAACGAATCCGACGGCGTCACGCGCGAATCGGCCCTGAAGGAGTGGGTGAAGCAGGGCGGGCCGTCGCTGGAATCGCTGCTCGCCGGTTGCGCCTTCCAGCCGCTTCTGGCCGACGCCTATCACGGCGCGTGCCGGATGGCCGATATGGCTTCGCGTCCGTATTCGCTGCGCGCCTCGGTGGCCTTTTTGCAGACCACGCTCGGCAAGCCGGCCGAATCGCTGCGCGCGGTCATCGGCGGGTTTCACGACAAGCGGCTGGAGGAATACCGCATCGGCTTCGGTCCGCGCGGCGGCGAGGCGATCTATCATGGCATCGTCTGGCCGCTTCTGGGCAGCGAGGACGAGACGACGGACGTCATCAGCGAGATCGAGGCCCTGCTGCGCGAATCCGGCGTCAAGGAAGTGATCGTGCATAACCAGCAGTTTCCGTTCGAGTTCTGCGACGACTGCGGCGCGCCGCTCTATCCGAACGCCGAAGGCGAAACCGTGCACGCCGAGATGCCCGATCTCGGCAACGCGCCGTCGCAGACGCTGCATTGATCGCATGACGGCGGTTCCGGCGGATGGCGCAAACAAGTGGAAGACAGGAATCCTCGTTGGCGCCCGGAACGACTGAAGTCTGACTGAAATTCGTCACTCGTCAGGAATGATTTCTCCGTGATCCCAAGCGCCGCTTGTCGTCACGACCGTTCCTCCTGAATTCCTCCGTTGGGGCCGCTTTCCATGCGGGATTGGATAGTTGTCCGGATTCCGGCGAGTCGAAACAATTCCTTACAATTCCATCCGGGCATCGGAAATATTGGCAACAACTCGGGTACAGAATGTGCCGGTTTCCGCTATGGAACAGGGACGGGGGCAGCACGGTGACGGATTCCGGCAAACACATGATCGGCGGCCTCGCCGCCGTCTTTTTCCTGGCAGTGCTTCCGCCAGCGGCCGAGGCCGCTTCGGCAAAGAGATACGACTCCGTCGAACGCGAACAGAACCGGCAGGGTTTCCAGCCGGAGCGACGCGGTCCGGGACATTCCGGAGCGGGCGAATCCTTCCGGCGGAACGGGGAAAGAGGCACACACAGGTCGCGGCGCCTGTCGCCGGAGGAACGTTCCCAGTTGCGCCGAGACATCCGGAATGCCGGCAGGGAAATCTACCTCCCGCGCCACCACTGAAATGCGGGGAGGATGGCGTATCGCCTGCCCGCCATCCAAAGGACGGGATTTTCCCGGGTTCCCGCTTTCGCGCGCCTTCGCGGGAGGGCAGGGAGGCGCCCCGCGCGATGGGGGAACATGGACAGCGGTGGCGCAAACGGACATAATGGCCGCCGTTTCCGCCAGCTTCGCCATGAAATTTCTTTTCGATATCTTTCCCGTCGTCCTGTTCTTCATCGTTTTCAAGCTGGGCGGCATCTTCATCGCCACGGGCGCCGCCATCGCCGCCACTTTTGCCCAGATCGGCTGGCTGCTGGCGCGCGGACGCAAGGTCGACAGGATGCTCTGGATCAGTCTGGCGATCATCGTCGTCACCGGCGGCCTGACGCTGGCGCTGCGCGACGAGGCCTTCATCAAATGGAAACCGACGATTCTGTACTGGGCCTTCGCCGCGGCCCTGGGGGGAAGTTCGCTTTTCTTCCGCAAGAATCTGATCCACAGCCTGCTCGCCAAACAGATCGACGCGCCGGATTTTGTCTGGCGGCGTCTCAATCTGTCATGGATCGGCTTCTTTGTTTTCATGGGTTTCGCCAATCTGGCCGTGGCCTTCGCCCTCAACCTGTCGACCGAAACCTGGGTCAACTTCAAGCTGTTCGGCGGCATCGGCCTGATGCTCGTGTTCGCGCTGCTCCAGGGATTGGTTTTGTCGAAATACGTCGAGGAGAAGGATTAGTGTTCTACGTCATCGTCGCTGAAGACGTTCCCGGTTCGCTGGAGCAGCGTCTCGCCGCCCGCCCCGCCCACCGCGAGCGTCTCAGGGCGCTGCAGGACGAAGGGCGCGTGATCGTCGCCGGCGCCTGTCCGGCGATCGACGGTCCGGACCCTGGTCCGGCCGGTTTCACCGGCAGCGTGATCGTCGCCGAATTCGATTCGCTCGCCCAGGCCGAAAGCTGGGCCGAGGCCGATCCCTTCGTCGCTGCCGGCGTCTATGCCAAGGTCACGGTCAAGCCGTTCGCCAGGGCGTTCCCGATGTAGAATACGGGCTTCCGCCTCCACCGCAGCCATTGCCGCGGCGCCGAATGTCGCAACCAAGTCAACTCAAGAAGAGGATCCAGAGGAATGAGCCACCTGCACAAAATCACGCAACTTGCCGCCGCGCTGCTCATCGGCGCATCGATCTCCCTGGCCGCCGTCGCGGCCGACAGGAAACCTTCGGCGACTGACAGAAAGCCTTCGGCCGCCGCCAAGGCTCTCGTCAAGGTCAATGGCGTCACCGTTCCGCAGACTTTCGCCGACGCCCTGGTCAACGAGCAGAAGGCCATGGGCGCGCAGGATACGCCGGAGCTGCGCGACGCGGTGCGCGAGGAGTTGATCCGCCGCGAACTGCTGATGCAGGAAGCGAAAAAGGCGGGGATCGACAAGAAGCCCGAGGTCGTGGCGCAGGCCGAGGCGGCCAGGCAGGCCCTCGTGGCGCAGGCCGAGGTAGCCAAGCAGACCGTGCTGATCCGGACCTACGTGCAGCAGTATGTCGAGCAGCACCCGATCACGGACGCGCAGTTGCGGGCCAGCTATGAAAGGATCAAGACCCAGGCCGGCGATACCGAATACAAGGCCCGGCACATCCTCGTCAAGGACAGGGCCGATGCGCAGGCGATCATCGACAAGCTGAAGGGCGGCGAAAAGTTCGAGGATCTGGCCAAGCAATCGACCGATCCGGGTTCCAAGGACAACGGCGGCGACCTGGGTTGGGCTGCGCCCGCCAAATACGTGAAGCCGTTCGCCGACGCGCTGGCCGCCCTCAAGAAAGGCGAATACACCGAGGCTCCGGTCGAATCGCAGTTCGGCCACCACGTGATCCTGCTCGAAGACACCCGTCCGATGAGCTTCCCGCCGTTCGAGGAAGTAAAGCCGCGCCTTGAGCAGCAGGCAAAGGCGCAGGAACTCATCCGACTGGTCGACGACTTGCGCGCCAAGGCGAAGATCGAGTAATTCAAAATCGCGTCGGAGACGACGGACGATCTTGCGGCTGCGCGCCGGAGGGAACGCCCTCTCCCCCCTGCGGGGGGCGAGGGGAATCCATGGGGAGAACTCGTCATTGCCCCGGGCCATGCGCCGTGGCAATCCAGTTCGTTCTGCCCGGCGCGAAGCGCCGCTGCCGGGGTG
>JAITIQ010000069.1 GCA_031279425.1 Accumulibacter sp.
AATCTCCATCAGTTTTCTTCCGTCCGCGCTTTTGCGCTTTGGACGGTTCAGACTTTCGTTGTTGTTCGCGTTGCCGCTCTTTGACGGATTTTCCGCGTTGTTCCCTGGCGGCATTCCCGTGCTGTTCCCTGACGGCATTCCCGCGTTGTTCCCCGGCGGCGTTCCCGCGCTGTTCCCTGACGGCGTTCCCGCGCTGTTCCCTGACGGCGTTCCCGCGCTGTTCCCTGGCGGCGTTCTCGCGCTGCGCTCTGGCCGCATTCTCGCGTCTTTCGCGCTCCTGACGTTCGCGCAGATCGCGCTGCCGTTCCTGGCGCTGCCGCATTTCTTCGTTGATGCGCCGGGTTTCCTTTTTTTCCCATTCCAGGCGCTCCCTTTCCAGGCGCAAACGCTCATTGCGCAGATGCACGGCCTGTTCCCGGGCCAGGCGTCTTTGGCGCTCGCTCTCGTACGATTCCCTCTGGTAGCGATAGTATTCCCTGTCGGATACGCCGGGATACGGTTCGTCGTAATGCGTGTTCCACGCAACGCAGCCGCCCGAAAGAAGAACCGCCGCCAAAAGCGAGGCGCGCGCTTTCGCCCCCGTCCGTGACGACCGAGTTCCTGCTCCCGATGCTCCATTCGTCGCGTTCATCAGAGAATCTCCCTTTCCAGGCAAAAAGCGGTCGTCGAAATACGGCGCGGCGCAAGCCGGATCCATCGGTTCCTCCCCGCAGGACAGACGCATGGACGGCTGTCATCCGGGGATCGGCGCCATATCGGGCGCCATTGATCGTGATCCGAATACGCCTCTGTTTCCCTCCGAAATATGTATGGCGGCCGCAAGTATCTCGCAAAAGAACCGAAACGCAAACGGGAAGGATCATGGCGTCTACCCACAGCGTCGACATCTCCGCGCAAAAAGCCCCGTACCCGCGTGTTCCGGGGTTTTTCCGGCTGAAACCGGTGGCAGCGCGGTCCCTCGCAGAAGGCGGCATCGTGCCGTGGCAATCCCCAGATTCTTATCGGATGAATCAGGAATCGGGATCAATGGCTTTTTGGCGGGAGTCTCGCCGGCAAAAGAGACGGAATGAAGCCGGCAAAACGCCGGCGCTCCCGGTTCTTTCACGTGAATCCATACAATCCATCATTGTGTGAATATTATCCTGGAAGCCGCAGTTGACCACTGATCTCTTCCATTCAAGGCCTGTGATGGCAAGCTTTTCTGGTCTTTTACCCCCCATGGAGGAAGTCCGTTTCCAGGATCATTTCTTCCTGATCCTGACCCGCCACGCCTCTCCCTCGCGGGTTTGCGCGAGCACCGCGTGCCCCTCGCCCTTGACCGATTGCGGCACGTTGTCGATGGGCGCGCCGTCGTCCAGGAGAATTTCGAGGATTTGGCCGCTTTGCATTTGCGCCAGATCCATCTTGGTCTTGACGAAGTTCATCGGGCAGGCGACGCCGCGATAGTCCTTGCAACGGTGGGCTTTTTCCGCATCGTCCACGCGCCCGGCGGGCGCGTCGGCCAAAACGGCAGCGGTGGCTTCCCGCGCTCTTTCCCCGGCAAACTTCAGGGTGTTGTCCATCGTGCCGTAGAGCGCGACGACCGCTTCGGCCAGTCGGCGGACTTCCGGCCGGGGCGGACCTTGCACGAACGGCAGGTATTCGGCGTCGATCAGGCCGGAATCGAGGAACTGCTTCTTGAAGGCGGCCAGCACCTCGGCTTCTCCGCGCGCGTCCTCGCCGCGCGTGACGAGCAGCATGCGGGCGGCCAGGAGCCGGATCAGGGCGAGGTTTTCCGGGGTATCCTCCGGCAGTTTCAGGGCGGCGCCAAGCGCCTTCCTGTCGGCTTCGATCAGTTCGTACATGCCCGCGCTGCATTCTCCCGCGCCGCGCCCCTTGAGCGAGAACACTTCCTTCTGCTGGAAATCGAAGTAGGGGTTCCTGTCATCGTCGAAAGCCGGGACGTTCTCGAATCGCCTGGCGAGATCGGCGACGATTCTGTCGCCGCCCGCGTCGATCCAATCGGCGAAATCGGCGTACCCGGGCTTCTCGGCGAGCCAGGTTGTCAGCACCGCCTGCACGAAACGCGGCAGATGGAAGGCGGCAACTTCGCCCACCTTCCGGGCGAAGCGGGCGATGCCGTCGCCGGTTCGCGCGCCGGCGAACACGTTGTAGGCGGGATAGAGCACGCCGTCATTGCGCGAAGCCTTGCCGAAAAAACCGAGGTCGGCGATTTCGTGCCGGCCGCAACTGTTGGGGCAGCCCGACAGGTTGAGCCGGAAACCTTGCAGGGCGTCGAGGTCCAGCTCCGCCGCGCTCAGGCGCTTCTCCAGCGCCGCCTGCGCCCCGCGCGGGACGGTGATACCCAATTGACAGGTCGCCGCGCCCGTGCATACCACAATGTCGCCCAGCAGCGCCGGTTTTTGTGTCTGCGGCGAGGCGGCGGAGAGGACGGGAAACAGCCCGGGCAGCGCGGCTTCCGGCAGATTGCGCAGATAGACGTTCTGGTCGCTCGCGAAACGGATCGTCTCGTCGAACGGCACGGCGGCACTCAGGGCTTCGGCCAGCGCCCGAGCCTTTTCGGCGGGCAGATCTCCCAGGGCAAGCGGCAGTTTGACGCTGTAATAACCCGCCTGCTTTTGCCTCGTCACGAAACGCCGCCTCCACAGCGCCTCCTCGGGGGAAGCGGCGGGCGTCGGCCCGGCGTCGAGTGCGGGCGGCGCGAATGCCTCCGGCAGGCTCAGTTCCCATCCGCCGCGGGCGCGAACTTGCGGAATTTTCTCTCCGATCAGCCCGCGCAGGGTCTCTTCGCCCAGATCCTCCAGCAGAAATCTGAGACGGGCGGCGTGCTTGTTCTTGCGGTTGCCGCGGGCGTCGAACACTTCCTTCACAGCCTGCGCGAACAGGAAAATCTCGCTCTCCGGCAGAAAGTCGAGCCAGGACGTGCCGAGCCGAGAATGCGCGCCCATGCCGCCCGCGAGGTAGACGCGAAAGCCGCGGGCTTTGCCGTTTTCGCGCGCGATGAAACCGACGTCGGCGAAGCAGGCGCCTCCCCGGTCGGCGGCGGAGCCGCTGAAAGCGATCTTGTACTTGCGCGGCAAGGCATGGGAATCCTTTCGCGCCAGCATTTTTTCGGTCATCGCCAGGGCGTGCGGAGTGGGGTCGAAAACCTCGTCGGGGGCCACGCCCGCATGGGGGTCGACGACGACGTTGCGCACCGTGTTGCCGCCGCCGCCGCGCCCGGTCAATCCCGCCCGGTGCAGAGCCTCGATGACGAACAGGAAGTTTTCCACCTTGACGTCATGCAGCTGCGCCCCGCCGCGCGTGGTGACGTGGATTTTGCCGTTGGCGTAATCCTGCGCGATGCCGGCGAGCGCCGCAAGCTGCGCGGGCGTGATCAGCCCGCCGGTGAGCTTGACGCGCGCCATGAAGGTCTGCGGCGCGCGCTGTTCGTAGATGCCGAAGGGCACGCGAATCGTCTTGAAGGCGAGCGCGTCCAGCTTGCCCGACACGAAATCGGCGTATTGCCGCTGAAAGGTCGAAAAATCGTCGTGCACGGAGGAGGGAATCGCGTAGCCGGTCATGGCGCCACCTCGATGCCTTCCGGCGTCGCCTCGCCGTTCCGGATGCGGAAGGATTTGACTTCCGGCGCTTCTGCCGCCAGCGAGACGATCACATAGCTGATGCCGGGGTCGTAAGCCAACCGGATGTCCTCGGCGGAAGGCCGCGCGGGCGTGGCCGGATGCGAGTGGTAGCAGGCCGCCAGCTTCAAACCGAGTCCGCCCGCCTGCCGGAGCGCGGCGAACTGCTCGGCGGGATCGAAACCGAAGTGCTCGGGCGAGGCATCGACGTTGGTCAACGGAAAATGGGCGGCGATCTCGGCAGCGCCGCCCGCGCTGCACACCTTCCCGGCGAGATAGCCGCAGGCTTCATTGGGCAGACCGCGCCGCGCGTGCGCGATCACGGCATCGAGAATGGAGCGCGGGATTCTCAACACGATCACCCTTTCAAATCGCATACAGGCGGCTGGTAATCCCGCAGACGCGCGATTCCTTCGCCGCCGCAGACGCGGCATCGGGGATTCCTCTTGAGCTTCGTCTTGCGGAAATCCATGGTCTTGGCGTTGAACGACAGCAGCGTGTCGAACAGCGGCGTTCCCGCCCCGGTAATGAACTTCAACGCCTCCGCGGCCTGGATCGTCCCCAGCATGCCCGCGACCGCGCCGAGAACGCCGGCGGAAGAACAGGCCGGCACCGCGCCAGCGGGCGGCGGCTCGTGGAAGACGCAGGCGTAGCAGGCGCTCTCTCCGGGCTTGACGGTCATCGTCTGCCCGTCGAAGCGCAGGATACCGCCATGCGAATAAGGCTTTTTCGCCAGCACGCAAGCATCGTTGATGAGGAACTTGGCGGCGAAATTGTCGGTGCCGTCGATCACGAAATCATAGGGCGCGACGATGTCGAGGATGTTTTCCGCGCACAGCATCGTCTGCCAGGTCTCGATCTGCACGCCGGGATTGAGCGCCGCCATCTTGCGGCGCGCGGACTCCACCTTGGGCACGCCCACTTCCGCCGTGCCGTGGAGGATCTGCCGCTGCAGGTTGGAAAGATCCACCACGTCGCCGTCGACGATGCCGATCGTCCCCACCCCCGCCGCCGCCAGATAGTAGGCAACCGGCGAACCCAAGCCGCCCGCGCCGACGACCAGCACCCTGGCGGCGCAGATCTTGTCCTGCCCCTCGACGCCGACGTCGGCGAGCAGGATGTGGCGCGAATAACGCTCCAGCTCCTCCTCGGAAAAATCCCTCATCGCCCGCCGCCCATGAAGTACAGGAAATCCACCGCGTCGCCTTCCTTGAGGCGGATGGTCCCGTACAGGGAACTGCGCAGGAACTCACCGTTCACCTGCACGGACACCTGGTCCGGCTGCGAAACGTTCTCGATCTCCAACAATTCGGAAATGCTCAGCGTGCCCTGGGCAAAGGTCTTGTCGTCGCCGTTGATGACGATCCTCATGGGCTTCCTCCTGGAAAAATCACCAACCCGTACTGTCGCACAAAGCGTGCCGGGCCGTAATGACAAAAACGCGATATGCTTATCCAGGTCTGTTATATGCCAGCGGCAATTCCGGACACGGAATTCAGATGGAGGAAATCTCCCCGGGATGGGTTTCAACCCAGCGCCTGAGCATTCAAATTAGTCTCTTCTGCGGAGCCTCGGAGTCGACCATCAAACGTCTCAAGGATTGCTGGTTGAATGCCGGAAAGCGCAGAGTCCCGTTTTGCTCCGCGGCAGCGGCCAACTCCCGCATTATTGCGCTATCGTGCCCAACAGCGACACACCATAGCTTTGTTCGGGTCAACGCAACAAATACCTGATTGCGCATTACCATTTCGTCTTCAATATTTTCTACCGCGATGCCGTCGTTTACCATGTGCAGGTTCAAGGCGTAAACTTTGTATGCTTCATTTCCTTTGGCGCGACGAATACCGGATAAAGTCACGTAACCGTTCTGGCGAAACATATCGTTATTTTGGTTGTTGAGGTGTATTACACCGATACCCAAAACTTGAAGCTGGTCTCCAATTTCACCCAACAAGGAGAGAGGTTCGAGGCAAACGACCGCAATATCCTCGGGACGCAAACCCGATTCCAGATCACGCCGAATACCGCTGACTACGAAATCAACATCATCCGTTTCGTTTTCCGTAATTCGCACAGTCAAGATATCTGAACGATCGATCGTCGGATCAAAGTCAGCCTGGTCAATCGGGTGTCCACTTTCCTCGGCAGGACGTTCCAGCACCACATCCCTGCCGGCGCTGACGCTTGCCGGGCTGAAATCCCCTTCAACGATCGTGTAACCCAGGTCTTCCCAATCATCTTTTTTGCTAACCCCTTGAAGCGGCCCACCATCACGCAGCAACCCCATGTTAATAGCGTGTGCTGTTGTCAGTATCAACCGAGGAGTACGGTAACAGCGACTCATGATGTACGATTTTTGCATACCACTGCTATATCTTCTGCTCAGGTCAATTCTGGGTCGCCCGCTCGTGTCTCGCCCAAAAATTTCAGCAGCTGTTGGAATCATCAGGGAATCAATGCCTTGCGCCT
>JAITIQ010000073.1 GCA_031279425.1 Accumulibacter sp.
CCAAGCGGGGGAGGGGAAGGCAGGCGGCGGCGCGAAAGGAAGCTTGGTTTCTCGAAACCTGGTTTCTCGAAGCCTGGTCTCCCGAAGAAAAGGCGGCAAACCGTTGGTCGGGCAAAAAACCCGAACCGCTTCCAGGATACGGGTAAAGGTCGGCTCTGCGAGGGAGATGGCGCGCAGCGCCGGAGGGAGAGCTCGTCGAAGGATCGCGCTTTACTCCCATTCAGGATCACCGAGATTCCCTGCTAATCAAGTAAATTGTTGATCGCTGAATAATCCCCCTGAATAATCCCCTTTTCCCAGGTTGATTGTTTTTTCAAGGAAAGCGGCGTCATGGAAGAGCGAAAGCCCCTGCTCTCGATACAAAAGCTGAAAAAAACCTTCGTCACCCGCGACGGAGTGCTCGAGGCCCTGGGCAGCGTCAGTTTCGACGTATACCCGGAAGAGTTCGTCTCCATCGTCGGGCCGTCGGGCTGCGGCAAGACCACCTTGCTCAAGATCATCGCCGGTCTGATGGCGCAGAGCGAGGGCGAGATCGTCGTCGACCGCGCCAACTTCGACCCGGCGCGGGAAGTGGGCTTCGTCTTCCAGAAGGCGCTGCTGCTCAACTGGCGGCGGGTGCTGGACAACGTGCTGCTGCCCATCGAAATCCTCAAGATGGACAAGAAGAGGTACCTCCCCAAGGCGATGGATCTCCTGTCCCTGGTGGGCCTTGCGGGCTTCGAGCGAAGCTATCCCAACGAGCTTTCCGGCGGCATGCAGCAGCGCGTCTCCCTCGCTCGCGCGCTCATCCACGATCCCAAGGTCATTCTCATGGATGAGCCTTTCGGCGCGCTCGACGCCATCACCCGGGAGAAAATGAACCTGGAGCTCCTGCGCATCTGGGCGGAATCGAAAAAGACGGTGATCTTCATCACCCACGAGATCAACGAGGCGGTCTTCCTGTCGAATCGTGTGGTCGTGCTTTCCGCCCGCCCCTCGCGGATGATCGAAGCCTTCGACATCGACCTGCCGCGCCCGCGCACCCTCGACATCCGCATCTCGCCGCGCTTCGGGGAATACGCCCTGCAGGTGTATCGGATGCTGGAGATTCAGTAGGGGAAGCGCCGATGACGCTGAAATCGTCATCCCACGATAGCGCGCAGGCGGGAATCCGGAATTTGACGAACAAACTGGATGCCCGCTGATTGAAAACCTCTATACAAGCGTTCTCTGCGTTGAACCTCTCCCCCATGGGGGTCCGTTCCGTCCTCTGTCTTCTTATATTACGTTTCCCCCACACATCCGTGTTTGGGGTTGGATTCGGAAAGCCTGGTACAGCCTGCCGCGTCGTCGCGCCTGGCCAGCACATTCCGGGACAGCGCTCATGGGCACGTCCGCCGCGGTTTCCAGGTGGAAAGCGATTTCAGCGGAAGAATTCCAGTTGACTCGGGAACCGCCCGATTCCGGGATTTTGCCAGCGGTGGTCAGCGGTGGTTTTTCCGGGATCAATCCCGGGAAGTCTGGGAGATCCAGGAGGACGCGGGCTGTTTGTGCCAACGCGCGATGAAGTCTTCGAATTCGGCGGGCGGAAGAGGCTTGCTGATCAGATAACCCTGGACCTTATGGCATTCCAGATCCGTGAGGATTTTCATCTGCATTCCGGTTTCCACGCCCTCGGCGACCACGGAAAGCTGCAGGGTCTCGCCCATCTGGATGATGGCGCGCACGATGCCCAAGTCCCCGGTATCGTCGATGTCGCGGACGAATGACCGATCGATCTTGAGCTTTTCGACCTTGAACCGCTTCAGATAGATCAGGCTCGAATAACCCGTGCCGAAATCGTCGATCGTCAGCTTGACGCCCAATGTCCTCAACTGGTCGATGATGTCGAGCGAACGATCGATATTGTCGAGCAGGCCAGACTCGGTGAATTCGAGTTCGAGGCATTGGGCCGGGAAGCCGGTTTCCCCGAGTATTTCCTGAACGGTGGCGATCAGGTCGCTATGGTTGAACTGCTGGGCGGAGACATTGACGGCGATGGAAAACGGCGGGATGCCGGAATCGAACCAGCGTTTTCCCTGTCGGCACGCCTGTTCGAGCACCCATCTCCCCAGGGGAATGATCAGTCCGGATTCCTCGGCCAGGGAAATGAAGCGTACGGGCGGCACAGCCCCCAGCGCCGGATGGGTCCAGCGGCACAGCACCTCGGTGCCGATGAGCCGGTTCTTCATGACGTCGACCTGCGGCTGGAAGGCGATGTGGAACTCGTCGTTCTGCAGGGCGCTGGAGAGATAGGCGCGCAGCTTGAGCTTGTCCAGCACGTCGACGTTCATGTCGTTCGTATAGACGCGATAGGAGTTCTTCCCGGAATTCTTCGCCACGTACATCGCCGCGTCGGCGCTTTTGAGCAGGGTGTCGAAATCCGTTCCGTGCTGCGGATAGCAAGCCACGCCGATGGAAGCGGAGATGCCGAGGGTATGGCCCATGATGTCGAAGGGCGACGAGATCTTGCCGAGGATGTCGGTGGTGATGCGGTGAATGATGTCGATGTCCCGGATGCCGGGGAGGATGATCATGAATTCATCGCCTCCTTCGCGCGAAATCGTGTCCGTTTCTCGGACGTGGCTCTTTAGCCGTTCGGCCACGGACAAAAGCAGGCGGTCGCCCGCCTGATGGCCGAAGGTGTCGTTTACGTACTTGAAGCCGTCCAGGTCGATGTACAGTATGGCGACACTGCTCTCGTCGCGCATTGCCGCCACCAGGGCGAGCGAGAAGCGGTCGCGGGCCAGCAGCCGGTTGGGCAGTTGGGTCAGCGGATCGTGATGCGCGAGGAACTCGATGCGCGCTTCGGCCATCTTGCGTTCGGTAATGTCCGAGAAGATGGCGATGTGATTGATGATTTCCCCGTTGTCGTCGCGGACGATGCTGATGCTGTACCACTTCGGCCTGATCTGCCCGTCCTTGCAGAGATTCCACAATTCGCCCTTCCAGTAGCCGGTGGTGACGATCTCGTTCCACATTTTTTTGTAGAAAGCCTGGTCATGCCGTCCGGAAGACATGACGTGGGGATTCTTGCCGAGCACCTCGTCCCCGGCATAGCCGGTGATCTGGCTGAAAGCCCGGTTGACCGCGATGATGTGGTTCTGGCGATCAGTGATGATGATGCCTTCCTGGCTGTTGTCGAACATCGTCGCGTACAGCCTGAGTTTCTCGTTGAGCACGCGCTGAAGATGCAATTCGTGTTCCTGCCCCAGGGAAGTCCTCAGGCGGAGCAGCAGATCATTCATGTCCCTCACCAGGCGTCCGAGTTCGTCCGCTTCGTGTCCGTACGAGGTCGGCACGACGTGGTTCGATCCCGGATCGAGCGTATGCAGGGCGTCGGAAATGCGCTTGACCGGCCGGATGACGGTATGGGAAACGACCAGGGCGATGACTACCACCACCACGATGGTCAGGAGGAAAAGAATCAGGGCCATGTCGCGCACATTGCTATGCACGTCTTTCTGAATCAGTTGCCAGGCGGGTTCAAGCACGACCTCGCCGATTTTTTCTCCGGCATCGAAGGGCGAATACAAGGCCTGGGTGATCGTCCGTTTTTCCTCTCTTTCCGTCGATTCATCGCGGCGTTCCGAGGTCGCCAGCACCTGGCCGTAAGCCACGATCGTCACTCGACGGACGGCGCTGTGCTTGGTGAAGGCTTCGGCCGTTTCCTTGGCCAACGTAGCGTCCTTGGCAAAACAGGCAATGCTGGCCATGACGCTCATCGATTCGATCAGTTCGTTCAGCCGTCCCAGCGAGCGCTGCTCGATCTGGCGCTGCGTGATGACCGAGGCGACTCCGATGAACAGGAGGGAAACCAGCAGCGCCATGCCGCCTACCATCAACAAGGCTGTGCGGAGCAAGCTTTTTTCTTTGCCGGCTTTATGGGTGGTCGCTTGATTTGACATGACGAAAACTGATTCTATACGTTAGCGAAGCGCATGGATGATCTTGACACATTCCGGACCGCCGTTCGGATGCAGATTGGCGCAACCGGAATCCACGTTTTCGCGTTTGACGTAACCGATGGCGTTGCGGTTGCCGGCTACCGTCCGGATGACTTCCTGGGGGTCTCTGGCCTGCGTCGGCGGCACGGTGTTGCCCGCGAAAACCAGCCGCGACCAGTAGGCGGCCATCTGGCTCAGATTCTTGTTGACCAGGATGTGATAGAAGCGCTCTTTGTCCGGATCGTCCGCCGGCAGGTCGAGGGGCCGGGCGCGCAGTCCGTTGGGGAATTCCCGGTGATTGCCCATGAAGATATTGACGATCTGGGAACGGGTCAGTTGATCGACACCGCTTTGCGGATTGGCGATGACCACCAGTTCGCTTCGCGCCGGCATGGATGCGCCCAGGAGCGCGGCGAGGACGAGGATTCCGATGCGGAAAGCCTTGCGAGCCTGGCGCGCCCGCGCCGAAAATCGGTCGGCGTTTGCATGGACGCCGGCGGGCTCGCGTTTTCGCAAGGGATGGAATGGATGGAAGGGACCGAAAAATGGAATCACGAGAAAAACGGAGGTGCAACGGCAATCTTCTCGCCAATGGGTAAATCGCATAGATTCTAAGCGTTGGCGACAATAAAGGGAAACGCTGAATCATCCTGGAAACCGCGGTTGGACGTGTCCGTGGATGCTGTCCCCGAGTAGGCGGGCAAGGCGCGACGATGCGGCAGGCTCCTGCCCGCAAGGAGGAGCAAAACCGGCACGCCCGGGGCGGCGCTCATGGGCGTCACGAGATCACGCCATGGGGGAAGAGGTGAAAAGACCGGCAAGGGGAAAGGTGAATCAGGCCGCGCTGATCCGCCTGCGCAGAACGCGCATCGCCGACCGCTCGAAGCCCAGCCGTTCGTAGAAAGCGAGCGCCGGGACATTGTCCCGATCGGCCAGCAGGGTGATACGCGCCAGACCGTTGGCGGCAGCCCAGGCGGCGACGTGTTCGACGAGCCGCCGGCCGAAACCTCGTCCCCGCAGTCCGGCGGCGACGATCACGTCCTCGAGCAGCACGACGCGCCGGCCTTCCGCGGTACTCACGGTCAACAGCGCGTTGGCCATGCCGGCGACGCGGCCATCGACGCGCAACACGAACAGCTTTCCGATTCCCGGATCGGCCAGGATGAGACGCAGTCCCTCGATCTGTTTTTCGCGCTGCGGCGCAAAGTCGCTCTCCAGGGCAAACAGTTCGGCCAGAAGCCCGGCCATCGCTTCCAGGTCATCCTCGGTGGCGAAATCGATACGGGCCTTCATCTTTCATGATTCCATCGGCTCGGAAAAGCGATGATGGACCGCTTTTGAGGCGGAGGGCGCAGGCGCGGAGAAACCCGAAAACGAATTGATTTTTTCGCGTTCTCTGCGGCCTCTGCGTTGAAAGAGTTCTGCATGGACCTGGCCGTTGCGCGGGTAGCCACGCCTCGCTCACCCCGCGCCCATGAGGGCGAGGACGACGCCTCCGGCGACGACCGAGGCGACCTGACCGGCAGCGTTGGCGCCCATGGCGTGCATCAGCAGGAAATTGTCGAAGTTCTCTTTCTGCGCCAGGCGCTGGCAGACGCGCGCGGCCATCGGGAAGGCGCTGATGCCGGCCGCGCCGATGATCGGATTGACCTTGCCGCCGGTGACCCAGTTGAGAATCTTGGCGAAGAACACGCCGGCCGCGCAATCGAGCCCGAAGGCCAGCAGGCCGAGGATCAGGATGAACAGCGTCTGGGTCTGCAGGAACTTCTCGCCGCCCATCGTCGAGCCGATGGCCAGCCCCAGGAACAGGGTCACCATGTTGGCGATTTCGTTCGAAGAGGCCTTGGTCAGGCGTTCGACCGCGCCCGATTCCTTCATCAGGTTGCCGAGCATGAGCATGCCGATCAATGGCGTGGCGAAGGGCACCAGGGTGCCGACCATCACCGTGACGATGATCGGGAACATGATGCGCGTGCGCCGGCTGATCCGGCGCTGGCTGTAGGGCATGCGGATGGCGCGCTCTTCCTTGGTGGTCAGCGCGTAGATCACCGGCGGCATGATGATCGGTACCAGCGACATGTAGCTGTACGCGGCCACGGTGATGGGACCGAGCATGTGCGGGGCGAGGATGCCCGAGACGTAGATCGAGGTCGGTCCGTCGATCGCGCCGATGATGCCGATCGAGGCCGCTTCTTTCTCCGTGAAGCCGAGCAGCAGAGCCAGCAGCAGCGTCAGGAAGATGCCGAACTGGCCGGCCGCGCCGAGCAGTACGAACTTGGGATTCTCCAGCAAGGGACCAAAGTCGGTCAGCGCGCCGATGCCGACGAAGATGAGCAGGGGATAGAGCTCGTTCTCGATGCCGAACCGGTAGAGGATGGTGAGCATGCCGTGTTCGTCCATCAGGGGCGAGAGCGGCAGGTTGGCCAGCAGACAGCCGGCGCCGATCGGCAACAGGAGCAGCGGTTCGTAGTCCTTGACGATGGCCAGGTAAAAGAGGACGAAGGAAATGCCCATCATCACCGCCGCCTGCCAGGTGACGCCGTCGAGGCCCTTCAGGAGCGCCGGGATCATGCTTGGGTCGATCATGGTCTACTCCCCGTACTTGAGGAGCGGCGTGTCGTGATCGACGGACTGCCCGGCGGCGACGAAGACTTCGGCGACGGTGCCGGCTTGCGAGGCGCCGATCACGTTGTGCATCTTCATCGCGTCGAGGATGGCGACCTGCTGTCCACGGGTGACAGTATCGCCCGGCTTGACGTTGACTTCGAGGAGGACGCCCGGCATCGGCGCGGTCTGGGTGCCTTTGCCGCCGCCGGCCGGCTTCTTCGCGGCGGGCGGAGACACTGAAACCGCGGGAGCGGAGCGGGGAGAAGCGGCCACCTTGCGCGGCACGGCGGCCGCGGTGTTCGTCGCGGTGGAGGCCGGGGCGGGCGCGATGACTGCCCCGGTCAGAGCTTCGTCGCCGGCCAGGCGGACCTGGTAGCTTTCGCCGCCGACGACGACTTCGAAGTGGTCGGCGTCGATTTCCTGCACGTCGACGACGAATTCACGGTCGCTGATGTTCAAGGTATAGCGTCGCATCATCTTCCTCTCGGCTGCCAGTTGTGGGTTTGCCGCGCGCGGCCCGCCGCCAGCCAGCGGCTGGCGAAGAGCTGGCTGCCCGGCCAGGCGGTGCGCATCTGCGGCGCCGCCTGGCGCCGCAGGGTTTGACGGTGTTGATGGGCGGCCACGAGGATCACCGCCACCAGATCGGCCGGCATACCGTTGACCGTCGGCGGTTCGGGCGTCTGCGCTCCCACGGCGCCATCGGCGAGCGCGGCGATGCGTTCGGCTTTGATGGTGGCTTCCTGCGCGCTGATTTCCTTGGTCACTGCTTCTTCCGGTTCCCTGTCGAGCCTGAGCACCAGCGTGAGCAGCAGCCAGAGGAGTGCCAGCAGAGTGAATACCAGCCCCATGCCGAGCATCGTCATCTGCAGGCCCCAGCCCAGGAATTGCGTATGGATCATGTCCGCCCCCCTTCTTCAGACCGGGGACAGGCCGTGTTTCTTGGCCGGGTTCTGCTGCACCTTGGTGCGCAGGATTTCCAGCGCTCGCGCCACCCGCGGCCGCGATTCGCGCGGCTCGATGACTTCATCGATCTGGCCGACGTCGGCGGCGCGGTAGGGGTTGAAGAAGTGTTCGCGGTATTCGGCGAGAATTTCCTGTTCGCGGGCCAGGGGGTCGGCGGCTTTTTTGATTTCGTCGCGGTAGAGGATCCTGACCGCGCCTTCGGCGCCCATCACGGCGATCTGTCCGGTCGGCCAGGCGAAGGTGAGGTCGCTGCGCATCTGCCGCGAGCTCATGGCGACGTAGGCGCCGCCCATGGCCTTGCGCGTGACGATGGAGATTTTCGGGACGGTGGCTTCGCAGTAGGCGTAGATGATCTTGGCGCCGTGCCGGATGACGCCGCCGTATTCCTGGCCGGTACCGGGCAGAAAGCCGGGGCAGTCGATGAAGGTGACGATGGGGACGTTGAAGGCGTCGCATAGACGGATGTGCCGCGCGATCTTGTCGGAGGCGTCGATGTTGAGCGCGCCGGACATGTAGCAGGGCTGGTTGGCGACGATGCCGACGGAGTAGCCGTCCATGCGCGCGAAGCCGATGACGGCGTTGGCGGCGTAGTTTTCCTGTACTTCGAGGAAGCTGTCGCGGTCGAAGATGGCGCCGATGGCGTCGCGGATGTCGTAGGGAGTGTTGTCGCCGTCGGGAATCAGGCTGTTCAAGTCCTCGTCCATGCGTTCGACCGGGTCCTCAGAGACGATCTGCGGCGGCTCTTCACTGTTGTTCTGCGGTAGGTAGGAGAGCAGGGCCTTGACCAGCGCGAGACCTTCTTCCTCGCTCTCGGCATCCAGATGCGCGACGCCGCTCCTGCCGGTGTGTACTTCGGCGCCACCGAGATCCTCGACGCTGACATCCTCGCCGGTCACGGCCTTGATGACCTCCGGTCCGGTGAGGAACATGTAGCCCTTGCCGGCCATGACGATGAAATCGGTGAGTGCTGGGGAATAGACGGCTCCGCCAGCGCAGGGGCCGAGGATGACGGAGATCTGCGGGATGACGCCGGAGGCCAGCACGTTGCGCACGAAGATTTCGCCGTAGGCGGCGAGGCTGCGCACGCCTTCCTGGATGCGCGCGCCGCCGGAGTCGCCCAGGCCGATCAACGGGATGCCGGCTTCGAGCGCCCGGTCCTGGATGCGGGCGATCTTTTGCGATTGGACTTCGGAGAAGGAGCCGCCCATCACGGTAAAGTCCTGCGAGAAGACCGCGACGCGCCGGCCGTTGATCTTGCCGAAGCCGGTGACCACGCCGTCTCCCGGAAACCGCTGCCTGTCCAGTCCGAAATCGGTCAGCCCGTGCGTGGCCAGCGCGCCGAATTCCTGAAACGATCCTTCGTCGAGCAGGAGCCCCAGGCGCTCGCGCGCCGTCCGCTTGCCGCGCTCGTGCTGCTGGTCGATCCGCTTCTGGCCACCACCCAGCACCGCGCGGCTGCGCAATTCCCTCAATACCTCCAATTTCCTCTTCGTCTCGCCTTCCATCTCCCCCCTGCTCCCTAAAGAACCACGAAAACCCGGACAAAGTGTCAATTCTCGGGCCAAGTCTTACTCAAGGCTTACTTCTTACCAATTTCCGGCAAGTCGCCTTGAAAATGAAATTCTCGATTCTAATTCAAGAGGGCCGCAAATGTAAGGATTCATGCGCTTTTTTGACACGTCATGACAGAGTACGGGTGTGATGAAAAGGAAGACGGGTATTCATGGCGGGAATGTCGCGGACAGGCGCCAAACGTGCCGGCGTCGCACGAAACCCATTGCGGGCTGGTGAAAAACTGGCCGACCGCGTCCATGACCAACCTGTCCATATTGCCTCTCGGACCCGGAGATGCACTCGACGAGGCCGAGCCCAGCGGAAATCCCGGAAGAAGTCGTGAAAGCATGGCGGTCAGCCCTGCCGTGTATCACGGCGGAATTTACAGCGTCGTCCGTCTCTTTTTCAGGCACGCGCTCCGGGTTGATTCGGAGGGGATGAGCGAGAGGGCGGATTCCGCGAAAGGTCCGCAATGCTTCCCTTCATCGACGTCGTGACGATCATCGCGGTTCTCCTGGCTTCGATCGTCTTGCCAATTTCCGCCTGTCTCATGACGCGAAAGATGACCGGGGCAAGCGTCACCAGCCTGTTGGTCGGCATGGCGGTATTTTTCGTCTGTTACATCATCGCCCTCGCGACGCAGACGCTGTTCGCGCTCGTCATGGATGGCCGGACGCTGCTGACGTTCGCGCTTGCCCTGCGCGGGCGTCATCGAGGAATTCGCGCGCTTTCTTGCCTTGGGGATGTTGACTGAATAATTATCTTGGGAACCTCTAAAAACCATCTTAAAATTAGCTTTTCCTTTTTCACGAGCGAAGGGGGGGGTAAATCTGATTTTACGCATATGCGGTAAAGTATATTCTGTGCTATTGGAAGCAAGTTTTGCCATTGTTGAGGTAAGCGACACGAGTCAGCAGGATTTTTTTGCGGTAGAAGACCAACTACGCAAGATTCACGAACTGAATGGTTTTCTGCTGAGGCTTGCCGAGTTTGTTGATTTTGAGGCGTTCCGATCTGAATTGTCCGTACTTCGG
>JAITIQ010000264.1 GCA_031279425.1 Accumulibacter sp.
GGCGGTTTACCGGCGCATCCTCGAGCGCTTGCTGGATCGAGCACAGTAGTTCATTCTGCAAATAACCCTTCAGACGGACACCTCATCCATTTTGCATTTCCAGCGGCAGGTGACCGGGGTGAAGACGAGCTCAAAACGGCCAGGACGGCTGGAGAGGTAAGCTCTGGTCTCTTTTGATGCATGGGCAGAGTGCTTATCCAACACGAATCCGACGCGCCCGGCGTCGGGTCTCGCCGCTCCAGGCGATCCATGCCTTCCTTCGGCGCAGCCGCAAACTGACTGTCCTCCGACCCCCATGGGGGAGAGGTAAAAAGACCGGAAAAGCTTGCCATCACATGGCCTTGAATGGAAGAAATCAGCAGTCAACTGCGGTTTCCAGGATTATTCCACCTCCCCGTCCAGCCGGCGGGTTTCGATCTCGCGCACCATGTTCACAAATCCGTGCTCGGACAAGGGATAGCGGAGCATGATGAAAAACGCGGCGGAAAACGCGATGGCCGGGGCCAGCGCGACCGCCTGACGGATGGCGTTCAGCGCGTCGGCATGCTGGGCGGCCAGATTCGGCGCGTAGGAAGTGCCGGCCAGCAGGAAGGCCGGAATCGATCCTCCCAGCGCCAGGCCGCATTTCCGCGTCAGCGAAAAGAGGGCGTAATTGAGTCCTTCCAGGCGCAGGCCGCTTCGCCATTCGCCGTATTCCACCGTGTCGGCCTCCAGCGCCCACGCCGCCACCATCGCCAGCATGAGACCGCAGGAACCCGGCGCGAGGCAGCCGATGATCCACACCGGATGGGACGCCGGCATGAACAGCAACAGAAAATGCGCCAGGGCGGCCACGGCCATGCCCGACAGGAATACCGCCTTCCTGCCGAAACGCGCGGCCAGCATCGGCCCCAGGAACACCGACACCAGCGTGCCCAGGGGCGTCGTGGCCAGGACGAGGGTCGGGAAGTGCCCGGCATCCCCCATGACGTAGCGCGCAAAATACAGAGCCGAGGCGCCGGACGAGCCCGCTCCGGCCAGAGCGCACAGAGCCGCGAGGCAAAGCACGCGCAGGGCGCGGTTGGCGGCCAGGGTCGACAGGCTGTCCCGCCAGGCGGCGGCGCGCCGCGTCCCGCGCGCGATCCTCTCCCGCGTGCCCAGAAAGCACGCGCCGTACAGCCCCATGCCCACGACGGCGAGCGCGCCGGTCAGCATCGTCAGGCGCTCCTGCGAGGCTTCGCCCTGAGCGCCGCGCAGGACGGAGCCCGAAACGAGGACGAGCAGGATGAGCGCGCCGGTCGACATCAGCGTGCGCGAGGCGGCGAGCAGCGAGCGTTCGCGCGGCGATTGCGTCATCGCGGCGGCGAGCGAGCCGTAAGGGATGTTGACGAAGGAATAAGCCGTTCCCAGGAGCGCGTAAGTGACATAGGCATAGACCAGCCTGCCCGTGCCGCTCAATCCCGAAGGCACGGAAAAGACGGCCATGTTGAACAGCAGCAAGGGGCCGGCGGCCCACAACAGACAGGGCCGGAAGCGGCCATGCCGGCTCGCGAAGCGCCCGCGGTCGACGATCCGGCCCACCGCGACGTCCATTACCGCGTCATAGACGCGCACCGTCATCAGCAGGGTTCCGGCGGCCGCCGCGCCGATTCCCGCCACGTCGGTGTAGTAGGGAAGCAGGAACAGAAGGCCCATCGAGAAAACCAAATTGTTGGCCATGTCGCCCAGGCCGTAGCTCATGACATCGTGCCAGCGCAGCGGTGTTTCGCGCTTCATGCGGACGGCCCCGGTTCAGACGGAGTGAGCGGGGGGGGGGATTCCTTCCCGCTCGCGGCGCGGAAGGCGCGGACCGCCTCCAGCATTCCCGCGAGCGGCGCGGAACGGTCGTCCTTGCGGTACATGCATACGACATCGAACGGAACCTGCGGTCCGGAATAGGGGCGAAACACCACGTTCGGCATGCCGACGGCCCGCATGGAGGGCGGCGCGAAGCCGACGCAGAGGCCGGCGCTGACCAGGACCAGGGTCGTCAGCACGCTGTCCGCCCGATGCGCCACGCGCGGCATGGGCGCTCCGAACACCTGCGAGAGCCTCGCTTCGATGCCGGCTTCGCAGGAAGCGCCGATGCGCGCTTCGCCCGAGAGTTCGGCGAGGTCGATGATTTCTTTCGCCGCGAGCGGATGGTCCCTGTGCAGGGCGGCCATGAGATTTTCCCGATACACGGTTTCGTAGGCCATGTCCGCTTCGCGCGGCAGGAAGCGGTCGAATGCGATCTGAATTTCCCCCCGGCGCAGCAGGGAGAGCTGCTGATCCTTGCGGATTTGATGCAGGCATAGTTCGACCCGCGGATGATGGCTGGAAAACCCGGCCAGTATCCGCGGCACGACGGTGAACATCGCCGAGCCGAAAACGGCGACGCCGAAAGGCCGGCGTTCCTCGCCTTCGGCCTGTCTCGCATGGACCTTGGCCTGCGCGAGCTCGGCCTGGATGACGCGCGCGTGCCGCAGCAGGGCGGTGCCCGCCGCCGTGATTTCCATTCCCGCCGCCGTGCGCGTAAACAGTGGCACGCCAACGTCATCCTCCAGGGAACGGATCTGCCGCGTCAATGCCGGCTGGGTAATGTGCAGGCGCGACGCGGCCCGGCCGACATTCCCTTCCTCGGCCACCGCGATGAAATAGAGAAGCGAACGAGTATCCAATGGCGATTCTCCCTGAAATTTTCATTCTGACGCATCCGGGCTCTCATCAGCCAATGGCATCGAATTCATACCGATATAGCATTGGACGCCGGCGGGTCGGCAAACGCAAACTATACCCGCATAAATACCAGCCTGCCTGTCTACCCGCGGACATGACAGATCGAAGTCCGGTGATGGCGCGAGGCCACGGGCGGCCAATACGGCCGATTCATGCGGGCGGACGGCGGGGTGCCAATTTCCACTGAGAGAAAGGAGCAGGAGATGGAAGGGTTCGACATCAAAAAGGCCGCGTCGGGTTTCGCCGCGGTTTTCGTATTGGGGCTGGTTCTGGCTTCGTGCGGCGGGGGCGGCGGGGGTGGTTCCGCCGAAGCGCCGGTCGAACCGCCTTACGAGGGCCATGCCTGGTTCGATCCGGCGATCGTCGCGCGGCAGAACGCGGCAACGACCGATGAAGAGAAGGAAGCAGTGGCAAGGGAACGCGCCCAACTGCTCATCGCCGCGATGAACGAGGATCAGAAACTGGGGCAACTGACGGGTCAAGGCGCCAGCACCATTCCCGAAGTGCCACAGTGTTATGGTGGCCGTCATGTGGAATGGATTCCCGAGCTGGGCATCCGGACCCTGCGCATCACCAACGGCCCGGTCGGCGTCGGACAGAACGACTGCGGGCGACTTGAGGACCGTCAACCGCTGACCAGTGAGTACTCCGCCAAGGCTACCGGCTTGCCATCGGGGATGGCTGTGGCCGCGTCTTTCGACCGGAACTTGGCCAGGATGTATGGCGAAATCATCGGCGACGAAATGAGAAGTCTCGGGCTGGACGTTCTCGAGGCGCCAGGCGTCAACATGGCACGCCTGCCGATAGCGGGGCGTAACTTCGAATACTTCGGCGAAGACCCCTACCTCGTCGGCACGATGGCCGTCGAGGAAGCCTTGGCCATCAAGGAGCGCGGGCTGATCGCCATGCCCAAGCACTTCGTCGCCAACGACCAGGAAACGCAGCGCCAGCTAACGTTTTCGAATGTCGACGAACAGGTCCTGCACGAAATCTATCTGCTCC
>JAITIQ010000183.1 GCA_031279425.1 Accumulibacter sp.
ATCCCGTCATTGCTCGGGCTGCGCGACGCGGCAATCCAGAGGACAGAGGACAGAAGACAATCAAAGACAGTCAGTTTGCGGCTGCGCCGGAGGAAAGCATGGATTGCCACGTCGCTGCGCGCTGGATGGAACGATCCGGATCGCCGAGTGCCTCTGGCCCTCGCCATGACGAAGCTTCCTGTTCCCCTCACCCCCCGCAGGGGGAGGGTGGCCGAAGGCCGGGAGAGGGGGAGCCAAGCCTCCGGCGCGAAGCGCCGCGGGTTTCTCCACGGGGGAGAGTGGACGGACGTTCCGTTTCTTCGTCCTTTGGTCAGCGGCGCTCTCGCGCCGGAGGGAATGACGCCCTTTCCCGCCCCTGCGGGGCACCCTCCCCGGCCCAGCGGGGGAGGGGAGTCCATCGGAAAAATCCGTCTTGTTCCCTCGTGAAACCGACTCTGCGCGGAGACTATGAACAGGTTCTGAGCGCATGAGCGAAACGAAACCGGCAGGATGCCGGCAAAACGCGCCCGCAAGCTTTTCTCCCGCAATGCGCGGATAATGGATGCCTTTCAGAGGATTTGGAGAAACAGAATGATGAAAACCCACCGGATCGCCGTGATTCCGGGTGACGGAATCGGCAGGGAAGTCGTCCCCGAGGGCCTGCGTTGTCTCGACGCGATCGCCCGTGCGCATGGCATCGGCCTGGCGTGGGATGAATTCGACTGGAGCTGCGATTACTATCTCAAGCACGGCGCGATGATGCCCGGCAATTGGAAGGAAATCATCGGCGGGCACGACGCGATTTTCTTCGGCGCCGTCGGCTGTCCGGAGAAAGTCCCCGACCACGTCTCGCTGTGGGGCTCGCTGCTCAAGTTCCGGCGCGAATTCGACCAGTACGTCAACCTGCGCCCCGCCCGGCTGATGCGCGGCGTTCCGTCGCCGCTGGCCGGTCGGCAGCCCGGCGACATCGATTTTCTGATCGTGCGCGAGAACACCGAGGGCGAATATTCGAGCGTCGGCGGGCGCATGTTCGAAGGCACCGAGCGCGAAATCGCGCTGCAGGAGAGCATCTTTACGCGCACCGGCGTAGACCGCGTCGTCCGCTTCGCCTACGAACTCGCGGCCAGGCGCCCGAAAAAGCACCTGACCTCGGCCACCAAGTCGAACGGCATTTCGATTTCCATGCCCTTCTGGGACGAGCGCTTCGCGGCGATCGGCAAGGACTACCCGGAGGTTTCCACCGACAAGTTCCACATCGACATCCTGACCGCGAATTTCGTGCGCCGCCCGGACTGGTTCGACGTGGTCGTCGCTTCCAACCTGTTCGGCGACATCCTCTCCGATCTCGGTCCGGCGTGTACCGGCACCATCGCCATCGCGCCGTCGGCCAACCTCAACCCGGAACGCAAATTCCCGTCGCTGTTCGAACCCGTGCATGGCTCGGCGCCCGACATCTACGGCAAGGGGATCGCCAACCCGGTCGGGCAGATCTGGGCCGGCGCCATGATGCTCGAACACCTGGGCTACCCGGACGCGGCGGCCGCCCTGCTGCGCGCCATCGAAACCGTGCTCGCCGAAGGACCGAAAACGCCGGACATGGGCGGCAAGGCATCGACCACGGACGTCGGCCGGGCGATTGCCGAAGCCGCGGCAAGCGCCTGATTTCACGCCACGTCCAGCGGTCGCGCCAGCCGTTCCAGCACTCCGCGCAGGGCGCAGGCTACTGCCTGTGCCCGGATCGCCCGGCGATCGCCGGAGAAATGCCGGGTTTCGGCGGTCGCTTGACCGTCGCGGGCGGCCCAGGCGAAGCACACCGTGCCCACCGGCTTCTCGGCCGTGCCGCCGTCGGGTCCGGCGATTCCGGTGATCGCCAGGGACCAGTCGGCGCGGCTGCGGCGCAGCGCTCCTTCGGCCATGGCCACGGCGACGGGCTGGCTGACCGCGCCGCGCGCCGCCAGCGTCTCCTCCGGCACGCCGAGCAGCTCCCGCTTGGCGGCGTTGGAATAGGTGACGAAACCGCGCTCGAACCACGCCGAACTGCCGGCGATCGCCGTCAGGCACTGGCTCACCCAGCCGCCGGTGCAGGATTCGGCGGTGGCGAGCGTCAGGCGGCCGGCGAGCAGGGCCGCGCCGACCCGGCCGGCCAGCCGTTCGAGCGATGCCTGGTCGGGAAAATCCGTCATGGGTTGAATCCTGTCAGGAGGTAATTCCCGGCTGCCAGCGTTGCCACGGTGTAGACGCCCGCGACGAGGTCGTCGGCCATGACGCCCAAGCCGTTCTTCACCCGCTCGTCGAAGAAGCGCGCCGGCTGCGGCTTGACGACGTCGAAGAAGCGGAAGGCCAGGAAGGCCGCCGCCTGCCACGTCCAGCCCGGCGGACAGAAGAACAGCGTCAGCCAGAAGGTCACGATCTCGTCCCATACGATGCTGCCGTGGTCGACCTCTCCGAGATCCTCGCCGGTGCGCTGCACGGCAAGGATGCCGGCGACGCACGAGACCAGCAGGAAGGCCAGCAGTTCGTAGTCCGTCATCATGCCGCGCAGCAGGGGAAAGGAGGCCCACGCGAAGAGCGTGCCGGCGGTTCCGGGAGCTGCCGGCGACAGCCCGCTGCCGAAACCGCAGGCCACCAGGTGCGCGGGATGCGAAAAAAGAAAGCGCGGCGACGGCGCCTTAGCGGTTCTGCTCTTCATCAAAATGATCGAATCCTTTCCAGTCAACGGATGCCGGCTCACCTTCCTCGCCGACCAGGCGGATTTCCCCGCGGCCTTCGAGGCATCTGCCGATGCGCCACAACGGAAGATCGAGTTCATCCGCCAGGCGGGACAATTCTCCGCGCTTTTCCGGCGCGGCCGAAAACGCCAGTTCGTAATCGTCCCCGCCGGCCAGCAGGCATCGGCGCGCCAGCCCCGGATCGACGTTCTCCGGCAGGGCGGGCAGCCGCCCGAGGGAAATCTCGGCGTCGAGCGCCGAGCGTTCGGCGATATGCCCGATGTCCGCCAGCAGCCCGTCCGAGACGTCGATCGCCGAATGCGCCAGCTTGCGTTGTCGCAGGACCATGCCCAATTCAACGCGCGGCAGCGGTTTTTGCAGCAGGCCGACGCAGGGCGCGCGGAGATCGTCCGGCAAAACGGTCCGGCCCCGCAGGTGCGCCAGGCCGAGCGCCGCCAGGCCGGGACGCCCCGACACCCAGAGGTCGTCGCCCGCGCGCGCGCCGTCGCGGCGCAGCGCGCCGCCGGAGGGCACTTCACCCAGCGCGGTGACGCACAGATGGAGCGGCCCGCGCGTCGTGTCACCGCCGATGAGATCGACGCCGTAGCGTCCGGCACAGGCGAAAAAGCCTTCCATGAACGCCGCGATCCAGTCTTCGTCGGCCTTCGGCAGACTGCCGGCGAGCAAGGCCCAGCGCGGCTGCGCGCCCATCGCGGCGAGGTCGGAGAGGTTGACCGCCAGCGTTTTCCAGCCCAGTGGAGCGGGGTCGGTGTCGGCGAAGAAATGCGTCCCGGCGGCCAGCATGTCCGTGGTGACCGCCAGTTCCATTCCCGGCGAGGGCTTCAACAGCGCGCAATCGTCGCCCGGCCCGAGGACGGCCTGCGGCGTCGGGCGGGCGAAGTGGCGCGCGATCAGGTCGAATTCGGAAGGCATGAAAACGCGGCGGGCATATGGAAACCTTCCGGCACGGAGGCGGGGCCATCGAGTCCCCGCGCCTTGCATTCGATGTACATGATGCGTTTCATCGCGCTTCCGGTGATCTTCAGCGCCTGCCTGCCCGCCCGGCTTCGACCTCCGCCGGACGGGCCTCGGCCGCCAGCTTGTCGAGCACGCCGTTTACGTACTTGTGTCCATCGGTTCCGCCGAACTCCTTGGCGAGTTCGATGGCCTCGTTGATGACCACCCGGTACGGCGTTTCCGGACAGTGGAGCAATTCGTAGGCGCCGGCCAGCAGTACGCCGGCCTCGATCGGCGACAATTCGGCGAACGGCCGGTCCAGATGCGCCTGCAGGCGCTCCCGCAATGCCTCCTGCCGCGCCAGGACGCCGCGCAACAGGCCGCTGAAGAACTCCCGGTCGGCCTTGTCGAAACCGTCTCCGTCGGCAAGATGCGCTTCAATGGCGGCTTCGTCCGCCCCGCCGACCAGCCATTGGTACAAGCCTTGCAGGACGAATTCGCGGGCGCGCCGGCGCGCGGACTTGAGGGGTTTTTTCGCCGGCCCGTTCATGACGCGCGATCCTCGATGGCGGAGAGCAGCCTGGCCATCTCCACGGCCGCCTGGGCGCAATCGCTTCCTTTCTGCCGCGCGCGCGCGAGCGCCTGCTCGTCGTTTTCACAGGTCAGAATGCCGTTGGCGGTCGGCACGCCGGTGTCGAGCTGCACTTCCATGAGCCCATGGCAGGAATCGTTCGCCACCACCTCGAAGTGGTAGGTTTCACCCCGGATGACCGCGCCCAAGGCGATCAAGGCATCGAAACGGCGACTGTGCGCCAGGTTCTGCAGGGCAAGCGGAATTTCCAGCGCGCCGGGCACCGTGGCGATCTCGATGCGCCCGGCGGCGACGCCCAGGCGCGTCAGCTCGGCGACGCAGGCGGACAACAGGCCTTCGCCGATGTCCGGGTTGAAGCGGCTCATCACGATGCCGATGGACAGACCGCTGCCATCGAGGTCGCGTTCATATTCGTGGATGTCGTCGAAACGGGGCATGGCGGCTCTCCGGAAAACAAGACTCATTTGGATTCGGGCGGCGCGACGAAACCGGTGACTTCCAGGTCGAAACCGGTCATGCTCGGCAGGCGGCGCGGGCTGGCGAGCAGCTTCATGCGGCAGACGCCGAGATCGCGCAGGATTTGCGCGCCGATGCCGTAGATGCGCGGGTCCCACTTGGCCGGACGCGAGGCGGCGGGAGAGACGGAAGAATCGGCCAGAGTCGACAGGATATCCTGTCCGGTCTCCGGACGGCGCAGCAGCACGGCCACGCCGGATTCGGCCCGCGCCAGCGCCGAGAGCGAGGCGTCGAGGGAAAACGTGTGGCGACTGGCGGCGGGATCGAGGAAGTCGAGCGCCGACAACGGCTCATGCACGCGCACCAGGGTTTCCGCGTCGGGCCGGATCTCTCCCTTGACCAGCGCCAGATGCACCTCATTCGAGGTGAGATCGACGAAGGCGTGCAACGCGAATTCACCGTAGGCCGTCTTGACCGTCCGCGAATGACGCCGCTCGACCAGCTTCTCGTGGCGGCTGCGATAGCCGATGAGATCGGCGACCGTGCCGATCTTGAGGCCATGCGCGCGGGCGAATTCGATGAGATCCGGCAGGCGCGCCATGGTGCCGTCGTCCTTGAGAATCTCGCAGATCACCGAGGCTGGTTCCAGGCCGGCGAGCCGCGCCAGATCGCAGCCGGCCTCGGTCTGCCCGGCGCGCACCAGCACGCCGCCCGGCTTGGCGATGATCGGAAAGAGGTGCCCCGGCTGAACGATGTCGCCCGGGCCCGCGTCGCGCGCCACCGCGGCCTGGACCGTGCGCGCGCGATCCTGCGCCGAGATGCCGGTGGTCACGCCTTCAGCCGCCTCGATCGAGACGGTGAACGCCGTGTTGTAGAGGCTCCGGTTGTCGCGCGTCATCGGCGCCAAGCCCAACTGCCGGCTGCGCGCCTCGGTGATCGTCAGGCAAACCAGCCCGCGCGCGTGGGTGACCATGAAATTGATCGCCTCGGGCGTGACGTGCTCGGCGGCGAGCGTCAGATCGCCCTCGTTCTCCCGATCCTCGTCGTCCATGACAATGACCATGCGACCGGCGCGCATTTCGGCGACGATTTCCTCGATCGGCGAGACCGGGGGCTGGTTCGAGGGATCCATCCGCTGCACCTCCAATGAAAGACTAAAGATTTTCGCATAGTCGGCGAATGGAGGCCAGAACATGGGCAGACGCGCGGGAACGCCGGGCCGAAGGCGCAGCCCATGCGACCCAGCAGTAGCGCAGAAGGGAAGGAACGCAAGAACGGAATACCCGATTTCCTCTGCGCCGTTTCAACGGGCATCGACGGCTCGACGAAACGCCTGATCCTTCCGCAGAAGCTCCGCGATCGGCGCGCAGTCCGGGCGCACGCCGCGCCAGACGAAAAACGATTCGGCGGCCTGTCCGAGCAGCATGCCGAGTCCATCCGACACCTTCCCGGCGCCCTGTTCGCGGGCGAAAACGCAGAACGGCGTCTCGCCCGGGCCGTACATCATCGAGTACGCCAGGCTGCCCGGCGCGAAGAGGCCTGCCGGCAAGTCCGGCATCGCGCCGGAAACGCCGGCCGAGGTGGCGTCGATGACGATGTCGAAGGCGCGGCCGGACAGTTCGCCGCAGCCGCAGCCTTCCACCGACCCGAGCGCGGCGAAGCATGCGGCCAGCGCGCGCGCGCGTTCGGCCGTGCGGTTGGCGACGGTCAGCGATTCCGGTTGTTCGTCGAGCAGCGGACCGATCACGCCGCGCGCCGCGCCGCCGGCGCCGAGCAGCAGGATGCGCCGGCCGCGCACCGGAGTGTCCAGCGCCAGCGTGATGTCGCGCAGGAGGCCGACGCCGTCGGTGTTGTCGCCGAGCGCCTCGCCGTTTCCAAAGACCAGCGTGTTTACCGCGCCCGCCTGCTCGGCCCGGCGCGTGCGCCGCGTCGCCAGCCGGTACGCCTCCTGCTTGAACGGCAGCGTGACGTTGGCGCCCCTGCCGCCCTCGGCGACGAAGGCGTCGACAGCCCCGGCGAAGCCGCCGATGGGCGCCGCGATCGCCCGGTATGCCAGGTCCTGCCCGGTCTGCCGCGCGAACGCCGCGTGGATCGCCGGCGATTTGCTGTGGCCGACGGGATTGCCGAACACGCAGTATTTGTCGGTCATGGCTGCGTCTGCAGCTGGTTGCTGCTGGTAAACGTCCAGGTGCGGGTGATTTCCAGGACGTCGTACTCGCGCCGGATGCTGGGCGGGAACTCGGCGAAGGGTCCGGCCATGCGCACGATGCGCCGGGCCGCGTCGTCGAGCACCTGATGTCCGGAAGGACGGTCGATTTCCACGCGCTCGACGTTGCCGTCGCTCTTGATGCGCACGCTCAGGATCAGGCTCCCGGAGAGCTTGCCGCGCGCCGCCTGCGGGTAGTTGAGCGTGCCGATGCGCTCGACCTTGATCCGCCAGTCGTCGATGTATTGGGCGAAGCGGTATTCCTCGGCGCGGGTGCCGATGTTCTTGACGCGCGGACGCTTGTTGTATTCGTTGGTCTGGCGGTCGATCTTGGCCTGCAGGCGCGCCATCGCCAGCGCGCTGCTGGCGAGATCCTGTCCGCTCGGCGCGGGGTTTTCCGGCGCAGCGGGAATCGGCTCGGGAGCGGACCCAGGCGAGGCCGAGGCCTCCTTCCTGACGGGCGGCGCCGCCTTTTCGCCTTGCACGGCCTGCATCAGCAGGCGCCGCTGCTCCGCTTCCAGGGCCTGCGCGCGCTGTCGCGCCTGCTCGAGCTCGTTGCCGATCCGCTCCTGCGGAGACAGGGGCAAGGGCGTCGAGGCGACGCGATCCTCGTCCGAGGTTCCGCCGCCGTCGAGGTTGAACTGCGCCAGAACCTGCGCCTCGGTGGGCCTGCGCTCCGAACGGGCGTTGACCAGGACGACGTCGAGCGCCTGGTTGCGCAGTTTGCGCGACGCTTCGGGAAAGGCGAAATGCAGCGACAGCAGCAGGGCATGGAGCAGCAGGGAAACAGCGAAGGCCAGCCACAGCCTGCGATCGCCGTTCGCCGTCCTCGCTTCCGCCAGCGCCATGGCCCTGTCCACTTCAGCCCACCATCTCTTCCATTTCCTCGTCCTCGACTACCGAATCCAGCGTTTCAAGATAGCGGCAATCGAGTTCGAGGGTCAGGAAATCCACGTTCTCGACAGCCAGCCGGACGCGCTGTCCCGGCTTCGATTCGGGCAGCGAAGCCACGCGCGACAGCAGCGGCAAACGATCCAGCTTGACCAGGTTCTCGCGGCGGACGGTCGCGCCGATGGTCTCGATGCCCTCCTGGCGCAGCCAGCGCAGACTCCAGTAGCGTTCCATGCCGCGCTGGAATTCGGCGTAGGCATTATAGGTGAGGTCGAAGTCGCGCATGGCCGCGAACAGCAGTTCGGAACGCGGCTTGAACGGCGGCGCCTCGCCCTTGAGGCAGGCCAGCAACTGCCACTGGTTCAGGAGATCGACGTAGCGCCGCAGCGGCGACGACGCCCAGGCGTACTGCTCGACGCCCAGGCCGTCGTGCGGCAGCGGCGAGGTGGTCATGCGCACCTTGCCAGCCGTCAGCGCGCGATAGATCGCGGGCACCCCCCGCTTTGCCAGCAGGCCGCCCCAGGTGCTGTTGGCCACGATCATCAGTTCCGCGACCAGCGTGTCGAGCGGGCTGCCGCGCCGGCGTTCGCTGATCGTCACCCGGCAGGCCTCGGGATCGGCAAGATCGCCATCGACGACGAAGTTGTAGTCGTGCACGCCCTGGATCGCCGACGGTTTCCCGCGTCGGACCTGGCAGGCGCCGGCCAGCTGCCAGAGCGTTTTCAGCTCGTCGCGGAAGGGAAGCTCGGGAAGCCCCGCGGCCAGCGTCTGCGCGTTGAACAGCGGCTCGAGGTCATGGTGGCGCAGGTTGGCGGCGATATGCACCATCTCGATGCGCGATTCGTGCGCGGTGATCTCGAAGTGGGGCGTCACTGTGAGATAGAGCGACACCGCCGGGCAATCGCGCCCCGCGGCCAATGTGCAGCCGTCCACGACGGATTCCGGCAGCATGGTGATCTTGGCGCCGGGCATGTAGACGGTCGACAGGCGCGAACGCGCCACCTGGTCGAGCGGAGAATTCGGCGCCACGGCCAGGCCCGGCGCGGCGATGTGGATGCCGACCCGCCAGCCGACGCCCGGCAGGACCTCCACCGAAAACGCGTCGTCGATCTCGGTGGTGGCCGCGTCGTCGATCGAGAAGGCGCGCGCGGAGGCTGCGGGCAGGGGCGGACCGGCGGGAAGCGCGGGCGCCTCATGCTCGGGAAAGCCCGTGCCGCGCGGAAACTGCTCATACAGAAAGCGCCGATGGTGATACTCATAGGCCGATTGAATGGCGCCGCACGCGGTCAGGAGACGCGCCGCGGACAGCCCCGTGCGCGCGCAGGCCGCTTCCAGCGCGCGGGTTTCGAGCCGGTTGCGGTCCGGCCGGTAAAGCAGCGAATCGAGGAGCGGCGCGAACTCCGGCGGCAACCGGAAGGCTGCCAGCTCGCCGGTCATGCGCTCGACGGCTAACGCCTGCTGGCGCTTTTTTTCAAGACCTGCCAGAGCAGCGGCGAGAATGTCGGGAGGCGCCTTGCGGAAGCGCCCCTTGCCCTTGCGATGAAAATGGACGGGCGCTGACTGCAGGGCCAGCAGCAGCGCGGTCGCCTCGACGGCCGAGGCTTTGACTCCGGCGCTTCCGAAGTATTCGTCGGCAAAATCAGAAAAAGAAAACTCGTCATCCCCCGCGCACTCCCACAGAAATTCGGCTTCGATGTCCGCCGCGGACTTTTCGGCCAGATGCAGCAGTTCGCCGGGCGCCGGATCCTGGTAGCGCAGCAGAACGTTCGCCGACTTGACCTTGGCGCGCTTGCCCGAAGCCGTCTCGACCTGCAACGACGTGTCGTTGTCGGCCAATATGACACCCGCCCTCAAGGCCCCTTCTTCTTCGAATAATACGTACATCGGATCGATTATAACCCGCAAAATTCAATGAGTTGCGAAACATATTCAGGAAAATGCACGAAGCTGTGATCGCCGCCGGCGAGCACGATCCGGCGGCAGCCGGCATAGCGCGCGAGGGCTTCTCGGTAATCGAGCACCTCGTCGCCGGTCTCCACCATCAGGAGGTAGCGCGACGGCGTCACCCGGGCGGGCTCCAAGGCCCGCAACTGGCCGAGGTGTTCGCGCGTGAATTCGAAGGTCTCACGCGTATGCAGCCTGGTCTGCGTGCCGAGGTATTTTTCCAGCGAGACGGGCGCCGCCACGACCGGGTTGATCAGCGCGGCGAAGAGGTCGTATTTTTCGGCGAGCCAGGTGGCGTAAAAGCCACCGAGCGAACTGCCAGCCACGGCGAGCGGGCCGTCGCGCGCGCCGAGGATGGCCTCGGCCTGCGCGATCGCCTCCTTCGGCACGTGCGACAGGAAGGGGCAGAACAGGCGGTCGCCAAGTCCCCTCGAGGTCAGCGCGTCGGCCAGCAGGCGCGCCTTCCATGAAGCTGGCGACGAGCAGAAGCCGTGCAGGTAGAGGATGCCGGCGCTCATGAGACCGTCCATTCCACCCAGCCGAGATGCCAGGTCGCCAGGACCACGATGCCGAAGGCGACGCGATACCAGGCGAAGGGCGTGAAATCGTGGGTGGCAACGAAGCGCAGCAGCCAGCGCACGCACAGAAAGGCGGATACGAAGGCGGACGCGAAACCGGCCGTCCACAGGCCGAGGTCGTCGGCGGAAAGCAGCGCGCGCTCCCTGTAGAGCTGGTAGATCGTCGCCGCGATCAGCGTCGGGATGGCCAGGAAGAAGGAGAATTCCGTCGCCGCCCGGCGCGACAGCCCGAACAGCAGGCCGCCGATGATCGTCGCGCCCGAACGCGAGGTGCCGGGGATCAGCGCCAGCGCCTGCGCGAGCCCCAGCTTCAGCGCGTCCGCCGGCGACAGATCGTCGACCGACGACACCCTGATCACGTGTTCGCGCCGCTCGGCCCACAGGATCACCAGGGCCCCGACGATGAAGGCCATGGCCACCGGCAAGGGCTGGAACAGCCGCGCCTCGATCGCCTTCTTGAACAGCAGTCCAAAGACAGCCAGCGGCAGAAAGGCGATGAACAGGTTGAGCGCGAAGCGATTGGCCTGCCGCTCGCGGAAGATCCCGCGCAGGACGCCGAGGATGCGCATGCGGTATTCCCAGACCACCGCCAGGATGGCGCCCGACTGGATGACGATCAGGAACAGCTTGCCGCGCTCATCGTTGAAATCGAGCAGGTCGCCGGCCAGGATCAGGTGGCCGGTCGAGGAAATCGGCAGGAATTCGGTCAGTCCCTCGACGATGCCGAGAATCAGGGCCTTGACGAGCGGCAGGACGTCCACGGATCGGTCCGAAAAAAGAAATCATTCTATCAGGGCGCGGCGGCTGGTTTGGCCGTCCCCCGAGCCTCGGAGGGGTCGCGCTGGAAATCTCGGGAGCAAGCCGCGGAGGGTCTGAATGGAATCAAGCCGGCAGGATACGTCGGCGCTCCATGAAAGTCGGCGCCTGCGGACGGACTGCGCGGCGCCGGGCGCATCCGGCATCGACAGGGCACGGCTGGCGCCGCGCCCCGGATTCTTTTTCGCGCCGTCAGCCGGCGAAGTTCTTTTCGGCGAAGCTCCAGTTGACCAGTTTGTCCAGAAAGGTCTCGACGAACTTCGGGCGCTGGTTGCGGTAATCGATGTAATAGGCGTGTTCCCACACGTCGATGCACAGGAGCGGCTGGTCGCCGGTGGTCAGCGGCGTGCCGGCGGCGCCCATATTGACGATGTCGACCGATCCGTCGGGCTTCTTGACGAGCCAGGTCCAACCGGAACCGAAATTGCCGACGGCGGAGGCCTGGAAAGCCTTCTTGAACTCGCCGAACGAACCCCATTTCCTGTCGATCGCCTGGGCCAGCGCGCCGCTGGGCGCGCCGCCGCCGTTCGGCTTCAGGCCGTTCCAGAAGAAGGTGTGGTTCCACACCTGGGCGGCATTGTTGTACACCCCGCCGGCGGGCGCCTTCTTGACGACGGCTTCCAGATCGAGGTTCTCGTAGTCGGTCGCCTTGATCAGATTGTTCAGATTCGTCACGTAGGACTGGTGGTGCTTGCCGTAGTGATATTCGATCGTTTCCTGCGAGACGAACGGCGCGAGCGCGTTCTGCGCAAAGGGAAGTCCGGGTAATTGATGTTCCATCGTGGCTCCTTTCAGTGAAAGCGGGAAGGGGAATGATCGTATTGTCGTATTCTGTTCAGGGCCATACCGAGGTGATCACGGCATCCGCCCGTCCAGCGTGGAAAGAGACAGTGACCGCCTGGTTTGGTTCCAGCGTCGCCGCGTCCCGGACGATGCGGCCCTCGGCGTCGCGGACGATCGTGTAGCCGCGCGCGAGAACCCCGCGCGGATCGAGATGGCTGAGGCCGGCGGCAAGGCGCGACAGCGCGGCCGTCCGCCGGTTGTGATCCTTGATCCACGCGCCGCGCATCCGGTCGCCGAGTTTTTCCAGGCGCGCGCGCCGCGCCTGGATATCGGGATGCGCCCGGCGCAGGCGCTCGCCAATCTGCGCCAGACGGGCCTGCTCGCGCGCCGCGGCCTGGCGCAGCGCCGCCGCCAGCCTGCGCCATAGCGCGTCGAGCCGCAGACGCTGCTGGTCGAGCCGCTGGCCCGGATGGAGCAGGCGGCTGGCCAGGAGATCGAGCCTCTGGCCGCAGGCTTCCAGGCGTCTTGCCCACCGGCCGGCGAGCGCCTGGCGCAGGCCGGACAGCCGGGCGCACAGCGCGTCGCGTTCGGGCGCCACCAGTTCCGCGGCCGCCGTCGGCGGGGCCGCGCGCCGGTCGGCCGCGAAATCCGCGATGGTGAAGTCGGTTTCGTGCCCGATGCCGGTGACCACCGGTATCCGGCAGGCGCGGACGGCCCGGGCCACGGCCTCGTCGTTGAACGCCCAGAGATCCTCCAGGCTGCCTCCGCCCCGGCACAGGACGAGCGCGTCGCATTCGTTTCGCCGGCTCGCGGTCTTCAGCGCGGCGGCGATCTGCGCGGGCGCTTCCTCGCCCTGCACCAGCGTCGGGTAGATGACGACTTCGAGATACGGAGCGCGGCGCCCGAGCGTAGAGAGCACGTCGCGCAAGGCCGCCGCCTGCAACGAGGTCACCACGCCGAGCCGCCGGGGGAACGCCGGCAGGGGGCGCTTGAGTTCGTTGGCGAACAGGCCCTCGCGCTCCAGTTTTTCCTTGAGACGCGCGAACTGATCGAAAAGATTGCCGATGCCCGCCTGGCGGGCGGAATCCACGTTCAGCTGGAAATCGCCGCGCGCTTCATAGAGCGTGACCAGCACGCGCGCCTCGATGCGCTGCCCGTTGGAAAGACGCCATCCGAGCAACTGGGCGCGATTGCGGAACATCACGCAGCGCGCCTGCGCCGAGTCGTCCTTCAGCGAAAAATAGACGTGCCCCGAAGCGGCCGTCGACAGATTGGAGACTTCGCCCGCGACCCAGCAGAGTGGAAACGCCGACTCGAGCCGCTCGCGCGCCAGGCGGTTGAGCTGCGACACGCTCCATACCGGAGCGGGCGGGGAGAAGAGAAATTCGGCCATGCGCGGATTCTATTACATGCCGGCGCTTCCTCCGCCACGGAGACCGGATGACGGCGCCTGGCCGATCTCGTTCGTCGTTTTGTCAGACCAGTTCGATGGCCAGCGTCCCCACGCCGTCGATGCCACATTCGATCGCGTCGCCGCGCCTCACGGTCGACACGCCGGCCGGCGTGCCGGTGAAGATCAGGTCGCCGGCGGCGAGCCTGACGTAGCTGGAGAGATTGGCGACGACTTCGGCCACGTTCCAGATCATCTGCCCGACCTCGCCGTCCTGTCTGAGGGCGCCGTTGACTTTCAGCCAGACGCGTCCGCGGGCGGGATGACCGATCCGGTCGGCGGGGAAGAGCGCGCCGACCGGCCCGCTCTGATCGAAAGCCTTGCCCATTTCCCACGGACGGCCCTTTTCCTTGGCCTGGGCCTGCAAGTCGCGCCGTGTGAGGTCGATGCCCACGGCGTAGCCAAACACGCGGTCGAGCGCCTCTTCTGCCGGAATGTCCGCGCCGCCTGTCTTCAGGGCCACGACCAGTTCGACCTCGTGTTGCAGATTGACGGTGCGCGGCGGATAGGCGATCCGGCCGCCGCCGGGCACCAGCGCGTCGGGCGGTTTGCAGAAAAAGAACGGCGGCTGCCGCCCGTCGCCGCCCATCTCGGCGACGTGCGAGGCGTAATTCTGCCCGACACAATAGACCCGGCGCGCCGGAAAGACGGCGTCGCTGTCGGACACGGGAAGAACGACCGGCGCGGCCGGGGGAATGACGAAGTTCATGATTGCTCCTCGAAAAAGTGAAGAATCGGTACCGACAACTTCATTGCGCCGCTGGATTATCAATGAATCCCGGTGATTCTGGCGGCAAACGGCTTCACCGGCTGGGAAGGTTCCCATCCCGGAGCGGGAACAGGCTCTCGGAACCTGTTCCCGCTCCGGGTGATGAGACGTAAGAACCTGTTCATGGTCTCCGCGCAGAGTCGGTTTCACGAGGGAGCAAGACGGGTTTTTCCGATGAATTCCCCTCCCCCACCCGGCGGCGGACGGGAAGAAAGCCAGCGAAGACCACCGAGGTTTCCAGGAGGAGCCAGTGCTCCGATCCGGCGTAAAAAAGCGGCGGCCGGTTTCCCGGCCGCCGCG
>JAITIQ010000220.1 GCA_031279425.1 Accumulibacter sp.
AGGCCGCAACCTCGGCCGGATGCTCGCCTTCCTTCATCCGTTCTACCGCCAATATCCGCATCTCTTCCAACATCTTGTGATCCAATTTCCGACCGTCTCTTTTCATGATCTTCTCTCAAATCACTCTTTATCTTAATTTCTCTATTATACGCTAAATTACTGACTGATGAGTAACCCTTCAGAGGGGAGAAAAGTTTTCTCATTGCGACGGGAGGATGCGCCAGACCTTTCGCCCGATGATAGGTTTATTTGGTCCGGCCGAGACTGGCTGAATTTCGATCTATAGCTGTCTACTGGTGAACTCAAATGTCGCCGCAAGCAGGAGAGTCGCGCCACGGACGGGTTGCCCCGTCCGTGCTCCCTAGTAATTAGTCGTTTACTGCCGCGCCCGTTGGGGTATTCTCTTCATCCAGCCAGACGAACGCCGTCAGTTTTTCTCCGTCGCCGATGAATCTCCCGTTGGCGAAAGTCTTGTGCTCAATGATCTTCCGAGCCGGCAACTGCGGTTTCTCCGGTTTTTTGGGCTTGCCCTGGTAGTTCAGCTTACCCGTGCGAGAATCGTTCGCCGCATGAGGGTTGGGTACTTCGACGACGCGGGTAATGACGAGAGGGATGGTCTTACCGGCACGGGGTGTGCCGTCTTCACGCTTGATGTGTTTACGCATTACATTCTCCCAAAAAAAAGCTCAAACACGCCTGATTTCGACGAACAAACGCCCGCCGATTTCAGTTGCGAAGAGCCAAATTTTTTCAATCAGGAGAATTCATGGAGGCAATGATAGCATTTTTGATTGTGCCTTGCACACCCCTTCTCGCAAATGACCCGTTTGAGCGAGGAATCAAGGATTCCATCGTGGTGGTTACACTGGTCAAGGCGTAGGTTGTTTACTGGCTTACCTGCCCAGATAAACCACTATCACCGTGATCCGTTCATGTCCGAGTTCGCGGCCGATTTGCTGCCGGGCTTCTCGATCATTCCGGCGTTGTGCCGGATCGAGTTGGCTTGCCTAGGGGCCGCCCGCCTTGGGCGAAACCCATCCCGTCAGCGCTTCATACCGCGTCTGCGCATAGCGATGCCGTAGCCCGTGCATGTGGCTCAGTCCGGCCCGCTTACACTGTCCGTCATAGACCCGCTGCTGCTGGATGTAGCTTTTGTCCGCCGGAATCAATGAGCCAGCGCCCGCCAACTTTTTGGCTTCGTCGAGCGCGGCGCGCTGTTCCGGCATTGTGATCGGCGCCGTCCGACCCCGTACGCCCTTGGTCCAGGAACTCTGGAGGACGATATGATCGCCCCGGTCGGTAAGGCTTGGCCGGAACTTGATGGACTCTTCCCGTCGCAGTCCGAAGGCCGCCTGTAATTTCAGGTTCATGCGAACATAGGCGTCGGTGATCTTGTCCAGCCCGTCACCTGGTTCTCCTGAGTCACATAACGGCGTCCGGGAATGCCCAGGCGAGTATTGTTCGCCGGCAGAATCCCCGCTTTGCCGACTTCTCGGCCCACCAGCGCAGATGCGCCAAGCGGTTCTTGAGCGCGCGCCTGCGGACAGTCCTTCGGCCTTCCAACGCTGGAGCAAGACATCAACGTGCTTTCCCTTGAGCGAGATGGCGCGCATCTGGCGCGATATCAGGGTGAGCGAAGCTTTCCGGTCGGCCTGTGTTGCAAAACTGCCGTCGCGGTTGCGCAGGCAGAGCTGGTGCACAAGGTATGGGTCAAGTCATCCATCGAGCTGTTTCTCTCATCAGTTACGGTGCTTCCTGCTGAAAAACCAACGGTCAGTGTTAATGCCAGCTCGCTTGAGGCGAGATCCCCGAAGGACAAGGACCGGGCGTTCAGCGCACCCGTGGTCTCGAATGAGACGTCCGCCTTGCTTCCTGTGGGAAGACCGGACAGAAATGAGTCCTTGTTTGAGTCCATTCCTGATGCAGGAATAGCGTAACCTTCTTTTTTAATCAAAGAGTTACGGCCTGGATAGTGATTTGGACTGAAATGGACTCAAAAACTCCGGCTACCCGTGGATTTCAGTTGCTTCCGGCAGACCGTGAAGAATGGGAAAACCATTGCTTTCAACAGCTTGCAGACATTCAAGGAAACCGCTGGAACAAAGTTTGGGTTTGCCGCGGCAATCCAGGCGGTGGTTCAAACCAGAGGCGCTGCGCACCGGAGAGAACGATCTGGATTGCCACGCTTCGCTCGCAATGACGGCAAATGGAGTACAAGGCGGCGATGCGCGGCGGACGAATCGTGCCGGCCGAAGGGTTGCCGGTCGATGCGCGCACTGCCGTTTGCCACGAAAGGTCGCCATCGGGATAATCGGATCGTCGAATCCGTCTCAAGGAGAGAGTCCATGTTTCCGAAACACCACGGCATCCTGTCCCCCGTCGTCACGCCGTTCAGGGAAGACCTGTCGCCCGATCCCGAGCGCTTCGTGGAGCACTGTCAATGGCTGGTTTCGCAGAATGCCGGGCTGGCCGTTTTCGGTACCAATTCCGAGGCCAACTCGCTTTCTGTGGCCGAGCGCCGCTTCCTGCTCGAGGCGCTGCTGCTCGCCGGCATCTCCCCGGACAGAATGATGCCGGGCACCGGTTGCTGCTCGCTGACCGATACCGTGGAACTGACGAGACATGCCGTGGCCGTCGGTTGCGCGGGGGTTCTGATGCTGCCGCCGTTCTATTACAAGGGTGTTTCGGACGACGGCCTCTTTCGCGCCTATTCGGAAGTGATCCAGCGGGTCGGCAGCCCGAATCTGCGCATCTATCTCTATCACATCCCCCCGGTGGCCCAGATTCCCATTACCGCAAGGCTGATCGAAAGGCTGCTCAGGGAATATCCCGGGACGATCGCCGGGATCAAGGACAGTTCGGGTGACTGGAGCAATACCGAGATGCTGCTCAGGAATTTCCAGCCGCAGGGCTTCGACGTCTTCTGCGGCAGCGACCCGTTTCTGCTCCAGACCCTGCGCGGCGGCGGCGCGGGCTGCATCACGGCGACGGGCAACGTCAACCCGGCGATGATTCACGATCTCTACGCCAACTGGCGGGCTTCCGATGCCGATGCCCGCCAGGCGCGGGTGACGCAGATTCGCCGGACTTTCGAAATGATTCCGCTGATCGCCTCGATGAAGGCCGTCATCGGCTGGAAGCGCAAGGATCCGCAATGGGCGGAGCTGCGGCCGCCGCTGGACAGGGCGCCAAAAGACAAGCTGGAACAGTTGTGCGCCAGGCTGGACGAAATCGGCTTCCGCATGGATCCGTGGGAAACGGATCGGCACGACGCATAGCTTCCGGGAGGATTGGCATGGAATTCCAGATCGAAACGGGAGTTCGAGGCCGGGAGACATGGACCGTCGGACCTGGGGATACGGCGTCCCGCTACGGCAGCGGCCTGGTGGAAGTCTTCGCCACGCCGGCCATGATCGGCCTGATGGAGAAGACCTGCCAGAACTCGGTGCTGCCCTTCCTGCCCGAAGGCTACGGCACCGTCGGCGTCAGGGTGGACGTGAGCCACAGCCGGGCCACGCCCGTGGGCGGCAAGGTCATCTGTACCTCGCTCCTGGTGGAAGTCGACCGACGGCGCCTGGTCTTCGAGGTGCTGGCCCAAGACGAACAAGGCGAAATCGGCAGAGGACGCCACGAGCGCTTCATCATCGACACCGCGAAGTTCATGTCCAGACTTTGATTTCCGGAATCTGGACGGCGCTCCGGCCGATGCTATCCTTCCATCACCTTTACGCAGAATCTGCGCGGGCGCGGCCCGTCGAATTCGCAGAAATAGACGCCCTGCCAGGTACCGAGGACGAGCCTGCCTTTTTCGACGAGTACCGTGACGCTCGACCCGATGACCGACGCCTTGAGGTGCGCGGCCGAATTGCCTTCCGCATGGCGAGAACTGGCGTCGTTCGGAAACGCCTTGTCGAGTCCAAGGAGCAGGTCACGCACCACGTCCGGGTCGGCGTTTTCGTTGATGGTGACACCCGCCGTGGTGTGCGGACAATGGATCACGACGATGCCGTTGGCCACGCCGCTTTTGCCGACAGCTTCCTGCGCCAGCGTCGTGATGTCGACGAACCCCTGGTCGGGCGTATTCAAGGTGTATTCGAGAAAGGTCATGGGGGAGCCTCGCAGCGGGTCAGCTTATTCCGATTCTCGATGAGGATAGCAAGAATCCGGATCGCCCGACACGTATCAGGCGTCGGCGTCGATCCATTTCAGCGCCCGGTTGACGGCCTTTTTCCAGCCCTTGTAACGGGCGACCTGCTTGTCCTTGTCCTCGGAAGGCTCGAAGATCCGTTCCACGACAAGCCGGTTTTTCACATCGTCCAGGCCCTGCCAGAAGCCGACGGCGATGCCGGCCAGAAAGGCCGCGCCGAGCGCGGTGACCTCGAGTACCTCGGGCCTTTCGACCTTCACGCCGAGAATGTCGGCCTGGAACTGCATGAGAAAATTGTTCGCCGACGCGCCTCCGTCCACCCGCAGGGACTTGAGCCGGAGGCCGGAATCCGCCTGCATCGCTTCCAGCACGTCCTTGGTCTGGTAGGCGATCGATTCGACCGTCGCCCGGATGATCTGCCCGGCGTTGGTGCCGCGCGTGAGTCCGATGATGGCGCCGCGGGCGTAAGGGTCCCAATAGGGCGCGCCCAGGCCGGTGAAGGCGGGAATGACATAGACGCCGTTCGAGCTCGTCGCCTTGTTGGCGAAATATTCGGTGTCGCCGGCGTCGTAGACGATTTTGAGTTCGTCCCGCAGCCATTGGATCGCGGAACCGGCCACGAATATGGACCCTTCCAGGGCGTAGCACACTTCGCCGCGAGGTCCGCAGGCCAGGGTGGTGATCAGGCCGTTCCCGGATTTCACGGCCGTATCGCCAGTGTTCATGAGCAGGAAGCAGCCGGTGCCGTAGGTATTCTTGGCCATGCCGTTCTGGACGCACAACTGGCCGAAAAGCGCCGCCTGCTGGTCGCCGGCGATGCCCGCGACGGGAACGCGCGTGCCGCCCTTGCCGCCGATGTTGGTCTCTCCGTAAACCACGGACGAGGCCTTGACTTCCGGCAGCATGGAACGCGGAATGCCGAGCGTCCGCAAGATCCTGTCGTCCCATTGCAGCGCATGGATGTTGAACAGCATCGTCCGCGAGGCGTTGGTGTAGTCGGTCACATGCACGCGCCCCCGAGTCATGTGCCAGATGAGCCAAGTGTCGATGGTGCCGAACAGGAGTTCGCCTCGTTCGGCCTTGGCTCTCGCGCCTTCGACGTTATCGAGGATCCACTGGATCTTGGTGCCGGAAAAATATGGATCCAGGAGAAGCCCGGTGTTTTCCCGCACGTAGTCTTCAAATCCCGCCTGTTTTTTCAACTCGTCGCACAGGCCGGCGGTACGGCGGCACTGCCAGACGATGGCGTTGCAGATGGGCTTGCCGCTTTCCCTTTCCCAGACCACGGTGGTTTCGCGCTGGTTGGTGATGCCGATGCCGGCGATTTCGTCGGAAGATATTCCACCGAGCGCCAGAGCTTCCGTGAGCGTCGAACTCTGGGTGGCCCAGATCTGCACGGGGTCGTGCTCCACCCAGCCGGGCCGGGGATAGATCTGGGGGAATTCCCGCTGCGCCACGGCCACGATGCGCGCGTCGCGATCGAGGACGACGGTTCTGGAACTGGTGGTTCCCTGGTCGAGCGCTACGATGTATTTCTTGTTCATGACATCCTCCATGGTGGAAAAAGTGTTCAGGCCCTTTGCAGCGTTCTGCCGATGACGCTCTTGTAAACGGCGGCGCCGATGCACGCGCCGATGACGGGAGCGACCAGGGGAACGAGAAAATAAGGGAGCGACAGGTTTGCGTTCAACGGATATCCGGTCATGACCTCGCTTCCCCAGCCCGCGAAAAAGGCGAACAGGCGGGGGCCGAAGTCGCGCGCGGCATTCATCGCGAAGCCGGTCAAGGGGCCGAAGGACGCGCCGATGAGCGCTACCAGAAGGCCGACCAGAAGCCCGGACAGGCGCGCTCCGGGCGCGGTGTTCCGTTCGTCGCCAAGGGCCAGGATCAGACACATCAGAATGGCCGTGATGCACATCTCGACCAGGAAAGCCTGGAAAAAACCGATTTTCGGATGCGGAAAGGTGCAGAATATACCCGCCAGCCCGGTCATCTTCACCGGATCCCCGCCCGTTTCGGCGATGGCGGCGTCGAAAAGCCCCTTATAGACGAGATAGGCCGTGGCGGCGGCGCAGAACCCGGCAAGGAACTGGGCGATCAGGTAGGGCAATACCTTGCGTTTGTCGAATCCGGCGAACAGCGTGAGCGCAATGGTGACCGAAGGGTTGAGATGCGCGCCGCAGACGCCGCCGCAGACGTAGACGCCCATCGCCACCGCGAGCCCCCAGACGATGCTGACCTCCCACTGGCCAAGGCTCGCGCCGGCCAGCTTCAATCCCGCGACACAGCCGATGCCGCACAGGAGAAAGATGAATGTGCCAATGAATTCAGATAGATATACTCCGAAGTTGCCCGCTTTATTGCTCATCGAAATCTCCTTCCTGGGTTGATGAAACGTCGAACAAATCAGCATGGAGTTGAAAGTATCGGACGCGACCCCATCCGTTCGCCGATTCTCGGGATGTGGCTTGAGCGTTGAGCGCAATGAGCGGTCGCTTGGCGATCGACAGATTTGCCGGTCCGGATTTTCACCCTCATTATTTTCCTAAACGAACTATTTATTCGTAAAAGAATATATTGCCTCGCAATAATAGTGTCAAGCGAAGAAAAACGAAAGGAATGAACAAAACCCAAATCCGCAGCGGTGCGCCGATATCCCCAAACCGTGTTCGGTCAGCGTCTGCGCGCGGCACGCGAAAGGGCGGGTTTGGCCCAGGATCGGCTGGGCGTCCTGGTCGGTCTCGATGAAGGATGCAGCAGCGCGCGCATCAGCCGATATGAGACGGGAACACATGCGCCGCCGTTCGGCATGACGCGAAACCTCGCCGCGGCGCTCAAAGTGCCGGTTGCCTCTATTTTTATTGTGTGGACGAGCTCGAGGCCGAGTTGCTCTTGGCCGTATCCAGACTCGGTCAGAAGCAGAAACAACAACTGATGGCGCTGGCCGAGTCGCTGTCGGCCGATTGATCCGCAAGGCAAGAGACTCCCGTTTTTTGCCGCATCGCCGCGTCCATCGCGGGCCAGTGCTGCGATCAAGGCCGTGATACAGGTCGAGCACGAGCACGTGGCCGGCTGGTCGGAGGTCGTCTTGTTTCTCGAAGGTACCGCGAAAGCCGGAAGAGATGCATCGGGAGTATCAACAAGAGATGTCAGCCCGCCACGACCGTGTTCTTGCCGGCTTGCTTCGCGGCGTAGGCGGCGATGTCGGCGCGCTGGAGAGCTTCTTCCAGAGATTCACCGCCGTCATGCTCGATCACGCCGGCGCTGAAGGTCACCGTCCGCGCCACCTCCGGCACCGGCCAGGAAAAACTGGCGAGGAAACGCCGCACGGCCCGGCATGCGTCGTCCATCGACGTCTCCGGCAGCATCAGCGCGAATTCCTCGCCACCGAGCCGACACAAGGCATCCGACGGACGCATCGACCGCCGCAGCACACGCACCAGATGCACCAGTACCTTGTCGCCCGCCGGATGCCCATACCGGTCGTTGATCGCCTTGAAATCATCGAGGTCGATCAACGCCAGCGCCAGCTTCCTTCCGCATCGGCGGCAACGCGCCATCTCCCGCGCGTAGGCGTGCTCGAATCCGCGGCGGTTCAGGGCACCGGTCAAGGGATCAGTGAAAGCCATGCTCCGGGTTTCCTCCAGCGCCCGCTCCAGCCCGGCGATGCGCTTTTCAGCGGCCGAGAGAAGCAGGGCCATCTGACGAACGATCTCGCCCGACGATCCCGTCGATGGCTGCCCCCTTTCCTCGGTACGCGGCGCGCGGGTGGTACACGGGAACGGAACGACATGGCGGCGCTGGCGGCGCCACGTCGTCCGGTTCGACTGGAACAGTGAGGTGTTGTCGTGATTCATGCTGTCTCCTTCTCCCACGAGCCGGGATCTGCCCGCAACATGGGAGAATCACCCTGCTTTTCAGATATTTTACGTCCAGAACCGGAAGGACTTTACATTTATTTTAAGAAAACTCTGTAAGATCATGTTTTATATACGAAATCATTTTCAATAAGAGGAAAAACACCCACAAAAGAGGTAAGCGGAGCCACTGGATACGGGTGGTCTTCGCCTTCTTCGACCAGTTGGTTGAACATGGTCGATACAATTCGCTGCGATTGGATTCGAACCAACGACCCCGCCATGTCAAGGTGGTGTGCTCCAACCAGCTGAGCTACGCGCCTTCAGTGTCACGACACCTCGCTACATCAGCCTTGAATCAGCCTTGACTTGCGGCGGAACCCACGTATAATCCATTGTTCTTTGTTGTCGCAAGCAGCTCGGCGGCATTGAAGGCGCGTAGCTCAGCTGGTTAGAGCACCACCTTGACATGGTGGGGGTCGTTGGTTCGAGTCCAATCGCGCCTACCATCGTTGATTCCAAAAGCCAGAGCGAATCTCTGGCTTTTCCTGTTCCTGGGGTTGCAAAATGGCGGTCATTACATTGCCCGATGGTTCCCGACGGAGGTTCGATCGTTCCGTCACGGTTGCCGAAGTCGCCCAGGATATCGGTTCCGGGCTGGCCAAGGCCGCTGTGGCCGGCAAGGTCGACGGCAGGCTCGTCGATTTGAGCCATGTCATCGAGTCCGACGCCTCGCTTTCCGTCGTCACGGACAGGGACCCCGAGGGGATCGAGGTCATCCGCCATTCGACGGCCCACCTGATGGCTTACGCGGTCAAGGATTTGTTTCCGGAAGCGCAGGTGACCATCGGCCCGGTCATCGAAAACGGCTTCTATTACGACTTCTCCTTCAAGCGCCCGTTTACTCCCGAGGATCTGGCCGCCATCGAGAAGCGCATGACCGAACTGGCGAAGAAGGACGTTCCGGTCAAGCGCGAGGTTTGGCAACGGGACGACGCGACGGCGTTCTTCGAATCGATCGGCGAGCGTTACAAGGCCGAGCTGATCGCCGCGATTCCGCAGGACGAAGCGGTCTCGCTTTACCGCGAAGGCAGTTTCGTCGACCTCTGCCGCGGGCCGCACGTTCCATCCACGGGCAAGCTCAAGGTTTTCAAGCTGATGAAGGTGGCCGGCGCGTACTGGCGCGGCGACCACCACAATGAGCAGTTGCAGCGCATCTACGGCACGGCCTGGGCCAGAAAGGAGGATCAGGACGCGTATCTCATGATGCTGGAAGAGTCGGAAAAGCGCGACCATCGCCGCGTCGGCCGTGAACTCGACCTCTTCCACCTGCAGGATGAAGCGCCCGGCATGGTGTTCTGGCATCCCAAGGGCTGGTCGGTGTGGCAAGAGGTCGAGCAATACATGCGCCGTGTCTACCAGGACAACGGTTATCAGGAAGTGAGGTGTCCGCAGATCGTTGATCGCTCGCTGTGGGAGAAAACCGGGCACTGGCAGAACTACCGGGAAAACATGTTCACCACCGAGTCGGAAAAACGCGATTACGCGATCAAGCCGATGAACTGTCCGGGCCACATCCTGGTTTTCAACAGTGGATTGCGCAGCTATCGCGACCTGCCCTTGCGCTACGGCGAGTTCGGTTCATGCCACCGCAACGAGCCGTCCGGCGCCCTGCACGGCATCATGCGCGTGCGCGGTTTCACGCAGGACGACGGCCACATCTTCTGTACCGAGGATCAGATCCAGTCCGAAGTGACTGCCTTCAACGCCCTGGTGCGCAAGGTCTACGTCGATTTCGGCTTCCATGACATCATGGTCAAGCTGGCGTTGCGCCCGGAAAGGCGCATCGGCGCGGACGAAGTCTGGGATAAGGCCGAAACCGCTCTGCGCGAGGCGCTGAAAGCCTCGAGCCTGGTCTGGCACGAATTGCCCGGAGAAGGCGCTTTCTACGGGCCGAAAATCGAATTCCACATCAAGGACGCGATCGGCCGTTCCTGGCAGTGCGGCACCATCCAGGTGGATTTCTCGATGCCGCAACGCCTGGGCGCCGAATACGTCGGCGAGGACAACGCCCGTCATACGCCGGTCATGCTGCATCGGGCGATCGTCGGTTCGTTGGAGCGCTTCATCGGCATCCTCATCGAACACTATGCTGGCGCCTTGCCGCTGTGGCTCTCGCCCATCCAAGCCGTCGTGCTGAACATCTCGGAAAAGCAGATGGGCTACGCCGAGGATGTTGCAAAAACACTACGCGCAGCCGGTTTCCGCGCCGATTCCGATTTGCGGAACGAGAAAATAAACTATAAAATCCGGGAACATAGCTTGAACAGGCTGCCTTACCAGATCGTCGTCGGCGACAGGGAAATGGCGGCCAAGCGGGTGGCCGTGCGTACACGCGGCGGTCAGGATCTCGGTCAAATGACCCTGGAGATGCTGATCGGGCGGCTTCGCGAAGAAGTCGCCGCGCGGAGTGGCACGGCTTAATTTTTTCGGAAAAAGGAGCCGAACCATCGCACTGCAAAAGTCGCATCGCGTCAACGAAGAGATCAACGCCCCCGAAGTCCGCCTGATCGGAGTCGAGGGGGAGACGCTGGGAATCGTCAGCGTCCGGCAGGCATTGCATCTGGCGGAAGAAGCCAGTGCGGATCTGGTCGAAATCGCTCCGTTGGCACAACCGCCGGTCTGCCGGATCATGGATTACGGCAAGTTCAAGTACCAGGAACAGAAGCGTCAGCACGAGCAGAAACTCAAGCAAAAGCAGATTCAGGTCAAGGAAGTCAAGCTGCGTCCGGGTACGGACGAAAACGACTACCAGATCAAGCTGCGCAACATGACGCGCTTCCTGCAGGAAGAAGACAAGGTCAAGGTCACCTTGCGCTTCCGTGGCCGGGAAATGGCCCATCAGGATATCGGTATGCGACAGATCGAGCGGATCAAGACCGATCTGCAGGATATTGCGACGGTCGAGCAGATGCCCAAGATGGAAGGCCGGCAGATGGTGATGATCATGGCGCCGAGCCGCAGGAAATGAATCGCAAGAGGATGGAACGGTAGTTGCAGCACCTACAAGTGGTATCGGGTCAACAAGCGCTCCCGCCGGGAGACACCCGAGTCCATGTCGACAAAAGGAGCATTTCATGCCCAAGATGAAGACCAAGAGCGGCGCCAAGAAGCGCTTCAAGCTCAGCGCCAGCGGCCACATCAAGCGCGGCCAGGCGTTCAAGAGCCATATCCTGACCAAGAAAACGACCAAATTGAAGCGCCAGTTGCGCGGCATGATCGGAGTGAATCACTCCGACAAGGCTTCGGTTCTCGCCATGATGCCCTATGCCTGAAGGAGACGATGAATGCCCAGAGTGAAACGCGGTGTGACGGCGCGTGCGCGTCACAAGAAAGTGCTTGCCCTGGCCAAGGGATACCGCGGCCGCCGCAAGAATGTCTATCGCATCGCCAAGGAAGCGGTGATGAAGGCGGGCCAGTACGCCTATCGCGACCGCCGCCAGAGAAAACGCCAGTTCCGCGCCCTGTGGATCGCGCGCATCAATGCGGCGGCCCGCGAACTTGGCCTGAAATACAGTACCTTCATGAACGGCCTGAAGAAAGCCCGGATCGAAGTCGACCGCAAGGTGCTGGCCGATCTGGCCGTCTTCGACAAAGCGGCTTTCGCCGCGCTGGCCGAGCAGGCCAAAAACCACCTCGGTCAATGACCGCGCGAGCACAAGAAAAAGGAGGCTCGCGCCTCCTTTTTTTCTGACAGGCATTGAATTCCATGCAAAACCCCGAGCACATCGCGCAAGACGCGGCCGCGGCGTTCGCCGCGACGAACGACCCCGACGCCCTGGAACAAATCAAGGCGCGCTACCTGGGCAAGAGCGGACAGATCACCGAATTGTTGAAGGGAATGAACCGCTTCTCCCCCGAAGAAAAAAAATTGGCCGGCGCGGCGATCAATCGCGCCAAGGCGGTGATCGAAGCGGCGCTCGCCGCCCGTCGCGAAGCCCTCCGCCAACAGGCGCTCGAAGCCCGGCTGGCGGAAGAATCACTGGACGTGACCCTGCCCGGCCGCGGCGAAATCCGCGGCGGCCCGCACCCGGTCACCCGCACGCTGGAACGCATCGAGGCGCTGTTCCGTTCGATCGGTTTCGAGGTCGCCGACGGCCCCGAAATCGAGGCCGATTTCCAGAATTTCACGGCGCTCAACATGCCCGAGGACCATCCCGCGCGCTCGATGCACGACACCTTCTTCCTGCTCGACGAAAACGGCAAGCCGGCCCGGGACATCCTGCTGCGCACGCACACCAGCCCGATCCAGGTGCGCTACATGCAGGCGCACGTCGCCCGGTACGTCCACCTCGATGCCATGCCCGAGATCCGCATCATCGCGCCGGGTCGGGTCTACCGCGTCGATTCGGATGCCACGCATTCGCCGATGTTCCATCAGGTCGAGGGCCTGTGGATCGGCGAGGACGTAAGTTTCGCCGACTTGAAGGGCGTGCTCGCCGACTTTCTCCGCCGCTTCTTCGAAAACGAGGATCTGGAAGTGCGTTTCCGTCCCTCGTTTTTCCCGTTCACCGAGCCTTCGGCCGAAATCGACGCAGCCTTCATGAGCGGCGCGCTCAAGGGGCGCTGGCTCGAAATCGCCGGCTGCGGCATGGTTCACCCGAATGTTCTGAGGCACGTCGGCATCGACCCGGAAAGGTACCTCGGCTTCGCCTTCGGCATGGGGCCTGATCGCCTGACCATGCTGCGCTACGGCATCAACGACCTGCGCCTCTTTTTCGACGGCGACCTGCGCTTTCTGCGGCAGTTCGTTTAGGAATGCGGGGTATGTCTCTGAGCCTTCATTCCACAAATAGCCACGGCTGCAATATCCAAAATTTCCACGATTCAGCGCAAACGATATTTGTAGGGATGAAACCTCGGTTCAATATTTGCGCCATGACAAACAGCTACCTGCCTGGTTTTTTCGTCCTCGGAGGCATTCGTGCGTTCAATATTTCTTACGCATTCGCGAACAGAGTCAACTGAAATCCCGCTTGCGCGCTGGGATGTTCCAGCGCCACGACAGGCGGCCATCATCTCCGCCTTTATGTCCTGCGACGCTCCGCGCCGCGCCACGTCGCGCACGCAATCGGATACCACCTCGGATCTTTTCGCATGCTCAAGGTCTCGTTCCGTTTCTCCAGCCTTTATCTCTTCTTCACGTTTTTGCTCTGCCCGGCGTCGAGCAATTTCAGCTTCCTTCTCCTTTTCCTTGGCCACTATTTCTTCCTGCATTTTTACTGTTCGTTGTCTTGCTTCTCGTTGCTCTTGTTCTGAAACGCTAGCCGCTCCATCACGAATGACTTCAGTCTTTTCAGTTCCTTTGCAAGGCACGTCGGAGAACTGATGTTTTCCATCAGTTCTCACACATTTGTAGACCTGTTGCGCATGGACATTTGTTACCGCAAGAATAGCCATTATCGAGAACATGCTTATTCCAAAAGGAAACGAAGAAAATGGGAATTTCATTGATTGAACTCTCTGTTTTAATGGAACGATGATTAAACATAAAATATGCTATTCTTGCAAAAAAACAACTAGAATAAAAATGCACTATGCTGTAAACATAGTGCATATAGACATCCGCCATCATCTCGCTTTGAGCGGCTCACAAATGAAAACCCCGGCTTTGCCGGAGGATGGTTACTATTCTAACTATTTAATGCCGCTAAAATTGTGGCTAACGTATCTTTAACTTGATAATTGTTGGTATCAGACCCTTGATAAATGGCTCGATAAGTACCATGGTCAATAACTTTAGTTACCGAATTACCATTAATAATCGCCGGTTGATTATTTTGCGCTGTGACTGTAAAATATGCCATGGTAAATCTCATTGAGAGTACATGAACGAGGTTGAAATGACCAACAAACTTATAATTCCGCCCTCCCTTTCAAGCCTAGAGTACGCTAAAATTAATTAAAAGTACAGTCTAATTTACAGCTAGAAAATACGGATCGATCACCCATGAAATTCTCTGAATCCTGGCTGCGCAGTTTTGTCGACCCGGCGCCAAAAGGCGACGAATTCACCCACCTCTTGACCATGGCCGGCCTCGAAGTCGAGGAAGAGGAAGCCGTCGCCCCGGCCTTCGACGGCGTCGTCGCCGCCGAGGTGCTGGAAGTCGAGAAGCACCCTGACGCCGACCGGCTGAACGTCTGCCGCGTCGATGTCGGCGATGGAGTACCGCGGCGGATCGTCTGCGGCGCGCCCAACGCCGCCGCTGGGCTGAAGGCTCCCTGCGCCCTGCCCGGCGCCAGGCTGCCGAACGATTTCAGGATCGGGGTCGCCAAGGTTCGCGGCGTCGAATCCTCGGGCATGCTCTGCTCGGCGAAGGAACTGGGTATTTCGGAGGATGCTTCCGGCCTGCTCGCGCTTCCCGCCGATGCGCCCGTCGGCGAGGACATCCGCCGCTATCTCGATCTCGACGACCGCCTGCTGACCCTGAAACTCACGCCGAACCGCGCCGACTGCCTGTCGCTCGTCGGCATCGCCCGCGAGGTTTCGGCGCTGACCGGGACGCCGGCAGTCTTCCCATCCATCGCCGCCGTCCCGGTCGCCACGGACCTGCGCCGCGAGATCGTCCTCGACGCGCCCCAAGCCTGTCCTCTTTATTGCGGTCGGGTGTTCGCCGATCTCGACGCCAGGGCGCCGACCCCGGACTGGATGAAGCGCCGCCTGGAACGCAGCGGCATCCGTTCGATTTCGGCGCTCGTCGACATCACCAACTACGTGATGCTCGAACAGGGGCAGCCCCTGCACGCCTTCGACAACGGGAAACTCGCAGGCGCGATCCATGCGCGCATGGCCCGGGCAGGTGAAAAAATCCTGCTGCTCAACGGGCAGACGCTCGATCTTTCAAACGACGTGCTGCTCATTGCCGACGACCGGCGTCCGCTGGCCATGGCCGGCATCATGGGCGGCGAGGACACCGGCATCACGCTCGGGACGACCGAAATGTTCCTCGAATCCGCCTTTTTCGCGCCCCGCGCGGTCGCTGGACGCGCCCGACGCTACGGCTTCGGCTCCGATGCCTCGTTCCGCTTCGAGCGCGGGGTCGATTTCGGCGCCTCGCGGCAGGCGCTGGAACGCGCCGGAGGCTTGATCCTCGACATCTGCGGCGGCCAGGCCGGCCCGCTGTGCGAAGCCCGCGCTCCCCTGCCCTCCCGTCTGCCCATCCGCCTGCGTCCGCGGCGCGCGGCCAAGGCGCTCGGCATGGCCATGAGCGGCGAGCGGATCGGCGAGATCCTTGCGCGCCTGGGTCTGACGCTCTCGCAAGACGGCGACGACTTCATCGTCACCCCACCGAGCTGGCGCTTCGACATCGAAATCGAGGAAGACCTGATCGAAGAGCTTGCCCGCGTGCACGGCTATGACAGGATTCCCGCGCAGCCGCCCCGCGCGACCCTCTCGATGCTGCCGCAAACGGAAAACGCGCGTCCCCTGTGGCGCGTGCGCCAGATACTGGCCGACCGGGGCTTTCAGGAGGTCATCAATTTCGCTTTCGTCGAGGAAGCCTGGGAAGCCGATTTTGCGGGCGATCCCGCCACCCGGGCTTCGCCGATCCGCCTGGCCAATCCGATCGCCAGCCAGATGAGCGTGATGCGCTCGACGCTGATCGGCGGGCTGATCGCCAACGTGGCGACGAATCTGAAACGCAGGCAAAACTCTATTCGCCTGTTCGAGACTGGCCGCTGCTTTTTCCGCGACCCGGCGGGGTTGCCGGTCAAAGGTTTCCGCCAGCCGTGGAAACTCGCCGCGCTGGCCCATGGCGGCGCGCTGCCCGAGCAATGGGGGGCGCCGGCGCGCGCGGTCGATTTCTACGACATCAAGGGCGAGCTCGAACTGCTGCTCTCGCCGGCCGCCGCCCGTTTCGAGAAAACGGCGCATCCCGCGCTGCACCCCGGACGCGGCGCGCGTGTCCTGATCGGTGAGCGCGAAGCCGGTTTCATCGGAGAACTGCATCCCCGGTGGGCGCAAAAATATGAACTGCCGACGGCGCCCGCGCTGTTCGAACTCGATCTCGACGTGCTGCTGGAAGCCCGCCTCCCGAGCCATGCGGAAGTCTCCAAGCTGCCGGCCGCCTATCGCGATCTGGCCATCGTCGTCGACCAGAAACTGGCAGTCCAGGCCATCCTGGATGGTCTGAGCCGCAACCGCCCGGGTATCGTCCAGGAGATCCGATTGTTCGACGTCTATACCGGAAAAGGTATCGATCAGGGGAAAAAAAGTCTTGCTTTTCGGATAGTTATGCAAGATACTCAAAGGACTTTGCAAGATACGGAAGTGGATGCCGCAGTTCAAGAACTCTTCAAATACTTGCGTCAGGTTTTTGCCGCTCGACTACGTATCTAACAGGGATCGACATGACACTCACCAAAGCGGAACTTGCGGATTTGTTGTTTGAAAAAGTCGGCCTCAACAAACGCGAAGCCAAGGATATGGTCGAAGCTTTTTTCGAGGAGATTCGCAATGCTCTGGAGTGCGGGGATGGTGTCAAGCTTTCGGGATTCGGTAATTTTCAGTTGCGGGACAAGCCGCAACGCCCCGGGCGCAACCCGAAGACAGGAGAGGAAATTCCCATCACCGCGCGGCGCGTCGTCACCTTTCATGTCAGTCAAAAACTGAAGGGCGAAGTGGAGCTCTCCCACAATGGAACGCAATCCTAAAGATACGCCCAGGGATCCTTTGCTCCTCATTCCGGTCAAGCCCAAAAAAACGCCCAGGGACTCCCCTGGGGACCCTCTGCCGCCCATTCCGGCCAAGCGCTATTTCACCATCGGGGAAGTCAGTGAATTGTGCGGCGTCAAGCCCCACGTGCTGCGTTACTGGGAGCAGGAGTTCACCCAGCTCAAGCCCGTCAAGCGGCGCGGCAACCGCCGTTACTACCAGCACCACGAAGTCCTGCTCGTCCGGCGTATCCGCGAGCTGCTCTACAACCAGGGATTCACCATCAGCGGAGCGCGAAATCGTCTGGAAGAGACTATTGAAGAAAGTCACGAGAAAACCGAGCCGACGCCAGAATCCATTCGCTCCGAGCTCCTCGACATCGTGCGCATACTCAAGGGAGAGACGGAATAGCGAACACGCGGATCCGTATTGGCCGCAGCATCCCCCAGTGGAAACCGGGGAGTTCTGAATTCGATCCATGGCTTGGAGAATGGTTTATAATCGCAGCTTGTCGGGGCGTAGCGCAGCCTGGTAGCGCACTTGCATGGGGTGCAAGGGGTCGTGAGTTCGAATCCCACCGCCCCGACCAATAAAATCAAAGGCTTAGGCCAGTCACGAGACTGGCCTTTTTGCCTTCTGGGTTCCAATGGGTACCGCGGCGGGTACCACTTGAACGTCACTGCACCCCAAGGGGGGTGCTATATCTCCCACCCCCTTGGGGCCCCCGCCGGGGATGCCCTCCAATTTACGGAGTCCATCGCCTGCCGTACCGCGGTACCTGCGTAAGCGTCCGGCGGAGGCCGTCTTGCAATAGTTTTGATTTTGTAGATAGGAGGAATCAGGCGGAGGGGTCGTCATCTGCCGCGGCTGATGTGGTGATATTCCACGGTAGCAACTCG
>JAITIQ010000236.1 GCA_031279425.1 Accumulibacter sp.
ATCACACAAATCGCAGACGGGCCAGGCGATGGTCGAATACACGATCTGCGCCTTGATCCTGATCCTGGCCCTGGTCACGCCGTTCTCGGAAGGGAAGTCGGTGGCCGACCTGCTGATCGAAGCCGTTAAAAAGAATCACGAGGCCAAGGTGTACGCCATTGGCAACCCCGTGATCGGCTCGACGAAGGGGTATTGAGGATGGCCTTGTCTGCTGGCAAACGTCGCCTGGCGCTGCTTGGCGTGGCGGTCGCCATGGCTGGGCTGGCCGGGTTTCTGGTCAAGTTCTATCTCGATCGCAAGGCCGCCGAACTCGAATCGCGCTACGCCGACAACACCGAGAAAGTGCGGATCGTCGTGCCCAAGCGGGATATTCCGTCGGACACGCGGGTGGTCATCGAGGATTTCGCCATCCGCGCGGTTCCGACCGATCTGGTTCCGCCGGACGCGATCCGGCCCGAAGACATCGACAACGCCCTGGGGCAGAGTCTCAAGATCGGCCTGCCATTGGGCCGTCCCTTGTTATGGGGATATTTGTCCAGCGGGCGGAATTCGTCGTTCTCGGACTTGCTCGACAAAGAGCGGCGCGCGCTGACCATTTCGGTGGACGAACTGAATTCGATCTCCGGGATGGTTCGCCCGTCCGACCGCATCGACCTGTTCATCGTCGGCAGGGATTCCCTGAACACGGGCGGTGGCAAGGAAGCGAGGATCGTGCGACCGCTGTTGCAGGACGTATTGGTGAAAGCGACCGGCAACATCGTGCGGCGCGAGACCGGGCAGGACGGGAAAGAGTACGACCGGCGCTACTCCACGCTGACGCTCGATCTGTTGCCGGACGAGATCGGCAGAGTGTTGATCGCGCAGGAGAACGGCGAACTGAAAGCCGCCTTGAAGCGTCCCGAACAGCACGACGCCCACTATCGGCCCACGCGCGAATCCGACCTGTGGGCGGAGGACGGCGGCGAGGTTGGCGGCATCGTCTTCTACGCCGGAGGCAAGGGCGGCGCGTTGAAGCCGGAAGTGCTGCCGTTCGTCCGGGAGACCGTCGTCGCGGCCAACGGGACGGCGGAGACGGCGCTTCCCGGCGAGGACACCGCGCGCGGCGCGCCGCCCAGGGAAGCGCGAGGCGAACCGCGGGCGGACGAACCGCAGGCGAACGGACAGAAGACGGACGGGCCGGGCGCGGTGGTTCCCGCGCCGACCGTGGCGGCTTCCCGGACGGCAAACCAGACAACCCACATGAACTCCGAAAGAGCGCAATGAAACATGGTCATCCAGAAAGGCGACGCAGATCGCGCGATTCCTGAATACAAAAAACTGGCGCGTTGCGTGGCAGCAAGCCTCGCCCTGGCCGTGGCGCTGCCCGCCGCGGCGGACGCGCCCCCCGAAGAAACGAGCGGCGTGGCCTTGCCGGCGAGCGCCGCAGCCCCCCTCCCGCAGCCACAGAACCCGGCCAGCGCGCCCCGGCCAACCCCGAGCGTTCCCACGCCCCCGGCGGCGCCTCTGCTGTACGCGCCCGCCTGGTCGCCGCCGCCGCGGGATCTGGAGGCTTTCCACCTCTATGTGGGCGAAGCGCGGGTCATCAAACTGCCCCGGCCCGTGCTCAAGACCGCCGTCGGCAACGGCAAGGTGCTCTCCGTCGCGGCCTTGAACGCCAACGAACTGCTGATGATCGCCAGCGACGCCGGGCGCTCGACCCTGCATCTGTGGCTCGACGACGGCTCCGAGATTTCCTACGCCGCGGAAGTGGCGGCGGACAGCCCGGCGAAGATGTACGCGCAGGTCAGGGAAACCTTCGGCGAGGACGTGGGCATCCGGGTGAACCTGGTGGGCAATCGCGTCTTCCTGCGCGCGGAGACCCTGACGCCCGGACAGATGAATCTGGTCAAAGCCCTGCAACAGGCGTTCGGCGACGACAAGATCGTGCTGATTACGGAAGGCGACGTGGCCTTGGAAGAGCGCACCGTGCACGTCAACGCGCAACTCGTCGAAATCAAGAGTTCCGCGCTGGAAGAGCTGGGAGTCAAGTGGTCGGAGACCATCCACGGCCCCTCGCTTTCCGTGGTGGGCGACATGAAACTGCTCGGCACCGACAGTAAAGACGTCGACGGCAAGCGCTACTACTACCTGCGTCCCAAGGAAGGCGGCGAGGGCGACGGTGTGCCCGGACTGGACGAATGGCCCGGCTACACGCAGCCCTTCCGCACGGCCTTCAGCCTGGCGACGCTGATCACCTCGAAGATCAACCTGCTGCGCTCGCAGGGCGACGCCTACATCGTGGCCGAGCCGCGGCTGACCGCGCGCTGCGGGGGCAAGGCGGACTTCACTTCCGGCGGCGAAATGCCCATCCCCCTGCAAAGCGGGCTGGGAGCGACCACCGTGGAATTCAAGAAATACGGCGTGCGTCTCGCCATCGAGCCGCAATGCGACCGGCTCGGCAACATCCGCGCCAAGGTGTCGACCGAAGTGAGCCAGATCGACGACGCCGTCGCCGTCCTGGGCGTACCGGGCCTGTTGACCCGGCAGGTGGAATCCGAACTCGATCTGGTGGATGGCAAGTCCATGCTGCTCTCGGGCCTGGCTTCCCACGAAACGGGCAAGAACGAAAGCCGGGTGCCGTTCTTTGGCCGCATTCCGCTGCTGGGGCACCTGTTCAAGAGCACCGGCACGAACGGCGGGCGCAGCGAACTGATCGTCATCATCACCCCCCGCTTCGTCACCCCGGAGAGCGACACGATCAAGAAGAGCGTGCAACGCGGCGGACAACTCTCCGGCGAGACCGAGGAGAGCCTGCTCGACCAGGGATTGGCGCCGCTCGACGAGAAGGAGAAGAAAGCGAAGGAAGCGAAGGAAGCGACGGAAGCGAAGGAAGCCGCCGCTGCCGCGGAGAGGGCGGCGTCCGATCCGGCGCCCCCGCCGGAGGCTTCCCCGCCGCGGCATATCGACTACTTGGTGACGGGCGAGGTGTCCTGGCGTCCCCTGCGGGTGCACAGCGACGGACGGCAGACGGTGATCGAGATGCCGCCCGGCCTGCCGGTGGAAAACGCCCCCGTCCTGCTGGTCGTGCAGCGGGACGCGGCGGCGGCGCCACCCGTGCGCTACCGCCGGGAGGATTCGCGCTACGTGGTCGACGCGGTGCTGGAGCGTGCCGTGCTGGTGGCGGGCGCGGGTTTCTACCGCGAAAGCGTGACGATTGCGAGGCAGCCATGATTCGTTTCCCGCGACCGCTCTTCCTCCTGACGTGCCTGGCGCTCGCGGCCTGCGCGGGCGCGCCCGTGGCCGAGCCGCTGATCCTGCCGCGGAACGTCTATGGCGCTTTCGTCGGCATCGCGCCGGAGCGGGAAAGTCAACTGGCCGAGGAAGCCGTCCGGCAACTGGCGCAAGTCTATCCGCCCGCCGAGACCCTGCTCGACTTCCCGCAAAGAATCGCCGACGACGGCTTCGGGCAGAAGCTGCTGTGGGCCGCGCAGCATCAGGGCTATTTCATCCGTCAGAGCCACGTTCCCGGCGTGCCGCCGTCCTGCGCGCAAAAGATGGTTCCGCGCAAGGACGGCGCGGCCATCCACCACCCTCTGCCGACCTGCTACCTGGTCGATGACGTAGACGGCCTGCTGCGGCTCACCCTCTTTGTCGCGGGCGAAGTGTGGAGCCGGCTGTATGCCGAGGACGAGGGCGGCCTGCGTCCAGCGGGCGCCTGGGCACACTGGAGGAGCCGATGATGCCGGCGCATCGCATCATTCTCAAGACCCCGGACGGCGGCCTGGACGAGCGGATGTTCGAGCACGACCTGGTGACGATCGGCAGGGACGAAGCCTGCGACATCGTCATCAAGGGCCTGACCATCGGCAGGCGGCACGCCGAAATCCGGTTCACCCCCGAGGGCGCGCGCATCAGCAGCCAGAACGCGCTGTTCGGCGTGGGCATCAACGGCGAGCGCATCCAGGAATACGGCCCGCTGCTGTCGAAAGACGAAATCCAGGTGGGGCATTACTCCCTGTACGTGATTCCGGCGGCGAACGCGGCAAACGGCACACGGGCGCCGAACGGCAGTGGAAATGAGCCGGTGAACGGGCGACCGCCTCCCCGTCCCGCGCAAGGCCCGCGCCCGGACGCTTCCCCGCCGCGCGTCCCCGAAAACGTCCCGGCGCGGCGCGAGCCGCCGCGAGAGCGGGAAGCGGAGCCGGAGCCGACCGACGCCTACCTCGAATGGCGCGTCCAGGCGCACGCCGAACTCATTCGGCTGATGGACGTGCGGCGCACCGACATCACCACCCTGACGGAGGCGGAACTCGAAGCGACCGTGCGCACGATGATCGACGTCGTGCTGGGGAGCCTGTCCGGCCTGCCGCCCACCATCGAGCGGGAACTCCTTGCCGAACAGGTGCTGCACGAAGCCATCGGCCTGGGGCCGCTGGAGCCTTTGCTGGCGGATGAGTCCGTGACCGAAATCATGGTCAACGCGCACGACCAGATCTTCGTCGAACGCGCCGGCAGGATCAGCAAGAGTCCGGTGCATTTCACCCACGACCGCTCGGTGATCTCGGCCATCGAACGCATCGTCGCCCCGATCGGACGCAAGATCGACGAAAGCTCGCCGCTGGTCGACGCCCGTCTCAAGGACGGTTCGCGGGTCAACGCGGTGATCCCGCCGCTGGCCCTGAAAGGCCCGTGCATCACCATCCGCAAGTTCCCCAAGCACCGTCTCTACGGCGAAGACCTGCTGAAATTCGGCACGCTCGACGAGGCCATGCTGGAATTCCTCTCCTTCTGCGTGCTCCAGGCCAAGAACATCATCATCTCCGGCGGCACGGGTTCGGGCAAGACGACGCTCCTCAACATCCTGTCGAACTTCATCCCGGACACCGACCGCATCGTCACCGTGGAGGACGCGGCGGAACTGCGTCTGCACCAGCCCAACCTCGTCTCGCTCGAAGCGCGCCCGCCCAACAGCGAGGGCAAGGGCGCGATCCCCATCCGCGAACTGGTCAAGAACTGCCTGCGCATGCGCCCCGACCGCATCGTCGTCGGCGAATGCCGCGGCGGGGAGGCGCTGGACATGTTGCAGGCGATGAACACGGGGCACGACGGTTCCCTGACGACGGCGCACGCCAACTCGCCGCGCGACATGCTGAGCCGCCTGGAAGTGATGGTGCTGATGGCGGGGATGGACTTGCCGGTGACGGCGATCCGCGAGCAGATCGCCTCGGCCATCGATCTCATCGTGCAGCAGACGCGCTTCAAGTGCGGCAGCCGCAAGATCACCGCGATCACCGAAGTGACGGGCGTGGAGAGCGGCAAGATCCAGTTGCAGGACATCTTCGTCTTCGAGCGCGAGGGCTATACCGCCGAAGGCAAGGTGAAAGGCCATTACGCCGCCACCGGCGCGGTGCCCGAATTCCTGGAAGAACTGCGCGAGGCGGGCGTCCAGACCCCGCCGCTGGAGATTTTTGGAGCGCCCGCCGATGTCTGAGTATCTGCTCATCGGCACCGTGGCGCTGATCGTCGGCGGCGCGGCGTATCTCGTCCTGGCGGGCGCCCCGCCCGCCGCGGAACGACCGGCGGGGCCGAAGCGGGCGCTGGTGCAGATGCTGCCCGGCCGCCGCGTGCTCATCGTCCTCGGCGCGGCGGCGGCCGCCGGCATCGTGTGGATCGTCACCGAGCATCCGCTGATGTGCTTCCTGACCCTGACTGGTCTGATCGTCATCCCCAACAAGATTTACGCGCATCTGTACCGGAAGCGCATTGCGCTGATCGACGGCCAGGTGCCGGACATGCTGGCGATGGCCGCCGGCGCGATGAGCGCGGGGGCCTCGCTCATGAGCGCGCTGGAATCGGTCGCCCGCGACGGCCCCGCGCCGATCAAGCTCGAACTCGACATGATGCTGCGCGAAGTGCGCCTGGGCATCGACCTCGACCTCGCGCTCGATCACCTTGCCGCGCGGGTGAAATCCGCGGAAATGATCATGGTCGCGGCGGCCATCAAGATCGCCCGCGAGAGCGGCGGCAACCTCTCGGAATCGCTGGAAAAACTCTCGCGCGCGGTGCGCGACCGGCAGAACATGGAAAAGAAGATTCTCGCATTGACCGCGCAAGGCCGCATGCAGGCATTGGCCATGGCCGCGCTGCCCTTCTTCCTGCTCTACGCGCTGTTTCAGCTCGATCCGATAGCGATGGGGCCGATGTTCCACACCGTGGCGGGCTGGGCGGTGTTTCTCGGGGTGTGCTTCTGGATCTTCGTGGGGCACAAGATCATCAAGAAAATCATGGACATCGACATATGATCTGGCTCATCTGCGCGCTGCTCGGCGGGGCCATCCTGATCCTCTTCTGGCTCACCGGGGAAGAACTCGAAGAACTCCAGGAAGAAGACCGGGAATACAAAGACCCGCTGCCGCCCTTCATGCGGATGGTCTGGCCGGTGGTGCGCTGGGCGGATCGGCGCGTCGCGGTGTTCGTGCCGCAAGCGCTGCGCGAGCGGGTCGAGCGGCGGCTGGTGTCGGGGGGACTCATCCACCTGATCGAAACCGGCCAGTTCGTCGCGCTCAAGATCGTCACCGCGCTCCTGGCGATGTTCGCCTACCTCTTCGCGGCCTGGATGCTCCAGCGCTTCGACCTCGTCTTTCTGCTGGCCTCGGCGGCCCTGGGCTTCTTTCTGCCGGACATGTGGCTGGGCGACATCCGCCGGGCCTACGTGCGCACGGTATGCAAGGAACTCCCCACCCTGCTCGACTTCCTCACCCTCGGCCTGGAATCGGGCCAGAACCTGGGCGGGGCGATTCGCCTGACGCTGGCCAAGGCGCCGCCCGGCGCGCTGCGTCTGGAATTCGCGCGGGTGATGCGCGACATCTCGGCGGGCGTGCCGCGGGCGGAAGCCTTGACGCGCATGCAGGCGCGCGTCGACATCAAGGAAGTCACGGTGATGGTCGCGGCCATGATCCAGGCGGAGAAGGTCGGCGCCTCGCTCGGCCCCGTCCTGCGCGAACAGGCGGCGCAGCGGCGCACCGAGCGCTTCCTGGCGGCGGAGAAGAAAGCCTTTGAAGCGCCGGTCAAGATGATCGCCCCACTGGTGATCTTCATTTTCCCCTGCACCTTCGCCTTCCTGGGCTACTTCCTGTGGCAGAAAGTGGCCGGTTCCGGGGCGTTCTGAGGAGAGGAGACATGAGTTTCTTCCCGCGCCTGCCCCGTATCGGACTCGAACTGCAAGGGAAACCGCTGCCCATCGAGATCGCCCTGGCCGACGGTTTCTTCTCGCGGCTGCGCGGATTGATGTTCGCCCCGCCGCTCTCTCCCGGTCGCGGGCTGCTGATCGCGCCGTGCCACGGCATTCACGCGCTGTTCATGCGCGGCGAATTCGAGGCGGTGTTTCTGGCGAAGGACGGCCAAGTGCTCAAGATCGCCACGCCGCTCCGTCCGTGGCGGGGACTGAGCGTATGCCGGGGGGCGGGGGCGGTGCTCGAATGGGCGGTGGGCGAGGCAGCCAGTCTGGGGGTGCGGGAAGGCGCGCGACTGGAATGGACGAAGTGGAACGAACAGGAGAACGGACGATGACACGCGATCGGGGATGGTTTCGCCTGCGGGGCGCGAGTATGGTGGAGACCCTGATCTCGCTGCCGATGTTCGTGCTGCTGATCTTCATCATCGCGGAATTGGCGCTGATGTACCAGGCCAAGTCCGTGCTCGACATGGCGGCGCTGGCGGCGGCCCGGAGCGGCGCGATCCATCACGGCGACGCGGGCGAGATGGAGAACGCCGCCTCGCTCGCATTGACTCCGCTCTACGTGAAGGACGCCAGCACATCGGGAGTGATCGAAGGGGCGGTCAAGGCGAAGATCGACACCTCGCTGCCGCACATGGTCGGTTCGACGAGCACCACCCAACTCCCGTTCCTCCCCACTTTCAACGGCGCTCCCGCGATGGCCCCGCGCGCGGGACTGACGGTCGACATCCTCTCGCCAACGCGCCAGATGGTGGAAGACTTCGGGGTGATGCGCAATTACCTCGGCGGGTCGGATTCGGAGACCAGGGAACGGGTGATCCCCAACGACAACCTCTCCTATCGGGACACGAAACAGATCCACGGCGTCAATGTGCAGGACGCGAATCTCCTGAAGATCAGGGTGACGTATCTCTACGAACTGAAGATGCCGCTGACGCGCTACTTCTTCACCCCGTTCATGAACGCCAACCTGACGGGGACATTGTTCGGCGGGGAAGCGGAAGGAGTGAGGACGGATCTGGGCTGGCGGGTGCCGCTCATCTCCTACGCGACGGTGCGCATGCAGAGCGACTTCAAGGCGGCTTCGCTGGATGGCAGCAGCAGCGGGGGCAGTGGCGGCAGCGTGGGTAGCGGCGGCAGTTCCGGAGGCAGCGGCACGGGCGGCGGCATGGTCAGTGTCGGTGACGGCAGGGACGGCATAGCCACGGGCGACGGCACAGGCGCGACGGGCGGCGGCGGTGCGGACAGCGGAAAGGGCGATGACCCGACCTGCCCGTGACAGGCAGTGGAGAACGGACATGAAAACAAGCACCGTGTCGGTCGTTTCGCTGATTCTGCTGCTCGCGCCCAGCGGCGCGGCGCAAAGCGAGATCAAGCTGGAAGCGTTTCCCGAAAGCGAAAACATGAGCACTCCAGTGTCGTCCACAACGTCCCAATTGCCGATGTTCGGCGCATCGACGGGAGGCGGCATGTGCAAGGCGCCCGTCTCCTACTTGACGGGGGGAAATACGGGAGGGAATACGACGGGAGCGGGGAACGCGGGGAATGCGCAGACCCCGGGAGCGCCTGTCGACCCCTGCCGCAATCTCGAAACGCGCTTGCCAGAACTGCCAAACATCATGGATCATCTGGGTTGGACGAACGGAGCGGCGCTGATGAGAGACTGGTTCAGCAGACCGGCGAGCGACAAGCCAAAACAGAACACGCCCAACATTGACACGATC
>JAITIQ010000012.1 GCA_031279425.1 Accumulibacter sp.
GCATCGCCCAGGAGGAGAACGACAACGCGCTGGCGAGGATCAGGGATTCGGGCAGTACCGAGATCCACGCGCCGACGCCTGCCGAACGCGCCGAGTTCAAGCGGGCGCTGCTCGGAACGCATCGGGAGATGGCGCCGCGCATCGGCAGGGAGATCATCGACGCGGTCTATCGGGAAACCGGGTTCAGTCGGGATTGAAGCGCATCGACAAAACGTACCTCATCCCGACTCTGCGGATCGAACAAGCGAAGCGCCGGATGCCTTGAACCCCCGGATGGGGTTTCGCTTATCCGGGTTATCCAGGCCACGCGGTTCTTGCATTACAACTCATGAGCTTGGCGCGCATTGAGCCGCCCGGCTTACTGCCAGACGAGCGAAAACCCCGGTATTGCTCTTTGGCTGAAGAATCCGCTGACCAGCGTGAAGTATTCCGGAAGGATGCCGTCCCGGCTCCATTTCAATTCGATGTTCAACAATTCGGCCGTAGTCCTGCCGATGTCGAAGCCGAAGGATTCGAGCGAGGGCCGGATTTTTTCCGGGACGACGCAGGGTTTCCCCGCGACGCGGGTACATGCGCCCGCCGGACAGATAGGACACGTGCCCGCAAAGAACGCCCTGCTGACGGGGTAGCGCTTCTCCAGCGCCAGCAGCCTCCGGTCCAGACCGGGACGGACCCTCTCCAGGATGCCGCAGGCCGTTTTCCCGCATTCGTCCGAACCCCTGTTCTCCTGGATCGTATCTTCATGCAGGACGATTTTCGTTCCGATGACGTAGGCCATTTCGTAGGGAGAAAGGTATTCCTCGGTGTCGAATTCGAAGGGAGGACACGACCAGCAGGCGCCGTACCGGTTGCACGCCTTGCAATATTCCATGAAACGCGGGGCATCGCGATAGCTCTTGAGGTAGTCCGCCAGTCTGATCCCGGCGATGAAATGGCGGATGCGGTACATCGGCTGCCGTTTCAGAACGGGTTTCGTGTCATTCACGTTCATCTTCCGATCCTCATTCCGCCAGCGCCAGCGTCGCGCCGTAGGCGACCGTGTGCTGCGGTTCTTCGAGCACCCTGATTTCGGTCATCAGTTGGTCCTCCAGCGCTTCGACCAGCCCCGCGTTCCTGGCCGGGCCGCCGTCGAGCCAGACGGGACCGGGAGCGTCGCGCCAGAGCAGGCGGGCCGCCCGGCGGGCGACCGAACGATGCAGCGCGGCGATGATTTCCTCCCGGGGCGTTCCGCGCGAGAGCAGGGAAACCATCTCGCTTTCGGCGAAAACCACGCAGGTGCTGTTAAGTTCCAGATCCTGGCAGGCCCGCCGGCTCAGCGTTCCGAATCCGCCCAAGGGGGTGTCGAGCAGGCGCGCCGCGAGTTCAAAGAAACGCCCGGTGCCGGCGGCGCATTTGTCGTTCATCCGGAAATCCGCCACCCGGCCGTTTTCGTCGAGACGCAGGACTTTCAGATCCTGGCCACCGATGTTGATGATCGTCCGCGCCGCGCCGCCGCTCAGGCGGAACAGCCCGGCGGCGTTGGCGCCGATTTCGTCCACCCGGACGCTGGCGTCCGCGAACAGCTTTTTGCCGTAGCCGGTGACGGCGATGCCGGCAACGGCATCCATCGCGAAACCCAGCGCGCGCAGGCCGGATCCGATCAGCCGCAGGGCGTGTTCTTCCTGTCCCGGCGCGGTATTCGTCCGGCCGCGCCAGAGAACTTCGCCTTCCTGGGCGATGACGGTCTTGATCGCCGTGCTGCCCAGGTCCACGCCTATTTTCAGCTTCATTCGGCATTCCTGATCGTTTCGCGGTAAGCCTCGAGCCGCGTCAGCAGGTTCTGGCGGTCTTCCTGCGTGTAGTCAGTCTCCAGGCGAATGAATTTCAAGCCCTGCGCTTTCAGGGGCTCTTCCAGCGAATAACTTTCCAGGTCGTAGGGGTGACAGCCTTTGAGAACGCCGAGGACCACACCCTGAAAGGCCGCTTCCCGCCGTTGGTTGAGGATATTGTTGATCCTCCGCTCATTGTCGGCGAAGACGGGGCACAGGCATCCCTGATGGTAGCTGCCGGCCAATGCCGAAACCAGCCCGAATACCGAGCCATCCCCGGTCGTGAGCGTTCCGGGGAAAAGCCGTTCCGAGGAGCAAAGGTCGTCGGCAACCGCCGTGAGCCCCGCTTCTTCCAGCAGCAGGGGCAGTTTGAAGTTGGGGAAGACGATCGGCGAACCGGCCAGGAAGATTCGTCCCCCGCTGTTCTCCCGCCGCCGCGTCAGGGCGGGCAGCAAACGCTCCACTCGCGCCGCCCATCCGCCCGCCTCGTCGAGAAAAAAAGCGCTCATGACGAGCATGAACCAGAGCGGTGACAAACGGCCTTCGATTCGTGCCTCTCTCAGTTTTTGCCGGGCCGCGGCGGCGCGCGCGTACCTGCCGATGGATTCGAGCAGCGTCTTGCGCCCGATTTTCCGTCCGGCGAGTTTTTCCAGGAATTCCTTCAGCCGCCAGATTTCCGTCAGCCAGCGTTCCCGGCTGTCGGGACGGCTTTTGAGACGCGGCAGTTCCAGCCACTCGATTTGGGGAGAATCCTCGACACCGGAGAGGCGCAGCATCTCCGGGAATTTCACCACCCAGTCGCAGGTCGTCGGCAGAATCCAGCCGGCCGCCGGCGAAGCCTTGAGGCGCAGTTCGCCCAGCACGGCGCGCAGGAGCGGACACGTCAGCGCGGGCAGGTTCCCGGCGGCCAGCGCGGCGGCGGCCAGCGATCCGCCGAACACCCGAAAGGGATGGAAGCCGGCGGCGTGAATCAGTTCCAGCGGCGCCTGCACGCAGAGCAATTTCAGCACCGGGCGTCCGCTTCGCCGTGCGGCGGCGGCATCGGACGTATCCGACAGAAGTTCCAGAAAAGCATCGAATTCGGAGCGGTAGTCCTCCCGATTCCGCAAGGCCGCCAGGAGTTGCGCGCTTTCGGCGGCCATTTTCCGCTCCGCTTTCCGATGGAAAAGTTCCTCGCGATTCGCCGATTGTGCGTGTTTCATGAAGGCTCTCCTCGCCCCGCCCTGCCCGCTCTGGACGAAACGACGAGACCTGCGTTCACGAATTTCAGTTCCAGAGCCGCGCTCGACGGGCAGGATTCGACGCAGCGCGCGCAGTGGAGGCATTCGTCGGTCTGCGCGTCGGCACGGTCCTTTTCCACCGCCTCGATGTCCATCGGACAGGCGCGGCGGCAGTTGCCGCAACCGACGCAGGATGCCGGCGTCTTGACGAGTCTTAGCGCGCTCAGGGGTTTGAGCAGATGGATGAGCGCCAGCAGCGGACAGAAGATGCAGAAGAAGCGCTCCTTGAAGAACATGCCGACCACCGTCACGCCGGTGACGATCAACAGCGCCAGCGAAAACCCCAGGGTGACGGCATTGTCCAGATTGAGCGCCAGGTATTTGGTCTCCCCGGCGAAGAGCGGCAGGATCGATTTGCCCGGACAGATGTTGCAGAAAGGCAGATAGAAGTCTTCCGGCAGGAGACCCGCGCTCACCAGCGGCGGTATCGTCACGAGATAGATCAGGAATCCGTACTTGACGAGCGCCAGACGTTCCCTCGCCGGCGCGGAAATCATCCGTTCGCGGATGCCGAACTTCTTGCGCCACGCGCTCAACCAGTCCTGCACGAGGCCGAAGGGGCAGATCCAGCCGCACCAGGTCTTGCCGAGGATCGCCACGAGGACGACGAACACGAGCATCCAGCCCAGCGCGCGCCACAGGCCCATGCCGGCGAGCGCCGCGGCGTTCATCCCGAAACCGATGTAGCCCTGGAGCCCCATCAGGTAGCAATGGCCGCCGCAGCCCGGCACGAAGGGGCAACCGAAGCACGGCAGCGCCGGGCCGAGATGCACGCCGATCCGCCCGCCGTAGATCAGGATCAGGAAACTCAGATACTGCGCGCCTTGCCGCAAACGGCTCACAGAGAACGCCATGGAAACTTTCTCCCCCGCCATCCCGTCCAGGCCAGCGCGCCCAGCATCGACACGGCCAGCACCGCGAGACCGCCACGATAATCGATCCGTCCGTAAAAGGCCCGGTAGACCGGCAGATAAAAGCTGAAACGCGTCCGCCGTTCCGGCAGTTCGCCCGCGAAAACCAGCGATTTGGCCGAGCGCCAGGTTTTCAGGAGCTTCGGATCGTGCGGCGGAGTGTAGCGGTAGCGCCCCTCGTCGTTCGCCGCCTGCGTCGAGACGAGGCTTCCCTCTTCAAAGATTTCGACGCGCGCGGGGCGGGCGTCGGTCTCGAAGATCAGTTCGCTGCCCGCCTGGGCGCGGTAGAAACTCTCGGAGGCAAGGATGAATCCCGGCCAGGACGGCGCCGAATCCAGGCGTTCGCTCTCCGGATCGTTCCGTCCCGAATCGCCGTAGGTAAAGACAAGCGTCCGCGCGTAATACGCATCCCCGTTCTTTTCGGCGCGGGCGTTCAGCTCGATTTTTTCCGGACGTCCGCTGTAAAGAACGATCCTGGTTTGGTCCGGTTTGACGTTTTTGCGATAGACCTCCGGCGCCCCGTGGATGCCGCCGGAACCGGATCTTCGCCTCGGAAAAGAGTGGTAGACGATCTCCAGCCTTTCCCACGGCAGGCGCTCCGGCGGACTTTCCAGCGCGAAGCTCAGCGCGTTTCCGCCGTCCGGGGTCGTTTCCTGCCCGATCAGGCGCCAGCGCAGAAAATCGTCGACCCCGCCCCCTCGCGCCGCGCCGCAGGTGAGCCAGAAAACCAGGCCGACGGCTGGAATCATCCTCCGGAAAGTCGTCATGTCATGGATTCCGATCAGACGGATACATCGCCAGGCTAGCCATGGTTGAGCCATTTCTCCGCATGATTTTATCCACAGGAGGCAAAACAGACGGCGCATAGGCGCGCTCAAAGCCCCGACAACACCAGCACCTGCGCGAACACGATGCGCAGGAACATGGTCAGCGGATACACGGTGGCATACGCCGTCGATTGCGCCTGTACCGGAGCAAGACCGTTGGCGAACTCCAGCGCCGGCGGATCGGTCATCGCGCCGGCCACTACGCCGCAGATCTTCAGGTAGTTGGTGTTCATCAGACGGGCGGCGACCGCCACGCCGAAGATCGGAACGAAGGTGATGGCCGCGCCGTACAGCATCCAGACGTAGCCGCCGGCATGGAAGGTTTCCACGAAGCGACCGCCCGAGGACAGGCCGACGCAGGACAGGAAGAGGATGATGCCGAGTTCGCGCAGCATCGCGGAAGCTCCCGGCGCGATGTAGAAATCGTAGCTTCCGATGCGCCCCTTGTAGCCAAGGAACATCGCGACCAGCAAGGGCCCGCCGGCCATGCCGAGGCGGGCCGGCACCGGCAGGCCCGGAATGGCCAGCGGAATGCTGCCGAGCAGGACGCCGAGAAAGATGCCCAGGAAGATCGGCACCGGGTTCGGATGCACCAGCTCCTTCACCGAATTGCCGAATTCCTGGCGGATGTCGTCGAGCAGTTCGCGTTTTCCAACGACGCGGACGACGTCGCCCAGCTCCACCAGGGTGCCGGCCGTCGGCAGAATTTCCGTCCCGGAACGGAAGATGCGTGTGATGTTGGCCTCATAGCGGCGCCCGATGCCGATCTGTTCGACGGTGCGTCCGGCCGTCCCGCGGTGGGTGACGAGCACGTGAAACATCGCCAGATCGCCCGAAATCTCGCGCTTCCTCGAAAATTCCGTCGGGCCGATCTTCAGGCGCAGACCATCGAGATGATCCGTGGCGGACACGCCGTGCAGAACGTCACCGTCGAGCAATACGATGTCGTCGCGCGGAATCAGCTGATCCTCGCCGCGGCAAATGCGCGAGATGACCAGTTCCTCGTCGATGAAGCTGCGGATATGGCCGATCCTTTGTCCGACCAGGTTCGGATTGGCCACGGTGATCGTCACGCTTTCGAGCTTTTGCCGGCCGGCGTCGACGCTGGCATGGTACTCGGCGACTTCCCGCTCGATGCGGATGCCAAAAAACAGGCGGATCAGGAGCATCGTCGCGATGATGCCGACGACGCCGAACGGATACGCCAGCGCATAGCCCGTGCCGGCGATTCCGACGTCATGAGTTCCGCCGTGTTCGGCGAAGAGCTGCTGCGCCGCGCCCAGTCCCGGCGTATTGGTCACCGCGCCGCTCATCACCCCGGTGATCACCGCCGTTTCCACGCCGGCATGGGCGTGGAAGATCCAGGCCAGGGCAAAGCCGAGCAGAACGATGGCGGCCGCCAGCAGATTGAGACGCAGGCCGTCGTTGCGAAACGCCGTCAGGAAACGCGGCCCGACGTCGATGCCGATGGCGTAAACGAACAGAATCAGGCCGAATTCACGGGCGAAGTGCAAGAACTGCGGATCGGCCCGGGCGCCGAAATGGGCAAACAACAGGCCCGAGAACAATACGCCCGCCACGCCGAGGCCGATCCCGCCCAGGCGGCATTTGCCCAGCAGCACGCCGGCGAACGCGGTGGCGCTGATCCAGAATACGGCCGTGGCCGCGCCGGTGCCGAAAAACAGCTTTTGCCATGTTTCCACGAAAATTTTCCCCTTTCACGAATCGCCGATTCATCCGCCGGCGAGCCTTGGACGGTCGACGACGGCTTCAGCGCGGTTCGACCGATCCCATTTCCGCCCTTGCCGCGTCGACGAACGCCTCGCTGATCGGGCGGAACGATCCGTCGACGCCGCGCGCGGCTTGCAGCACGAGGCGGCGCACGTTCAATCCGGCCAGATGTCCAGCCATTCGCCGGACGTCTTCTGGCGAGAGCAGCGATTCGTCCACCGTGCAGCGAATCTCGCGGGGCACGCCGCTGGCCAGAAGATGCGCCAACGAACGCCGCGCCGCGCCGCCGTCTTTTGCTCCTGTCACGTGCCGATAACGGTCGAACGGCGCTTTCACGTCGAAGCCGACCCAGTCCGCGAACGGCAGGACTTCGGCGAAACGCGCGGGATGGATGCCGGCGGTGTGCAGGCCAATGCCGAATCCCAGAGCGCGCGCCTGCCGCATGGCCTCGCTCAGACCACCTTGCAGCAGCGGTTCGCCGCCGCTGAACACCACGGCGTCGAGCAGGCCGCGCCGGGAATCGAGCCACTCCATCACTTCCGGCCAGGGCTTGCCGGCGTCGGCTTCTCTCGCCAGCGGCTGAAGATGCGGATTGTGGCAATAGGCGCAACGCCACGGACAGCCCTGACAGAACAGCACCGCCGCCAGGCGTCCGGGATAATCGATCGTGGAAAACGGCACCAGACCCCCGACGACGAGCGGATCGCCGGCATCGGCGCGGGCAGCGCCCGTCACGGATTCCATGCCGACGCCAGCACCCTGCCCGCGCCTTTTCTCCGGGGCGGCAGTTCGTCGTAGCGCGCGGGCCAGGGCTCATCGAAATGCTGGCGTTCCTTGTGTTCGCTCTGCTTGCCGGGATTGAATTCGCTGACCGGGCGGTGATAGCCCATGACGCGCGTCCAGACCTCGCAGCGCTGGCGTTCATGGTCCGCCAGACGATGCGGGTTGAAGGACGATGGACGGATGGCATACATGCGGATCTCCTGCGAAAAGATGGGAAAAAGTGGCGGCGATCAATGCTCCGGCGTCGCCGGCGGCTTCCTGCGCGCGGCGATCTCTTCGTCGCAGAGCGGACAGAACTCGTGCTCGCCGTTGAGGTAGCCGTGCTTCGGACAGATCGAGAAGGTCGGCGTCACCGTGAGGTAGGGAAGCCGGAAACGGGACAGCGCGGTACGCACCAGCCGGAGGCAGGCTTCCGGCGATGAAATCCGCTCGCGCATGTAGAGGTGCAGGACCGTGCCGCCGGTGTAGCGGGTCTGCAAGTCGTCCTGCCGCTGCAAGGCTTCGAACGGATCGTCGGTGAATCCGGCCGGCAGTTGCGTCGAGTTGGTGTAGTACGGCGAATCCGGCGTGCCGGCTTGCAGGATGTCCGGATGGCGCTTCCTGTCCTCGCGCGCGAAGCGGTAGGTGGTGCCTTCGGCCGGCGTCGCTTCCAGGTTGTACAGGTTGCCCGTCCGTTCCTGGTAGTCGCGCATCCGCTCGCGCAGGAAATCGAGCAGCGAGAGCGAGAGCGCATGGCCCAGCGCATGGCTGATGTCGGCCGCGCCGCGCGTGAAGTTGCGCACCATCTCGTTTACGCCATTGACGCCGATCGTCGAAAAATGATTGCGCAGCGTGCCCAGGTAGCGCCGGGTGTAGGGAAACAGGCCGTCGTCCATCAGCCGCTGGACGACCTTGCGCTTGATCTCCAGGCTGTCGCGCGCCATGTCGGCGAGATGGCCGAGGCGCGAAAAAAGCCCGGCCTCATCGCCGGCGAAAAGGTAGCCCAGGCGCGCGCAATTGATCGTCACCACACCGATCGAACCGGTCTGCTCGGCCGAGCCGAACAGACCGTTGCCGCGCTTCAAAAGCTCGCGCAGATCGAGCTGGAGACGGCAGCACATCGAGCGGACATGGTTCGGCTGCATGTCGGAATTGAGGAAGTTCTGGAAATACGGCAGCCCGTACCGGGCGGTCATGGCGAAAAGCCGCATGGCGTTTTCCGATTCCCAGGGAAAGTCCGGCGTGATGTTGTAGGTCGGAATCGGAAAGGTGAATACGCGCCCGCGCCGGTCGCCGGCGCTCATCACTTCGATGAAGGCGCGGTTGATGAGGTCCATCTCGCCCTGCAGTTCGCCATAGGTGAATGGCATTTCGGCGCCGCCGATGACCGGCACCTGTTCGCGCAGATCGGCCGGACACACCCAGTCGAAGGTGAGGTTGGTAAACGGCGTCTGCGTGCCCCAGCGCGAAGGCACGTTGAGGTTGTGGACGAACTCCTGCAATCCCTGGCGCACCGCGTCGTAATCGAGCCGGTCGCATCGCACGTAGGGCGCGAGGCAGGTGTCGAAGGAACTGAAGGCCTGCGCGCCGGCCCACTCGTTTTGCAGCGTGCCGAGAAAATTGACCATCTGACCGAGCGCGCTGGAGAAATGCCGCGGAGGATCGGCCTCCGGCTTGCCGGCGACGCCGTTGAATCCCTCGTGCAGCAACTGGCGCAGGGACCAGCCGGCGCAGTAGCCGGAGAGCATGTCCAGATCGTGGATGTGGAAATCGGCGTCGCGGTGCGCCTGGCCGATTTCGGGCGGATAGACGCGCGACAGCCAGTAGTTGGCGACGACCTTGCCGGAAACGTTGAGGATCAGCCCGCCGAGCGAATAGCCCTGGTTGGCGTTGGCCTTGACGCGCCAGTCGGCCCGGTCGACGTATTCGTCGATCGAAGTCGCCACGTCGATCAGCGTGCGGCGATCCTCGCGCAGCCGCCGGTGCTGGTCGCGATACGCCACGTAGGCGCGAAAAGTGCGCAGGTGGTTGGCCTCGACCAGCACCTGCTCGACGACGTCCTGCACCTGCTCGACCGTCGGATCGGAACCGGCGAAGCGATGGCGCAGCACCTTGAGCACGCGCTGCGTCAGGAATTCGGCCTCGTCCTCGTCGAATTCGTCCGACGCCTGCCCGGCGCGCGCGAGCGCCACGGCGATACGCCGCGCCTCGAAGGCCACGCGCCGGCCGTCGCGCTTGATGATTCCGTGGGGATGAGAAGGCCCGCGCGGTTTTATCCGCTGCCCTGCGTCCTGGCTGTGCATCGATCGGCTCCGCGATGAAAACGGGGAGCGGACCGCGCCGGCGCCCTGCCGCGCGCCCGCATCGACACAAGGCACGGACATCTCGCCGCGCCGGACACCGGGAGAACAACACTGGATGTGCGCAAAACAGGCATGCTGAACCTTTCGTCCGGGACGCCCCGCCCCTGTTACGTGAATGAAAATGTCGAGGCAGGTCTCCTGGCTTTCGGGTCTTCATCCCTCGCCCGCCTTCCCGGTGCCAGACCAGTGGCAAGATGGGGCGGGGACTCTCCGATTACAGTTGCGGGGGCAGCTCCGGATTTCGGGCAGAAACAGTCAGCCCGGTACCGGATTCCCTTTCAATCCCCTCGCGGGGAACCATCAACGACGCAAGTCTAACCGTCCGTGAGAAGCCGTGTCAAATCGGAGAAACCGGACGAAAAAATGCAAGGAGTTTTTTCACACCCGCGCATCCCGTTCTCCGTCTTAATTTCACCACCCATCGCGGGTCGTCGGCAAAATCCAGCCGGCCGCCGGCGAAGCGTCGAGGCGCAGTTCCTCTCCGTTCAACGTGACACCCCTCACTGGATCAAGGCCCCCACCCAATCCAGCTTCTTGACCTCCTCCACGGATCGGTCAGGAATCCTCTTGCCTTGCCTCGGATTCCATTTCTTTCACGCTAAAACCCACCACAGGGCACCCTGCTTCACCTTCCACTCGCTTCGT
>JAITIQ010000014.1 GCA_031279425.1 Accumulibacter sp.
CCTTGAGCTACGAGAAAATCGCCACCGGGCAAGCTCGTTCGCGCAACGGGCACTTCCCGCCACGCGGGGAGAAATCAAAACTCAGCCCTGATGTCGAAGGGATAAGGCGGCGCTTCCCGCCGCGCGGGGAAAAATCCGCGAGGCTTTCGACATGATCCGTATCGGACAAGGCAGCGACATTCACTCACTTTCCCCCGGACGCAGACTGATCCTCGGCGGCGTCGAGATTGCGCACGAAGCGGGCCTGCTCGGCCATTCCGACGCGGACGTGCTGCTGCACGCGCTGATCGACGCGCTGCTGGGCGCCGCGGGGATGGGCGACATCGGGCGGCTTTTCCCGGACACGGATGAGCGTCATCGGGACGCGGACAGCCGTGTTCTGCTGCGCGCGGTGCGGGACCGGCTCGCCGCCGCCGGCTGGCGCATCGTCAACGTCGACGCGACGATCCACGCGCAGCGGCCGAAAATGGCGCCGCACATCCCGCGCATGATCGCCGTCATCGCGGAGGACCTGGAAATCCCGGCGGAGCGGGTCAACGTGAAGGCCAAGACCGCCGAAAAACTAGGTTTCGTGGGGCGGGAAGAAGGCATCTCGGCCGATGCCGCGGCCTTGATCGAAAACGATTCGTGAATTCCTTCCCTGCGGGGCGCGACCGAAACAGAGAAGTTCTTTGCGCCCTCCGCGCTCCGTCGCGTGGGGGTCAATTCCTTCCGGAGGCGGCGAGCAGGACTCCCGCGCCGATGAAAATCCCGCCGAAGAAACGGTTCTGCGCCTTCATCGCGCGCGGGTCGCGCAGCCAGTGGCGCAGGCGCGCGGCCAGCAAGGCGTAACCGGACATCACCACGGTGTCGACGCCGCACATGGTCGCGCCGATGATCATGAACTGCAACCACCGCGACCGTTCCGGATCGACGAATTGCGGCATCAGCGCGGCCATGAAGACGATCGCCTTGGGATTGGTCAGGTTGACCAGCAATCCCTGCACGAACAATCCCCGCGGTCCGGCGGCGGCCTCGCCGATCACCTGCGGCGCGTCGCGCCATTTCCGGATGCCGAGCCAGACGAGGTAGCCCGCGCCCAGGAACTTCATGAACTGAAAGGCGGTCGTCGAGGCCGAAAGCAGCGCGCCCAGGCCGGCCAGGACGACGAGCAGCTGGATCAGCAGCGCGCTCTGCAATCCGCAGATGGCGCGCAGGGCCGCCCGATAGCCGTGGCACAGCCCGACGCTCATGCTCGTGGCGGCGCCGGGTCCGGGCGAGACGGCGATCAGGGCCGAGGCCAGCAGGAAGGCAAGCCAGGTGGAAAGCGCCATGGTTGCGGACGCGGGCGGGTCCCCGCGATCACCGTCTCTTGAGTTGTCCGACGTCGCGCACCGCGCCCCTGGCCGCCGAGGTGGTCATCAGCGAATAGGCTTGCAGCGACGCCGAGACCATGCGCCGGCGCGGGGAAGCGGGCCGCCACGCCTGTTCGCCCCTGGCGTCCATCGCCGCGCGCCGCTGGTTCAGTTCGTTTTCCGGAACGGCGAGATGGATGCGGCGTCCGGGGATGTCGATCTCGATCGTGTCGCCGTTCTCGACCAGCCCGATCAGCCCGCCTTCGGCGGCTTCCGGAGAAACGTGGCCGATCGAGAGGCCCGACGAACCGCCCGAGAAGCGCCCGTCGGTGACCAGCGCGCAGACCCGGCCCAGATGCTTCGATTTCAAGTAGGAAGTCGGATAGAGCATTTCCTGCATGCCCGGCCCGCCCTTGGGTCCTTCGTAGCGGATCAGCACGACCTCGCCCGGCTGGACCTCGTTGCCCAGGATGCCCTGCACGGCGGCATCCTGGCTTTCGAAGACGCGCGCGGCGCCGGAAAAGGTCCACAGGCTCTCGTCGACGCCCGCGGTCTTGACGATGCAGCCGTCCTCGGCCAGGTTGCCGTAGAGCACGGCCAATCCGCCATCCCGGGAATAGGCGTGGGCCAGATCGCGGATGCAGCCCTGGGCGCGGTCGAGATCGAGTTCGGGATAACGCGCGTCCTGGGAAAAGGCGACCTGGGTGGGAACGCCGCCCGGCGCGGCCTTGAAGAATTCGTAGACGGCCAGGCTGTGCGCGTGGTGCATGACGTCCCAGGCGTCCAGCGCCTCGCCGAGCGTAGCGGCATGCACGGTCGGCACGTCGCGGCAGAGGAGCTCCCCGCGGTCCAGTTCCCCCAGGATGCCGAAGACGCCGCCGGCACGATGCACGTCCTCGACGTGGTATCGGTCGGTGGCGGGCGCCACCTTGCACAGGCAGGGCACCTTGCGCGAGATGCGGTCGATGTCGGCCATGCTGAAATCGACGCCGGCCTCCCGGGCGACGGCCAGGAGGTGCAGCACCGTATTGGTCGAGCCGCCCATGGCCACGTCGAGGCTCATGGCGTTTTCGAAGGCCTGGAAAGTGGCGATGCCGCGCGGCAGGACCGAGGCCTCATCCCCTTCGTAGTAGCGCCGGCAGAGTTCGACGATCCGCCGGCCGGCGGTGAGGAACAGGTTCCTGCGCCCGGCGTGGGTGGCCACCAGCGTGCCGTTGCCCGGCAGGGCGAGGCCCAGCGCCTCGGCCAGGCAGTTCATCGAATTGGCGGTGAACAGGCCCGAACAGGAGCCGCAGGTCGGGCAGGCCGAGCGTTCGTAGATCCCCAGGTCGGCGTCGGCAACGGCGTCGTCGCCGGCCTGGATCATCGCGTCGATGAGGTCGAGATGGATCGTCCTGCCACCGATGGCCGCGCGGCCGGCTTCCATCGGGCCGCCGGAGACGAAGATGGCCGGGATGTCCAGGCGCATCGCGGCCATCAGCATGCCCGGGGTGATCTTGTCGCAGTTGGAGATGCACACCATGGCGTCGGCGCAGTGGGCGCTCACCATGTATTCGACGGAATCGGCGATCAGCTCGCGCGAGGGCAGCGAATAGAGCATACCGTCGTGTCCCATGGCGATGCCGTCGTCGATGGCGATGGTGTTGAATTCCCTGGCCACGCCGCCGGCTTCCTCGACGGCGCCGGCCACCAGCTGGCCGACGTCCCGGAGATGCACGTGGCCGGGAACGAACTGGGTGAAGGAGTTGACCACGGCGACGATGGGCTTGCCGAAATCGCCGTCGCCCATCCCGGTGGCGCGCCACAGCGCGCGGGCTCCGGCCATGTTGCGACCGCGGGTGGAGGTGTGCGAACGATAGGCGGGCATGGCGGCTCTCCGGGACGAAAAAAGCGCCATGATGGCGCGCGGGCGGAACGATATAATGATCTCTCGATTCTACCCGACTTGCACTGAGCCCATGCTGATTTATCCCAAGATCGATCCCGTGGCCTTGTCGATCGGCCCGTTGGCGGTGCGCTGGTACGGGTTGATGTACCTCGTGGCCTTCCTCCAGTTCTGGTGGCTCGGCCGCCGGCGCGTCCGGACGCAGCCGTGGCTGGCCGGGGCCGGGTGGAAGGTGGCGGAAGTCGAGGATCTCCTTTTTTACGGAGTGATCGGCGTGATCGCCGGCGCAAGGCTGGGCGAGGCGCTGTTTTACGAGCCCACCTGGTATTTCTCGCACCCGCTGGAGATTTTCGCCGTGTGGCACGGAGGAATGTCCTTTCACGGCGGTTTTCTCGGGGTGCTGCTGGCCATGGCGCTGTACGTGCGGAAGACGGGACGGCGCTGGTTCGAGGTCACCGATTTCATCGCGCCGCTGGCGCCCCTCGGGCTGGCCCTGGGGCGTCTCGGCAATTTCATCAACGGGGAACTGTGGGGGCGTATCGCCGACCCCGCGCTACCCTGGGCGATGGTCTTCCCGCACGTCGATCTCCTGCCCAGACACCCCTCACCCCTGTATCAGGCGGCATTGGAAGGGGTAACGCTGTTCATCCTGCTCTGGCTGTACGCGGGGAAGGAACGTCCGCGCGGCGCCGTTTCGGCGGCGTTTCTCATGGGCTACGGCGCGTTTCGTTTCATCGCCGAATACTTCCGCGCGCCCGACGCCGGCATTTTCGGACGCTCGGAAATCGTCAGCATGGGGCAATGGCTGTCGCTGCCGATGATCCTGACCGGCGTCGCGCTGTTCGTCCTGGCCCGCCGGCATCGCCTCTGACGGGACGGAGTCAGCATTGGCCGGGGAAACGGAAGGCGAAAGCCCTCGTTTATAACCGATTTCGTCAAACCATCGGTAGAGCGCCGCGGAGCGGCATGGCGAACACGGCGAAGACCCCGCGGAGGCGGCTCACTTCGGCCGTCTCGATCGCGCCGTTTCCAGGGATCGGCAGAGGCGCTCCGCGCCGTCGAGCAGGCGGGGGGTGTGGCGCTGGATGAGATCGGGCGGCACGAAAAAGAGATTGCCGCGCGCGACGGCGGTCATCGCCGGCCAGCGTTTCCAGTCGTCGAGCCAATCCGGCCGGGCTTCGCCCATGCCGCTGGCGATGATGGCTTCCGGGTCGGCGGCGACGACCGCTTCGACGCTGACCACGGGAGCGATCGCCCCGAGCCTGCCGAAGACGTTCTCGCCGCCGCACAGGCGGATCACGCTGGAAATGATCTGCCTGCCGCCGACCGTAGACAGCGGCTGTTTCCATATCTCATAAAACGTGCGCACCACGGGTCTTCCGCCGTACCGCCGTTTCAACCCGGCCAGGCGCGCGCGGAAATCGCGGGCGGCTTCATCGGCGGCGGGCGAGGTTCCCGCCAGGCGTCCCAGGCGCTCGATTTCCCCGGCGATGTCCTCCGGGCGGTCGGGTTGCGACAGATAGACCGGAAAACCCAGGCCGCGCAGCTTGTCGATGTCGGCGGGAGCGTTGCCCGACTGCCAGGCGACGATGAGGTCGGGTTTCAGGGCGACGACGGTTTCGAGATCGATGCGGGAATAGCCGCCGACCCGGGCGACCCGGGCCGCGCCCTCGGGATGGTCGCTGAAGTCGACGGCGCCGACCAGCCGGTCGCCGGCGCCGGCGGCAAACAGCGTTTCCGCCAGGTGCGGCGCCAGCGTGACGATACGCCGCGCCGGCCGGCTCAGGCGGACGAGGGCGCCGGCATCGTCGTTTACGGAAACTTCGGCCCGCGCGAGACCGGAGGCCAGCGCGAGGAGCGCAAGGAAGAAGCGTTTTCGCGGTGTGACGGGAAAGGGCATGAGAGAATCATGAATTTCAAGTGATGGTCATTCTACGATGAATGCGCGCGGATTCCATGGCCGGACGCCCTGTCTGATGGTCCAGGGCTGCACCTCGGATGCCGGCAAATCGGTGTTCGTCGCGGCGCTTTGCCGGCTTCTCGCGCGGCGCGGCGCGCGCGTGGCGCCGTTCAAGCCGCAGAACATGGCGCTCAATTCGGCGGTGGCCGTCGACGGCGGCGAGATCGGCCGCGCCCAGGCGCTGCAGGCCCTGGCCGCGCGCGTGCCGGCGCGGATCGATTTCAACCCGATCCTCCTGAAGCCGTCGAGCGACCGGCGCGCGCAGGTGATCATCCACGGCCGCCCGCTCGCCGACCTCGACGCCCGCGATTATCATGCATACAAGCCACGCGCGATGGGCGCGGTGCTTGCATCGTGGGAACGCCTGCGCGCCGCTTTCGACTGCATCGTCGTCGAGGGCGCCGGCAGTCCGGCCGAAATCAACCTGCGCGAGCGCGACGTCGCCAACATGGGCTTCGCCGAAGCCGTCGATTGCCCGGTGATCCTCATCGCCGACATCGATCGCGGCGGCGTCTTCGCCCATCTCGTCGGCACGCTCGAACTCCTGTCGGTGAGCGAACAGGCGCGCGTCAAGGGCTTCGTCATCAACCGTTTCCGCGGCGACATGGGTTTGCTCGAATCCGGCGTCTCCTGGCTGGAGGAACGCACCGGCAAGCCGGTGTTCGGCGTGCTGCCCTACCTGAACGGGCTGTATCTCGACGCCGAGGACGCGCTGCCGAGAGAGAGCGAAGCCAAAAAAGGCGCGGTTTTGCGCGTCATCGCGCCGGCCTACCCGCGCGTCTCGAATCACAACGACCTCGATCCGCTGCGCTTCCACCCGGAAGTCGATTTCCGCTTCGTCGGGCCGCATGAGCCGCCGCCGCCCTGCGAGCTCATCGTGCTGCCCGGTTCCAAGGCGGTGCAGGCCGATCTCGCCTGGCTCGCCGCGATGGGCTGGGAAGCGGCGATCCGCCGGCATCTGCGCTACGGCGGCAAGCTCATCGGCATCTGCGGCGGCCTGCAGATGCTGGGCACGCGGCTCGACGACCCGCTGGGTCTCGAAGGCGCGCCCGGCAGCGCGCCCGGCCTGGGTCTGCTCGACTTCGAGACGACGCTGGCGGCGGAAAAGACGCTGGAGAACGTCGGCGGCACGCTGGCCCTGCCCGGAACGCCGCCCGTCGCCGGCTACCGCATCCACATGGGCGCAACCCGCGGTCCGGCGCTGGAACGTCCCGCCGCTCATCTCGACGGGCGGCCGGACGGCGCCATTTCGCCGGATGGACAGATTCTCGCCACCTATTGCCATGGCCTGTTCGATCAGCCGCAGGCGCTTGCCGCGCTGCTGGCCTGGGCGGGACACGCGTCTTCCGTCGGTTTCGATGCGAACGCGCGGCGCGAGCGCGACCTCGATCGCCTGGCCGATGCCGTCGAGCGGCACGTGGATCTCGCGCGGCTCGCCGAATGGCTGCCGGCGTTCGGGGATGAGCCCGGCGTATAATTCGACGCTTGCGAAGAACCTGTGGAGGGAACGATGCCTGCTGAACGCTCGGAACTGGAAACTTTTCTCGGAGCGGTCCGTTTCTTCACTCGCCTGCCGGTTCCGGAAGCGTTCGGACAGGACATGGACGACCCGGCGGCCCGGACCGGCATCATGCGCTACTTCCCCGCCGTCGGACTGGTCGTCGGAGTGCTGGCGGGTCTGGCGTTCGCCGTCACCTTTTTTTTCTGGCCGAAAACACTGGCCGTGCTGGCCGCGATAGCCATCGCCATGCTGGTGACCGGCGCGCGGCATGAAAACGGATGGGGCGCCACGGTCGACGCCTTTTGCGGCGGCGGCAACCGTGGACAAGTGCTGGCCGGCCTGCGCGAGTCCGGCGTCGGGCGTTTTGGCGTGGTCGCCCTGATCCTGTTGCTGCTGGCGCGTTTTTTCGCGCTGATCGAGGTGGAAATGCAGCTGGTGCCCGTGGCGCTGATCGCCGGGCATGCGGTGTCGCGCCTGTGCTCGGTCTGCGTTTTTCACCTGCTCGGTGAGGCAGATCCGGAAAGCGCTCCGGAAAATGGCCAGGAAGACGACCGGGAGAATGATCGAAAGACCGAAGAAGAAGCCGCGCCGTCGTCGGGGGGCGCGCTGGGCAGGAACGAACTGATCCTCGCCGCCGTCGCCGCGTTGCTGCCGGTGTTGCTGCTCTCGCCGTTGCAAACGATTCCCGCGCTGCTTTTCGCCGCCGCCGCGACGTTCTGGCTGTGGCGGCTGTTCAGGAGGCGCATCGGCGGCCATACCGCCGAGTGCCTGAGCGCCGTGCAGCAGCTGTCCGAAGTGGCGTTCTACAGCGGCCTGCTGTGCGCGCTTGCCTGAGCGGGGAGAGCGTAGAGCCACGACGGGCACCGCGGACACGGCGAGAGGCGGGCTCGTCCGGCGATGAAGCCCATTCTGCCGTCGCCCGATGCCGACGCGCAGCGCGCCAGCGACGCGGTGGTTTCCCATATTGGCCGGGAGATTTCCGACGCCGGCGGCTGGATCGGTTTCCATCGCTTCATGGAGATGGCGCTGCATGCGCCGGGGCTGGGTTATTACTCGGGCGGCGCCCGCAAGTTCGGCGAGGCCGGCGACTTCGTCACCGCTCCCGAACTGACGCCGATCTTCGCGCAAACGCTGGCCGGTACGGCGCGGGAAGTCATGGCCTCAAGCGCGCCGCAGGTCGTCGAGGTCGGCGCGGGATCGGGACGGCTGGCCGCCGATCTGCTGCTCGAACTCGAACGAAGCGGCGATCTTCCCGACAGCTACCGCATCCTCGAACTGTCCGGCGAGCTGCGCGAACGCCAGCGGGCGACCTTATTCGAGCAGGCGCCGCGCCTGCTCGCGCGCGTCGGCTGGCTCGATCGCCTGCCGGAGCGATTCAGCGGGCTGGTCCTGGCCAACGAACTGCTGGACGCGCTGCCCGTTCATCTGGTGCGCTGGGACGGCCAGGAGCCTGGCGCGATTTTCGAACGCGGCGTCGCCTGGCGGGGCGGGTTCGCCTGGGAGGATCGCCCGGCGCAAGGCCGCGTCCTCGAACACGCGCGGAGGATCGCGGCGGAATATCCGCTGCCCGCGGGATACTTGAGCGAGATTGGCCTGGCGGCCGCCGACTGGACGGCGACCTGGGGCGGCATTCTGGCCCGCGGCGCGCTGTTGCTCGTCGATTACGGTTTTCCGCGCCACGAGTTCTATCATCCGCAGCGCTCGAGTGGCACGCTGATGTGCCATTACCGCCACCGCGCGCATGACGATCCCTTTTTCCTGCCGGGCCTGCAGGACATCACCGCCCACGTCGACTTCACGGCGATCACCGAAGCCGCGCACGGGGCCGGACTCGATCTCCTCGGCTACACGACGCAGGCCGCGTTTCTGGTGAACACGGGGGTCGCGGACGTCCTCGCCCGCATCCCGTATGAGGACTCGAAGCGCCACCTGCCGCAGGCGCGGGCCGTCCACAAACTCGTTTCGCCGGCGGAAATGGGCGAGCTCTTCAAGGTAATGGCACTCGGCAAGGGGATTGCCGGAACGCTTCAGGGATTTTCAGCCGGCGACCGGAGCCTGAGCCTGTGATGCCGAAGCGGAAACGGTGAGAGCCGTATTGTGTGGTTTTGCATGGCTCCCACCGGTTTTCTCCCGCTTGTTCCGCCTTGAATCACCTTGCGGTGCCACGAAGATTCACGAACGGAACGGCACTTCCCCAACCCACTACGAATGCTGATTCAGAAGCCGATCACCCACAGGTTGACCGCGGCGATCACGGTCACCACAGCCGCCACGCCGTAGGTCAGCGCCTTGGCGAGCACGCCGCGATGGATGCCGACATCGTGCAGCGAATGGAAGATGCGGTGCGCGGAATGCCAGGCAAAGAGGAAGATGGCCACGAAGAGGAAGCCTTTGCCAATGAAATTCTGCGCGAAAGCCAGCATCTTCGGATAGCTCATCGCATCGGCGGGAAGCAGCAGACCGATGGGCACGGCAATCCCGGTGATGAACACCATGATCGGCCCGAACAGGGCGGCCATCATGCCGCCGGCGCCGAACAGCAGCCAGAAGATGGGGGCGTTGGAACGTTTATAAGTTTTCATGCCAGCCCCCAGACGATGACGAACGACACGACCGCCACGCCAACGGCCACCACCCAGCCGCCGCGGACGATGAGCTCGGGCTCCAGCTTCTTGCCGCCCAGGACCACGGGAGGCGTGGTCAGCGGGAAAAGCTTGAACCACGTGAAGGCGTGGTAGACGATGGCCGCCAGCAGGATCAAGTGGAAAATGATCGACAAGGGGCTTTTCATGGCCTCCAGATAGCCGTTCCAGGCCGCTTCCCCCGCGGCCAGGCAGACCGTGCCGATGGTCAGCACGATCGCATAGGCGGCGACGAACAGGGCCGTGCTCTCGTGGACCATGTACTCGACGTAGTACGGGTCCTTCTTCCACCATCCGCTCTTCGAGCGGACATACGGACGACGCTTGCTCACTTGGCACCCCCTTTCGGCGACAGGAAACGCAGGAAGTAGTCCTTCGCTGCATTGATCTTGTTGACGTTGACCGCGTTGCCCGGATCGACTTTCTTCGGACAGACTTCGGAACAGTAGCCGGTGGCGCCGCAGACGAAAACGCCTTCCGTCGAGGCGGCGACCTCCATCCGCTGCGCCTCGCCCCCGTCGCGCGAATCCCTGTTGTAGCGGTACAGGAGCGCCATGGCGCCCGGCCCGATGAAATCGGGATCGAGGCCGACCTGGGGACACGCCGCATAACACAGCGTGCAGTTGATGCAGGAAGTGAACTGGATGTACTCGGAAAACTGCGCGGGCGTCTGGATGTATTCGCCCTGTTCCACGGTGCGCGGCTCCTTCGGGATGATGTACGGCTGAATCGCTTCCAGCTTCTCGATGAAGCCGGAAAGATCGACGACCAGATCCTTCTCGATCGGGAAGTTGTTGAGCGCCTCGACGGTGATGCGCTTCGGGTAGTAGTCGCGGATGAAGTTCTCGCAGGCCAGTTTCGGAATACCGTTGATCATCATGCCGCAGCTGCCGCAGATGGCCATCCGGCAGGACCAGCGGAAAGTCAGCGAACCGTCGAAATTGTCCTTGATGTATTGCACGCCCTGCAGCACCGACATGTCATCGGTGAAAGGCACCTTGTAGATTTCGGAACGAGGCTCCTGATCCGACTCCGGAAGGTAGCGCAGGATCTCGATTTCAATGATTTTCTGTTCAGACATGGGATGCGTTCCTTTCCGCGTCCGCTTGTTCTCCGGCGGCGCCATAGACGCGGGCAGCCGGCGGGGACTTGGTGATCTTCACGTCGCCGTAATCGATGCGCGGCGCGCTGTCCGGCACGTAGTAGGCTTCCGAGTGCTTCAGGAAATTGACGTCGTCACGCTGGGTGTAGGCGCCGTCGGGACCGTCCAGCCGCTGATGCGCGCCGCGCGATTCCCTGCGCTCGATCGCCGAATGGGCCATCGACTGCGCCACGTCGAGCTGGTAATCGAGCTCGATGGCGTTCAACCACTCGGTGTTCCAGACGCTGGTCTTGTCGTCGAGGCTGATGTTCTTGAAGCGCTCGCGCAATTCGGCCAGTTTGTCGCAGGTCTGCCGCATCGTTTCTTCGAGGCGGTAGATGCCGCAGCCGTCCTCCATGCTCTTGACCATTTCCTTGCGGATTGCCGATATGCGCTCGGTGCCGGTCTTGTTCTTCAGCGCCAGGACGCGCTCCTCGGCGGCTTCGGCCTGCTTTTGCAGGCTGGCCGAATTGCCCGGCGCGACGGACCTGGCGCGGGCCGCCGCTTCGTCGCCGGCCTGCTTGCCGAAGACCAGGAGTTCGGTCAGCGAGTTCGAACCGAGACGGTTGGCGCCGTGGATGCCGACACTGGCGCATTCGCCAATGGCATAGAGGCCGGGCAGCGAGGTCTCGCATTTGCCGTCGACCTTGATGCCGCCCATCGTGTAGTGAATGCCCGGACGCACCGGGATCGGGTCCTTGGCCGGATCGATGCCCATGAAGGTCTCGGCCATCTCGTAGATCAGCGGCAGGCGCTCGCGCAGGTAGGCTTCGCCCAGGTGGCGCATATCGAGATGGACGACCGATCCGAACACCGGATGCTCGATGGTGCGGCCCTTCTGCTGCTCGTGCCAGAACGCCTGGCTCAGGCGGTCGCGCGGGCCGAGTTCCATGTACTTGTTCTTCGGCTTGTCCTGCAGGGGGCCGAGACCGTAGTCCTGCAGATAGCGATAGCCGTCCTTGTTGACCAGATAGCCGCCCTCGCCGCGGCAGGCTTCGGTAAACAAAAGGCCGGTGATCGGCATGCAGGTCGGGTGGTACTGCATGAATTCCATGTCGCGCAAGGCCACGCCGTGACGGAAGGCAAGCGCCATGCCGTCGCCGGTGACGATGCCGCCCAGGGTGCTCTCGCGGAAGACGCGCCCCGCGCCACCGGTGGCCAGGATGACCGTCTTGCCCTCGATCATGGTGAATTCGCCGGTGGCCATCTCGATGGCGACGACGCCCTGGCAGCGCCCGTCCTCTTCGAGCAGGTCGACGCAGAAGTATTCGTCGAAACGTTTGATCGACGGATATTTGATCGAGGTCTGGAACAAGGTGTGCAGGATGTGGAAGCCGGACTTGTCGGCGGCGAACCAGGTGCGCTGGATCTTCATGCCGCCGAACGGGCGCACGTTGACGTGGCCGTCGGCCGCGCGGCTCCATGGGCATCCCCAATGTTCGATACGGGTCAGTTCGATCGGCGCCTGCTCGACGAAATACTCGACGACATCCTGCTCACAGAGCCAATCACCGCCGCCGACAGTGTCGTGGAAGTGATATTCGAGGCTGTCGTCCGGGCGCTTGACGCCCGCCGCGCCGCCCTCGGCCGAAACGGTATGGCTGCGCATCGGATAGACTTTCGAGACCAGCGCGATCTTCAGCGACGGTTCGGATTCGGCGACCGCGATGGCCGCGCGCAGACCGGCTCCGCCCCCTCCCACGATGATTACATCTGCTTTATAGATTTCCACGCCCAATCCTTTCTCGCGTAACGCGAATTCTGCTGCGGCCCGCGCCCAGTTTCCCTCCGTATGGCCGGAAGCGATTGATACAGAAGCGGGCAGGATTATGGCGGTTTTTCCATCAGGCGGCAACCAGCGCAATAAACCTGTCCTGAACCTGGAAACCGCGATTTCAGGGGGGGGCAGAAGACAGAGGACAGAGGACGGAGGACAGTCCGTTACCGGCGGCTCCGCCGCCGCAAAATTACTGTCTTCTGAACCCTGTCCTCTGTCCTCTGGAATCATGAGCGATCCGGCGGGCACGCCGCCGCCCGCGCGCCTGAGTCTCGCGGCGCGTCTCGTGCTGCTGCCGTTCCATCTCTTCGGCGTGCTCTGCGGGTCATTGCTCCTGTCGATCGTCATCGAGTGCCTCGGCATCGCCTTCTTCTGGCCCGAACAGGGGGAAGGACACGCGCGGGAGATGCTGGACTACGAGCTGGGGCAGTTCTCGGAGCATTTCCGGCAAAGCGCGCTGGTCAGCGAACCGGGAACCATGGCCCGGAAAGCGGTCGGGCAGGCGCACGAATGGCTGTTCGTGAAGAGCGGACTGGAAGCGTGGCGGCGGGAGGTTTCCGGTGAGGCCAACAAGCCGATACGGGCGCGGAGCTTCCGCGAGCATCTGGGGCGGGCTTACGCGCGCGCGGAGACCTATGTGATCGCCGCGGCCTATGTCGCGCTGGTCTTCCTGGCGCGCCTGCTGGTGCTGCTCTTGAGTCTGCCGCTCTTCCTGCTGGCGGGCCTCACGGGCCTGGTCGACGGCCTGGCGCGCCGGGACGTGCGGCGCTTCGGCGCGGGACGCGAATCGGGCTTCGTCCATCACCGCGCGCGGGCGAGCCTCGCGCCGCTCGCCGTCTTGCCCTGGGCGCTCTATCTCGCCCTGCCAGTCCGCGTCGCTCCGCTCTTTATCCTCCTGCCCGGCGCGGCGCTCCTGGGCCTCGC